>JBGTSH010000069.1:0-36914 GCA_041940405.1 Polyangiaceae bacterium
TGAGGACCATCCCGCCGTTGAGCGCGCCCGGCGGCCCATAGGGGCGGCCGTTCACTTCCATGACGTGGAACTCGGTCCGGCGGTTCTCGGCGCGACCGTCGACGAGCTCGTTCGGCGCGATGGGCTTGTCCTCACCGTAGCCGGCGGCGACGAGGCGAAGGTGATCGACGCCGCGATCGACGAGCCAATCGGCCACCGCGAGGGCGCGCTTCGCGCTCAGCTCCTGGTTGTGCTCGTTCGAGGCGCGCGAGTCGGTGTGGCCCTCGATGCGCAGGCGGGTGACGTCCGGACGGTCCTTGAGGAACGCGAGGAGCTTCTGGAGGACGGCCTCGCTCTCGGGCCGAATGATCGCCTTGTCGGTCTCGAAGACGATCTTGCCTTCGATGTAGACCCGCGTGTCGCCCGACCTCGGGTCCCAGCGCGCGTTGGGATCGAACCAATCCGGCATCGGTCGGCGCAGCTCGGGCGTCGGCACCGGGTTCGGCGGAAGCTTGGTGTCGGAGCAGCCCACGGTCAGCGTCGCGGCCAGGGTCGCGGCGAGCGGCGCGCCGATGCCGGGTTTCTTCGGGTCCATCTGGATGATGATCGTGTCTGAAGGAGGGCCACCCTCGCAAGTATCAGGGGGTCTCGGGCTTGCGCCGGGCGCCGTTCGCTTGCGACCATGGCGGGATGATGAGCGTTTTCGAGGTTCACCTCGTCCCCGGTTCGGACACCTCCTCCCTCATTTCCGACGAGATCAAGAAGGAGACAAAAGCTCAGGTGATGACCGTGGCCGAGGCCAAGGCCGTGGGATTTGCCGGCCTTCCCGACCTCGGGCCGAACGTGCGGCTCATCGCCGTGGCAGCGCGTGACCAGCAGTGGATCCAGCGCGCGCTCGAGCGCAGCGAGATCGTCAGCGGTTTCAAGATCCACGAGGTCGGCTGACCACCTTCGTCCCGGCAGCGGGGGGCTCCGGGACGTGCTAGCGAGAGCCTCGTGACGTCGGAAGGAAAGCTGGACCGCCTCCTCGAGCACCTGCGCGGGCTCGAGAGCGTCCTCGTTTGCTACTCCGGCGGCGTCGACAGCGCGCTCGTGCTCGCGGCGGCGCACAAGGCGCTCGGCCCGAGAGCGATCGGGATGACCGCGGTCTCTCCGAGCCTCGCCCCGCACGAGCTCGACGACGCGCGCTTCATCGCGGCGCAGATCGGCGCCGACCACCGGCTCGTCGAGTCGCACGAGATCGACGACCCGAGCTACCAGGCGAACGGGGCGGACCGCTGCTTCCACTGCAAGTCGGAGCTCTACCGGATCGCCGAGGCGAAAAAGGCGGAGTGGAAGCTCGCCTGCGTCGTCAACGGAACCAACACCGACGATCTCGGCGACTACCGTCCCGGCCTCGAGGCCGCGTCGCGCGCATCCGTGAGGAGCCCGCTCGTCGAGCTCGGCTACACCAAGGCCGACGTTCGCGCGTGCGCGCAAGAGCTCGGGCTCGAAGTTTGGGACAAGCCCGCGGCCGCCTGTCTGTCGAGCCGCCTGCCCTTCGGGACGCGCGTGACGCGCGAGCGGCTCGCGCGCGTCGGCGCGCTCGAGGCGGAGCTTCGCACGCTCGGTTTCCGTCGCGTGCGCGTGCGCTATCACGAGCTCGCCAACGCCGAGCAAGCGATCGCGCGGATCGAGCTCGACGAGTCCGAGCTGTCGCGCGCGGCATCGCCCGAGGTTCGCTCGGAGATCGTGCGCGCCGGCAAGCAACATGGTTTTCTCTACGTGACGCTCGATCTCGGCGGCTACCGCATGGGCAGCCACAACGAGGCGCTCGCCAAGCCCGGGTCGCGCTCGCTCCCCGTCGTACGCTCCTGAGCAACTGGGCCGTGCCGCGCCGTCCGGCCGGGGCACGCTCGTTGCTGCGTGGGTCGTAAATGGGCGCGCCATCCGACTACCGCCGCTGGGAATCGCCGCGAACCCACGACGCGAAGAGCTTTCTCGATAAGGCCGCGCGCCTCGGCTACGTCGCCAAGGGTGTGATCTATTGCACCATCGGGGCGCTCGCGTTCATGGCCGCCGGCGGCTCACGCGACGGAGAGCTGACGACCCAGAAGGGCGCGCTCGAAGTGATCGTGGGCCACCCGATCGGCTTCGGCCTCGTCGCGATCGTGGCCGCCGGGCTCGCCGGCTACGCGCTCTGGCAGATCGCGCGCGCGGTCTTCGATCGTGATCCGCACGGGTCCAAGGGCGCCAAATGGGTCTATCGCCTCGCCTACGCCGTGAGCGGCATCGTTCACGGGACGCTCGCCATGCATGCCGTTGGTCTGCTCGTCGGCTCTCGCATCGCGGGAGACGAGGAGGCACGCGGCTGGATCGCGCGGCTGTTGGCGATCGATCCCGCAGGCCGCTGGCTCGTCGGCATCGGCGGGGCCGTGCTGGGAGCCTTCGCAGCGCGCGAGATCTTCAAGGCGCTCTCCGACGACGTCGTCGAGAACCTCGACCTCCGGCGTGTGCATCCCCCGGCCCGGCAGTGGATTCGCCGCTTCGGAAGGTTCGGCCGAGCCGCGCGGGGCGTCGTTCTGTCTCTCGTCGCGGTCGCGCTCGTCTTCGCTGCGGTCCACGCGAACCCGTACGAGACCAAGGACTTCGGCGACGCCCTATCGACGATCCAGACCTGGACGTTCGGCGGGATCGCCCTCGCCCTGGTCGCGATCGGGCTCGTGGCCTACGGGCTCTTCGAGATGATCGAGGCGCGCTTCACGATCGTACGCGTCGCCTGACTACCGCCGATATCATTAGGGCAGTGGGTGCTCGGCGAAGAAGTCGAGCATCGCCTCGCTCGCGAAGATGTCCATGTTGATCGTACCGCCGAGGCCCGCGCTCATCCCGCCCGGCCACTGATGACCGCCGCCCTCGAGCGTACACGTCGTGACGGTGGCGTCATTTTGACAGCCGGAGTAGGTCTCGCAGGTGGCGTCGCCCATGTCGAACGTCACCATCGGAGTCGTCCCGCAGCCGTTCCGCGCGACCCACGCCGCCGTCGTATCGGGGACCGACGCCGCCTGGGAGAGGCCGCCGCCGTTGTAGGGGACGACGAAGTCGCTCGTGCCGTGGAACTGCATCACCGGCACCGGACGCGTCGGCGTACACGGATCGATCGCGATTGTGCCCGAGACCGGTCCGATCGCCGCGATGCGGTCGGACATCTCGCACGCGAGGCGGTGCGAGAGCATGCCGCCGTTCGAGAACCCCGACGAGTAGATGCGTTTGTCGTCGACGCAGTACGCCTCTTCGATCGCATCGAGCATCGCACCGACGAAGCCGACGTCGTCGACGCCGGTGCTCGACGATGTCCCGCAGCACGTGCCCGCGTTCCAGCTCGTCGAGCGACCTTGCGGATACACGACGATGACGCCGCGCGCGTCCGTCACCGGTGTCATCTGGGTGATCTCTTCGATTTGATCGTTCGTCTCGGTGTAGCCGTGGAGGACGAGCACCACCGGCACGGCCTGCGTTCCGTCGTAGCCGGGCGGCGCGTGCACGCGGTACTCGCGCATGTCGCCGCCCCAATCCATCGTGTAGTCCATGTCGCCGGCCGGCCCGACCTTGCCCATGCAGGTGCCACCGCCCGTCGTCGTTGCGCCGGTCGACATGGTGCCGGACGTCGGCGAGCCGCCGGTGGTCATCATGCTGGTTGTGGCGCTCGTCGCTTCGCTCGACGCGGTCGACATGCCGGTCGCCGATGTGTTGTTCGCCCCGCCGCCCGTGCCGGAGGCGTCATCGGAGCAAGCAGGGAGCGCGAGCAGCGAGAAGCAAGCGAGAGCGAGGCGGCGCATACGCCGAGCGTAGGCAGGTCTTTTTCGCCGCGTACATCCGCTGGAAGCCGATTTAATCGCGCCGCCCGCCTGATGCCGGGACCGCTCACCCCGAAAGACGACAGCGCGATCAGAAGCTCAGGAAAAATTCACGGATGCCCGAACCCGCGAAGTCGGGCCACTCGTGGCCGCCATCATGCTGGCACCAGAGCACCCGCTCGGCGCAGCCGTCGTAGGCGACGCAGGGCGCGGGTGTGGTCGGCGATGACGCGCTGCCGGCGCAGCCGTTCGCTTCGAGCCAGTGATCGCGGCTCCCCTCACCGTTCTCGATCGGCACGTCTTGATCGGCGCTGCCGTGGCTCAGCATCGCCGAGACGCCGCCGGTGCACTCGCCTGCCCATGGCCCGCCACCGGCCACCGGCGCGATCGCGCGGAACACTTCGGGCCGATAGCACCCGAGGTGGTTCGAGAACGAGGCGCCGTGGCTGTGCCCCGCCGCGAACACGCGCGCAGGATCGATGCAGTGATTCGCCGACAGCGACGCGATCAGCGCATCGATGAAGGCGACGTCGACGCCGTCCGCTTCCATGTCCCAACCCACGCCGCCCCCAGGAAGCTCGAGCGCTTGCGGATAGACGTAGTACGCGTCCTCGCCGGAGAGACCGAAGTACTGGCTCGCGCTTTCGCCCGTCCCGCCGAACCCGTGAAAGCCGAAGATGAGCGGCACCGCCGTCGTTCCATCGACGCTGTCGGGAATGACGAGCACATAGGTGCGCGCGGTGCCGCCCACGTCGAGCGTCTCGGTCGTCGTGCCGGGCGTCTCGTTGAAACTGCACGACGGAGGCGCGCCACCCGATCCGGTCGTCGACGTCGTCGGCGAAGAGCCGGTGGTCGAAGGGCCGCCGGGACCGGTGGTTCCGCCGGGGCCGGCGCCCGTCGTCGGGGCTTCGCCCCCTGCGCCGCCGGTGGATTGCGCGTCGTCACCACACGCGCACAGGCTGAACAGCGCAACGAGCGACAGCAGCGTCTTTTGGGGCCCCATGGTCGCAGGCTACCGTCAAACGGAGTCCGCAGTCACGCCAGCGGGTCGTCGACGCTGGACCCCGGCGAGCATCTTCCCGACCTCCTGGACTACGTCGGCGTGAGCATCTTTCGCACCTCGGACTCGAGCTCGCCCAACGATCCGGCGAGATCGGCGAACGGTTTGAAGCCTTTGATGCGAGCGATACTTGCTCACGCGCCCAAGTGTGGCTCATGCACGTGCGCTGGACACGCTTTTCTCCAACGACGGTAAGCTGCCAGGGCTCGTGCCTTCCTCCTCCGCTCGCTCTCGAAGGTTCAGGACGCTCCTGTTGTTGGGCGTCATACCTTTTCAAGGGCTGCGCCCGGGGGACTGCGACTGCGACTGCAGCGGGGAGGGAGCCGAGGCCCGAGTTGCGTGGAGCGCGCGACAACGAGCGTACGCAAACGCCATCCAGGCATACGCCGCCATCAACGGACCTGTCGTGCTGGCGGAGCCCGAGACAGAGAGCACCATGGCGCTCGTCATCGACGATGAGCTGACCCATCGCGAGCACGCCTTCGCCGAGGAGGGAGATCGCGCTTTCGTCTGCTACCGGCTGCTCGCGACGGTCAGCGAAGCGAACAAGGTCGGCGAACGGGCGGCCGTCGGCGCCTGCTTCCCGCTCAGACGGAAAGAGGAAGAGGTCTGGATCGTAGATGACAAACCTGTCCTGCTCGGGCGCAAGCCGCGCACCGCCGGGGGGACCGACGATCTCGAGGCGTTCGTTCGCTATCGGTGCTCGAAACACTGGCTGGTGCAGGCGCACGATCCGGGGACCTGTCACCTCTGCGGAGCTCCGCTCGCGCCGGCCTCCGCGAGCGCCGCTCCACCTTGAGCGAGATGATGACGACGAGGCCCTCGGCTAACTCGATGGCACGAACCTCCCGCGCATGTAGGGCGACAGGAAGAGGAACGCGAGGACGAGCAGATACTCCGCATACTCGATGGCCATCGAGCGGAAGCGGGTCGGGTGCGTCAGGATGAAGAACGTCTGGTACGCGCACACGAGGGCCATCGCGCCGTAGATGACGGCCATCGCGATCGGTGTGCGCGACCAGCTCATCAAGCCGAGCAGGCAGGTCGTGGCTGCCAGCGCGATCAAGCTCCATTGAAGAACGAGCATCGGGGTCGAGAAGAGCGGGTTGCTGACGCGTCGCCAGGGAACCGTGGGTAGGAGCAACTCTGCGACCCCGACGAGCGCCCAGACGAGCAATCCGACGTGCACGACGACGATCACGCCGGCCACGACGCGTTCGAGCAGCGCCAGCGCGCTCATTGCGCTTCCAACGCGCGGATGCCGGCCTGCGCGCACTCGACATCCTGCTCCGTGCTTCCGCCGCCCACCCCGACGGCTCCTACCAGCGCTCCGTCCAGCACCAGCGGGAGCCCGCCAGCGATCAGCGCCATCTGCGGTCTGTTCGGGAGCGTCGCGAGCATCGACGGATCGTCCTTCACCGCGTGGAAGAGGTCGCCCGAAGGGACCCCGAGCAGCGCGGTGAACGCCTTGTCTCGCGCGGCTCCGATCGAGACGACCGGTGCACCATCCATGCGACAGATCGCCTTCTCGAGGCCACTCTCGTCGAGGACGGCAACGACGATGGGGACGCCGATTGCAGTCGCTCGGTGGACGGCGGCGGTGGCGATTCGCAAAGCGGCCTCATGCGAGATGGTCCGCTTGGCATACGTGTGGGCCATGTCTTCCTCCGCAGAATTCATGAAACAACCATTACCGTAATGACGGTTACCGTAATGAGCGGCGCTCGTCAAGGCGGGCGGCCGCGGTCGCCGTTGCGACTCCGACCGCATACCGCTAAGCCGAGTGCTGCGCGTGAGCAGACCTCGTTCGGCAGAGAAGGAGAGCGTGATCCTGGCGGCGGCCACCGAGCTGTTCGCCGAGCGCGGCTACGCGAACGTCACCGTCCCGGAAGTCGCAGCGCGGGCGCGCGTTGGCTTGGGCACGCTGTACCTCCGCTATCCGAGCAAGGAGGCGTTGGGAAACGGCGTCTTCCGGAGCTGCAAGCTCGTTTGGAAAGCGACCGTCCTCGACCCATGGGAACGGAGTGGCGGCGCCGACGTGCAGCTCCGCGACTACTGGTCACGTCTCACCACGTTCGTGGAGAAGCATCCGAACGAGGCGCGGTACCTGGAGACAACGCCGCTCCCCCACCCGCTCGATGGCGACAGCCAGGCCCTGCGCAACGAGCTCGGCCGCAAGACGGGGGAACGCGTCGGCAGCTGGATTGCGTCAGGCGAGATTCGGTCACTGCCCATCGAGGTGATCGCCGCGATCGTTCATGGAACCTTCTGGCACATCTTCAACGAAGCGCCGCGTCGCAAGCGGCGCGCGATGCTCGAGCAGGGACGCGAAGCAGTGTGGCGTGCTTTGCGGCCCGCTCTGCGACAACCGGCTTCTTCAAGGTGACAGCGACGCGCTAAGCTGAACGCCGATGTCTCCCGAGGGAGCCAGAACACTCGAAGAGTCGGTCGAACAGCGAGCAGATCGCGCGCTCGCTTCCGAAAATTACGAGCTCGCCGCGACGCTAGTTCTCCGCGAGTACGGTGGAGAGGTGACGCGCTTCCTCGGCGCGCTGCACCGCGATTACGACGACGCGGCGGAGGTGTTCTCGGAGTTCGCCGAGGCGCTCTGGCGCGCCGTGCCGAGCTTCGAGCGCCGCAGCTCGCTCCGCACGTGGATGTATGCCATCGCACGCCGCGTCTCGCTCCGGCACCGGCGCGACGCGCGCCGCCGCCGTACGCGCTTCGAGCCCTTCACGGACAGCTCTGCGTTCGTGGCGGCCGAGGCCGAAATGCGGAGCGCGACGCTGTCGTTCTTGCGCACCGAACGGCGCACGCGGCTCACGGCGCTGCGCGAGTCACTGCCGGTCGAAGACCAGATGCTGCTCGTCTTGCGCGTCGATCGAAAGCTTGCGTGGAACGATCTGGCGATCGTCCTCAGGAGCGACGACTCGCCGGGCGGCCCGCCCGAGGGGGCAGCGCTCACGGACGAGGAGCTGAAACGCGAGGCGGCGCGTCTTCGTAAGCGATTTCAGGTGCTCAAAGAGAAGCTGCGTGAGCTCGGCCGTCGCGAGGGTCTTCTCGACGGTGAGCGCGGTCGTCGATGACCATCGAAGAGCCGAGCATCGGAGAGCAGAGCATCGACTCGTTCCTCGAGGAGGTCGCACGGCTCACGGACCGCGGCGGCGCGCCGCTGTTTCCCGTCCTCAAGCCCGGGGCGGAGCTCGCGAGGCGGTACCGCCTCGTTCGCGCTGTCGGCCGCGGCGCGCATGGTGTCGTCTGGGCGGCGCACGACAGCCTGTCGGGGGAAGAGGTGGCCGTGAAGGTGCTGCTTCCCACCGAGCACGAAGAGGCCGCGCGCGTTTGTGCCGAGGTCGGATCCCTCCGACGCCTCCGCCTGTTGGGCGTCGTCAGGCTCCTCGATGACGGAATGGAGGCGGGGTCGCTCTTCCTCGTCATGCCGTTCGTCCGTGGCGAGCCGTTTCCCGGCCGAGAGGTGCCAGCGCCGTGGGAAGCAATCGCTCCGGCAGCGCGCTCCATCTTGCGCGTGATCGCCGAGGTACACGCCGCGGGCATCACGCACCGTGATCTGAAGCCGGGCAACGTCCTCGTCGACCAGCGTGGCGAGGTGACTGTGCTGGACTTCGGGCTCGCGCTCGCGCCGACGTTCGACGGTCTCTTGGACGGGCGGATCGCGGGCACGCCTGCCTACCTCGCGCCCGAGCAGGCTGCGAGCGGCCCGATTGGCTCGAGCGTCGATCTCTACGCGATCGGCGTCATGCTCTATCGCGCTCTGAGCGGGCGGCTTCCCCACGAGGCGAATACCGTCCTGGAGCTGCTCGCCGCGAAACGTAACCCGGCCGCACCCCTCGCATCGGTTGCCCCAGGTGTCCCGCCGCATGTCGCGGAGACGATCGACGAGCTTCTTGCTACCGCCCCGGCCGATCGACCCGCCTCTGCTCGCGCGGCGCTCGAGCGTCTGGAGAAGGCCGAGAGCAGACGACCTCGATCGCCGAATCCCAGCGCTCGATCAGCTCTGCTCGCCGGCGTGACCGCTCCGTTGACGACCGAAGCGATCCGCGACCTCTTCGAAGGGAGGGATCGCCTGGCCTGGACGCGAGAGGACGCCGCACGTCTGCTCTTCGAGCGTACGCACGGTGACCCCGAGCGCTTGCGAGCGGAGATCGATGCTTGGGTGCGGGCCGGGAGGTGTCGGTGGTCCGCTGCCGAGGCGCGTCTGGTGGTCGACGACGAGATCGTCGACCGGCTGGAGATGGGCTTCGATCTCGGTAGCTCACGTGACCCGCTGGGACTTGCAGAGGAGGCGACGAAGCTCGCGTCGGAGCTCGCCGTGCAAGGTCGGCTGGGCAACGCGACAGCATTGCTCCAGGATGCGTTGTCCGCCCTCCGCCGTGCTCGTGGGGTCTCTCCTGTCCTCACCGGTCGCGCGCTCTCGGTGTGGGTCGAGGTCGCGTTGGCGGCCGCCACCCCGCGGGCGCTCGATCACGTGCTCTACGAGATCTGTCGCGTGGAGGCCCCTTCGCCCCTCGTTCGCGATCTCGAGGCGCTGGTTCGCGCTGCGATGGCCGTCGGCGCTTGGACGGATCGGGCGCTCGAGCTCGCGTCGACGGTTCCTCGATTTCAGGATCCGGCGCTCGAGCGGCTCCGGCAGGGCGTGCGGGTGATGGCGGCTCGACGCGTCTCTCTCGAGCGAGAAGAGGCGCTCATGGTAGAGCTCGGCGAAGCCATTGGCCCCTCGGCCCCGGCCGAAACCCGCGCCGCGCTCTCGGGCTGGTTGGGACGATTGCGGTACCGTCAGGGTCGCTTCGCCGAAGCAGCGGCGCTCCACGGGGCCGCCGCCGAGCAGACGAGCTGGGCGACGCGCCGGGCGTCCGCGCTGGTCGCGCAAGCATCGGCGCTGATGGAAGCGTTCCAGCTCGACGAGGCGGCCGGGGTTGCCGCCCGCGCGCTCGAGGTCGCGAGCACGAGCCGCCATGTCTTCGGGCGTGCGATGGCGGAGTGGCTGGTGCGCCTCATCGGGTACCGGCGCGGCGACGCAATCACCCCCGATCTCGAGTGGGTCGAAGCCGTCGCGTCGCTGCGCATGTCCGAGCTCGAGGCGCTCGTCTGCGTCACCGAAGCATCGCTCGCATGGCGGGCGAGCGACCTCGACACGGCGCTCGGCCTCGCTACACGCGCGAAGCAGGTCTACACCTCGGTGGGTGAACGCGGCGGCGGCCTCCTCCTCGCCGCGGCGCTCGCCGTCGCCTGCGCGCCGGATGCTGCGCCACCCGCCGAGATCGAGAGCCTGGCGAGCGACGCTCTGGCTTGTGAAGTCCCTGGCGTCGGCATCCAGGTGCTGGGCCTGCTCGCCCCCGCGTGGCAGGGCCGGCTGCCCGACCCTGCCCGTCTCGCCGCGCTCGCCGAGCAAGTCGCCCGAGCGCACTGGCACCTGCGGATCGATATCCTCTCCGTCGACGAGGCGCTCTCGCGGCTTCAGGGTTTGCAGACCGCCGTGATCGTCGTGTAGTTCGTGCCCGCCTGCAGACCAGTGGGCGGCGTCACCGTGCTCGTCACCGACACGAAGATGAACCTCGTAGTCACGTCCGGGCTCTCGGTCTGTCGCGATTGGTAGCTCGGATAAACGTAGTAGGACCGCTGAAACCCGTTCAGGCCCCCGGGCACGCCGGCGGCGCTCGTCTGGTAGAGCTGCCAGTATTCGGTGCAAGCCGTGACGCCGGTGCCCCTGACGAACACGATGCCGACCTCGTAGCCGTTCTGCACGATCTGGTATCGGGCGAACTTGGTGGGGTCCGGCCGATAGGGACAGATCTGCCGGACCATCATCTCCCCATTGGGCTTCTTTCCCTTGCGGGTCGCGCCACCTTTCGGCTTGGTTCCTCCTCCTGGTTTCTTGCTCTGTGTTCGGGTTCGTTTCGTCGCCATGAATCCTCCAAGTTCGCGAGACCAGTGGTAACCGCTGTCGCGGTTTGTGACGCCCATCTTTTTTCGTCACATCCGTCTCTAGCGGAAACCGTACGGAACCGACCATGGAGACGGAGGACATGACGGAGGCCGGAGCGACGATTTCCCGGTTCGAAATCTCGGAGCCCAAGCGGATGGCCGCGGGCTCCACCGCTCAACTGGTCGCGGACTGCACGGCCCCAGACCCGAAGGCGCGGCTGGTGCTGTCTGCGGTTCCGAGCACCTACACGTTGCATCCCGCGTCGATCCCGCTGAATCCCGGCACGAACCTCGTGCGCATCCGAGTGGTCGTCGCTGGCCCGCCAGGGAAGGTCACGATCGTCGGCAAGCTGGGCAGCCACTCGCGAGAAGACTCGCTTCTCGTCGAAGCAGCGCGCTCTCGCCCGGACGGCTCTCCTTAGGGCTCTCTGGTAGGCTGCGCCCTTCGTGCGCATGCCGATCGATCGCCCAACCTCGCGCGTGGTGGTGCTCGACCCGCGCGATCGCATCCTCCTCTTCTTCGGCGACCTGCATGTCTGGTTCACGCCAGGCGGAGCGGTCGAGCCTGGCGAAGATCACGCCGCTGCCGCCGTGCGCGAGCTGCGCGAGGAGACATCCTTGCCCGCGGCGAAGCTCGGCCCATGCGTTTGGGTGCGGCGACATGTCTGGACCGCCACCGACGGCCGAACATTCCGGTCCATCGAGCATTTCTTCGTTCTGCGGGCCCCCACCTTCACGCCACGATGCGAGAGTCCCGACGACGTCGAGGAAGCAAGCGCGCACCGCTGGTGGACCGCAACCGAGATCGCGTACGCGATCGACGAGACGTTCGCGCCCCGGAGGCTCGCGAGGCTGCTTCCACCAATCATCGCGGGCGAGGTGCCCGCGGAGCCGGTGGAGATCGAGGACTGAGCCGTTGGAGTTGCAGGCTCGCTGGCCAGCAAGCGTTCGGTCACGGACACGGGGCGGCCCAATCGGTCGTCGGCGGCACGACCACGGCCCGCCCCGTCTTCATGAACGAGTCCCAGAAGCACGAGTACTGGCGCTTGACGTCGTCGCGATGCGAATAGATCGCGTGCGGATCGTACGGTCCGTCGGCAAGGTATTGGACGACCGAGCCGGTGTAATTCGTACCGGTTTCGCTGACGACATTGTCAGAAACCGGGAAGGACTCGATGCCGGCGAGGCCGGCGAGCCCGAGCGCCTCTTGCATCTCCGGCCATTGAACGTCGCCCGCCTGGCGATGACCGTAGGCGATCGCGACGGCGTCGTAGACCGAGGTCGGAAAATAGGAGTCGTCTCTGCCGACCGGCTCGTAGATCGGTCGCACCGGGTGGCCCGCCAGCGGCCTGCGAGCGACGTGGGGCATGTAGATGATCGGATCGGCGGGCTCGAGGCCCGCAGCGCCGATCGAGAGCGCAGGGTGGACGAACGTCGGGACGGTCGACGTGCCGAGGATGAGCACCAAGAAGCTCGGGATCTGTCCGTCGCGGAGCTTGGTCTGAAGGATGAAGTAGGTCCAGTGGCCGCCGGCGCCGGTGGGTACGGCGGCGCGCAGCTTGGGCTCGGTCGCGGCGATCATGTTGGTGTACATGCCGCCCATCGACTGGCCGGTGATCGCCAGCTTCGACGGATCGAACTTGAACGACGTCTCGCCGTTCGGGAGCGTCGCCCCGGTGCACGCGGCGAGCGTCGCGGCAGGGATCGTGAGCTTCTCGAGCGCCTCGAGGACGAGGCGCGCTTCGAGGAGCCCTTGCCGGAACGTGTCGCGCATCGCGGCGAAGTTCTCGATGTTGAGGTACTCGGTCTCCTCTGCACCCGGGAATCTCTCCGGGTTGAGCGGCATGGCGAAGCCACCCATCGCGATTCCCTTGGTCGCGATCGGGAACGACGGCCCGATCGGATCGCCGGGCATGCCGTCGTCGCCAACGGGGCGCACCATGGCGATGCTGTAGCCACCCGAACCGTGGACGTTGAGGATCAGCGGATAGCCGGCAGCCGGCATCTCGGTGCGAGGGATCGTGATCGCTACGGGCGCGACCTCGGTCTGCTGCTCGATCGGGACGCCCGAAGCGTCGAAGACGAAGCGCCCCTCGGTGTTGAACGGCGGCGTGCCAGCCTGGAACTGCGGGAGCGTCACGGTGCCGCGCAGCACACAGAGCTCGGGGTACGTCTCGTCGGCGTCGAGCGATAGACCGTCGATGGTGACGTCACGCGAGGCGACGATGGCGTCGCCCATGGCGGCGGATTCTTGGACGACCTTGCCGGTGGTGAAGACCGTCGCGGCGGCGACCTCTGTCGAGGGGATTCCAGCCTTCGCGAGGCCACTCGCGAGCGGTGCGTAGATCACCGAAGCCGTGCGCTCGGCGTCGCTCTCGCTCTTGCCCGCGATGACGCGAGCGAGCGCAGGGTTCTCGCCGAGCGGGTTGCCCTCGGCATCGAGCGCGCCCTTGAGGACGATGGCTGCGTACTTCGTCCCGGGACGGAGGATGAAGCCCGGGCGCGGCGCGATCGCGACGACGTTCTCGGCGGTGTACGCGTCTGCCTCGAGCGTCGAGACGACGACCGGGACCATCTCACCCGCGTGCGGGGAGCTGGGGTCGACGTCGAGGATCGCAAACGGCGATGACGGGCTCGCCGGGACGACGTCGGTGAGCGAGCGCGCCGCCAGGGGCGCGCTGAACTTGAAGTACGCGACCGGAATGACCGGGAAGCTCTTCGCCTGCGCTGCGTTGGTCGCGAGCCCGACGATCGGCGCGGCGAGGGCGGGGTTTTGGTAGGCGCGAACGTCGGGGTGGCCGTCGGCGTCGAGGCGCAGATCGTTCGGGTACGGAAGATCGAAGAAGTGCTCCACCGTCGAGACATCGGCCGCGAGATCGAAGACGACCGTCGTGCCCGACGCCGGCGGCGGTACCGTCTCGTCGTCACCGCACGCGGAGAGCACGACACAAAACAAAGCAAGCCATGCCCCCCCTCCACGAAGTGGAGGGGGCCGGGGGGAGGAATCCACGGGAAGTACGCTTTCAGCCGGCATGTGCGGCACTAACGTCAGGCAGAGATGGTGCTGATGCTCGCGGGCAGCCGCTCCTTGAGCGTCTCGAGGACGATGACCGCCGTCTCTTCGACGGCGCGGCCGGTGACGTCGACGACCGGGTACTTGTGCTCGCGGAAGATCCCTTCGGCGTAGTCGAGCTCTTCACGGACGTGCTCGCGCATGCCGTAGTTCGTCTCGATCGGCATGCCGAGCTGTCGAAGGCGCGCCTGCCGGATCTCGCAGAGCTGATCGATGCCGATGGTGAGGCCGACCACGCGATCCTGCGGCGCCTCTTTCAGCTCGTAGGGGAGCGCGGCGCCGAATACGAGCGGGAGGTTCGCAACCTTGAGCCCGCGCTGCGCGAGGAGGAGCGAGAGCGGCGTCTTCGACGTGCGCGAGACGCCCACGAGGACGATGTCGGCCTTCTTGAAGTTGCGCGGATCCTTGCCGTCGTCGCTCTTGACCGCGAACTCGACCGCCTCGATCCGGCGGAAGTACTCCTCTGACAATGGAAGCATCGCGCTCGGCATTCCGATCGGCTCGCGGCCGAGGAAGGCGCCGAGCTTGCCGATGAGCGAGCCGATCACGTCGAGCGCGTCGACCCGGAGCTCTGCGGTCATCTGGTGGATGAACTCGCGCAGGTCGGGCGCGACCACGGTGAAGACCAGGAGCGCGCCCTCGCGCGCGGCCCGCTCGACGATGGGGCGGGCGACCTCCTGCGTCCGGACCCGAGTGTGAAGGCGAATCTGAGCACCGCTCTTCGGGAACTGAAGGAGGGCCGCACGGACGACCTTCTCGGCGGTTTCACCGGTCGAGTCGCTGAGGACGTCGATGTATTTGGTCTCTTCCACGACTTTTCCAGCCTATCACCGCTATCGGGCGGTCGTCAGACGTCTTGCCCCGCGCCAAAGAGGCTCTTCAGCTTATCCATGAAGGTCGGCTCTGCACGCGCAGGTTGGATCTTGTTGCCGAGCGCGCGCGCCAGCTCCTCGATGATGCGCTTTTGCTCCTCGTCGACTTGACGGGGGACGTCGACCACGACCTCGACGAGCTGATCGCCACGGCCGGACATGACGCGCTTCGGCACACCTTTGCCGCGGATCCGGAGCACCGTCCCCGGCTGCGTGCCCGCCGGAACGCGCAGGCGGCCACGCCCGTCGAGCGTCGGCACCTCGACCTCACTTCCGAGCACGGCTTGAGGAAACGAGATCGGCAACGAGCACACGATGTCGTCACCGACGCGACGAAACACCTCGTGAGGCGTCACGCGGATGATGAGCTCGAGATCGCCGGCGGGCCGATCGGGCCGCGCGTAGTTGCCGGCCCGCTCGACGACGCGGGTGGCGCCGTTCTCGACACCGGCCGGGATCGTGATCTCGATCGTCCGCTCCTTGGGGAGGACGCCCGGTCCGCGGCACGTCCTGCACGGGTTGGTGACGATGCGCCCGGTACCCTTGCACGCCGAGCAGGTGCGCTCGATCGCAATGGGCAGCATTCCCTGCTGGACGCGCACGCGACCGCGGCCTCTGCAAACGCCGCACGGCTCGGGCGCCGAGCCCTCGGCGGAGCCGCTGCCGCTGCAGTCGCCGCACGGCTCGACGCGCTCGTAGGTCAGCTCCTTCGTGGTCCCGAAGGCCGCCTCTTCGAAGGTGATCTTCACCTCTTTTTGGAGCGGAGGTGTCTGGCCGACCTTGATCCCGAGGACGTTGAGGAGATCGCCGAAGATCCCGTCGATGTTGATCTCGGAGAAGTCGAAGTTCACGCCGCCCGGGAACGGACCCTGGCCGGGGCGGCTGCCGTCGACGCCGAAGCGATCGAACATCTCACGCTTCTTCGCGTCGCTGAGGATCTGGTAGGCCGCGTTGATCTCTTTGAACCTCTGAACCGCGCCTGCGTCGCCCGGGTTTCGGTCCGGGTGGTGCTTGGCAGCCAGCTTCTTGAAGGCGGCCTTGATGTCCTCCTGGGTCGCCGAACGATCGACGCCGAGGATCTCGTAGGGATCTTTCAACTTTCCCCTCGTTTGGGCACCTCTACCTAGCACCGTTGCTCGGCCGCGTCAGGGTGGCGGCCGCGGGGGGTCGGCCTCGCCGGTTCGGCCGGAATTTCGAGGGCCGGAGGCTCACTCGTACGGGTTGTCGCGCAGCCCGATCCCCGGATCTCGTGGCAGGACGGGCTTCGCGGCAGGGCGTGCGGTCGCGGAAGGCGCCGCGCTGCTGGATGTAGACGAGGACGAGGACGATGACGGAGAAGAGCGGACCACCGGCTCGGCATCCGATGCGAGGCTCGAGGGAGCGAGCGCGGGCGCCTCGACCGGCTTGCTCGAAGCTGCCTCTTTCGGCGAGCCGATCGCGCGGACGAGCAACGCGACGCCCGCGACGAATACGACGGCGGCGACGCCCAGGAGCCCCGCGAGCTTGAGCCCGCCGCCCCGGATGACGGGCTGAATCGTCCCCACGCTCGTCGCCGGCGTCCCGTCGGTGGTGGCCTCCGCGACCTTCGGCCACGTGTCTCCCGACCGTACGACGGAGAACGCCTGCTGGAGCTCCGCTCGGCGCTTCGCCAGTTTTGGCCCGGCGTGCTCGGAGACGATCGACGCCACCTCGGCGGGCGTCGCGAGCGATCGCGAGGCGACCGCCCATGCCTCGAGCGCGTCGGCGAACGCCTCGGCCGTGGGAAAGCGAGCGTATGGATCGCGCGAGAGCGCACGAAGGACGAACGCTTCGAGCTCGCGGGGAATACCGGGCGTACGCGCCGACGGCGGATCGACGCGCGCAGCGGAAGCGAGGTGCAGGTTCTCGACGGTGCTCGCACCGTTGTAGAGCGGCTCTCCGGTGATCAGCTCCCAGAGGACGATGCCCAGAGAGAACACGTCGGAGCGACGATCGACCTCGGCTCCGCGCGCCTGCTCGGGAGACATGTAGCGGACCTTCCCTTTGAGCTGACCCTGCTCGGTGTGAACGGCGCGCATGATCGCGCGAGCGATCCCGAAGTCGGTGACGCGTACCGAACCGTTGGCACCGACGAGGATGTTGTGAGGGCTGACGTCGCGATGCACGACGAGCAGCGGCTGACCATCGAGGCCCACGGTCTCGTGCGCCGCGTGAAGGCCACGAGCCGTGTCGATGGCGATACGCACAGCGACCGAGATCGGGATCTTCGCCCCGGCCTTGCGGGCCGCGCCGGCGAGGACCGAGAGCGACACGCCGTCGACGTAGTCCATGACGAGCATGTGCTCGCCGCGCTCCTCGTACACGTCGATGACCTGGACGACGTTCGGGTGATGGATGAGCGACGCGATGCGAGCCTCTTCATGAAACGCGAGCACGAGGTCTTCTTGCGCGAGGACCTGCTTGTGCATTCGCTTGATCGCGACGAGCCGTTCGAAGCCGGCGGCACCGCGAAGGCGGCCTACGTAGACGCTCCCCATTCCGCCCGCGGCGAGCTCGATGAGCAGCACGTACCTGCTGAGCGCGTTTCGCAGGCTGTCCGGCGTGGGGGTCGAGCCCTCGTTCGGCGCCGACATCAGTAGACTCCCTCGACGCCGATCGCGAAGGGCGAGAGAAGCACCCGGGCCGCCCCTGCTTGCGGCACCTCGCTCTCTTTGCTCGCTCCGAAGGTCCAGTCGACACCGAAGGCGCCGACGAGGGCCGTCGCGGTCGCGAAGATCGTCGTGGTCGCGACGAGGACGTTCGAGCGAGCTTGCTTGAACTGCCCATCCTCGAGCCCTTCACGCGTCGGGGCTCTGTCGAAGTCTTCTCGCGCGCCGATCGTATCGACACCGCTCCAGATGAGCAGGCTCGTCGAGAGGACCGAGAGACCGACGCCGCCGAAGAAGTAGCCCGGGTGGATGGGTCTGGGCCACGGCTCCTCTTTCTCGTCCTTCGGGGGCTCCGGCGGCGGAGCCTTGGGCGCTTCGAGCTTCACCTCGGCGACGGCACCCGCCCCAACTTGCACGCGGGTGGAAACCGTCTCTTGTCCGTACTTCGCCTCGACCAGGTGCGATCCCGGGTCGACCCAGCGATCGCCTTCGCGCGCCGGAGCGCCGTTCACGCGCACGTCACTGCCGCCCGGCGCGAGCGAGAGGCGTAGGCGCCCGAGCTTGGGAGCGAGCCGCGTGAGGCGCCGCTCCGCAATGCTGCGCGCGGAGCCTTCGGGGACGTCGGCGAGGAGCCGCGAGCTGACCTCGGCGGCGAGCGCGAGCTCTCCCGCCTGCTCGTACGCGTCCATGGCGTTCAAGAGCGCGTCCGGGTGAGGTGCGACCCCGTAGGCCTCCTCGAAGATCTCCGCCGCCCTGCGGAATTCCTTCAGCTTGAACAGGCGCATCGCCTCGCGGAACCGCTTGGCGGCGAGGGCCTTGTCCGCAGGCGTAGGCTCGGCGCACACAGGCGCCGCAGGGACGAGCAGCGAAAGCACCGCGACCAGAATTGCCGCGGCGAGCGCGCGCCCCCTTCGACGAATCCGCACCGAGGTCGCGATCATCGATGGCCGTACCCAGCGTACCTCACGAGCCAAATTAGGGGCAGCCGGGATCATCGACGCAGTCGGGGCACGTGCAGAGCTCGATGGGCGCAAAGCAGAAGTCGTCCGGTGGCGGGCACGCCGCGCACCAGGGGGCGTTCATGCAGTCCGCGCAATCGCACGGCTCCTTTGGCGCGCAGAACGCGTCGACGTCGCACATCACGCACGTGGGGGTCCCGGCGCAGTCGACGCACTCGCACGTTTCTCCCATCGCCATGTCGCACGTGCCGTCCGGCATGCCTCCCTGGCACGCGGCCACCACGTCCAGACACTGGGGGTGCTCCCAGCAATCGTCGCAGTGGCAACCCTCTGCGTACGAGTCGCAGATGGCGTCGTTGATGCAGGCGTCGGGCGGGCACACCGAGCTGCCGTAGCAGTCGGGGCACGTACAGGAGTCGTTGTCGTCGCAGAGATCGTTGGTCTCGCACTGGTCCGGGTTGCAGATGGCCGTCGTGGCGCAGTCCTCACAGGTGCAAGGCTCGGTCGGGAGGAGGCACAGACCGTTGGGCGCCCCGACGCAGTCGGAGCCACCTTGGCCCGTCGCGGCCGTCGAAGAATCGGTCGAGGCTTGCGACGACGCGGTCGTCGCCCCGCCGGCGCCGCCTCCACCGAGCAAGCTCTCGGCACCGTCGAAGGTGAAGCAGCTAGCGAGTGCGAGCGCGCATCCGAGGACTCCGCCGAGTAGAGTGCGACCGCTCATCGCTTTTCCGAGGATACGCGCGCCCAGCGGCAGACTGGTAGATCAGCGCGGCCGGCCGCGCAGAAAGTCGTCGTAGTAGGCCCCGAAGACGGGGGCGTCGCCCGCCAGCCGGACGACCAGATCGGCCATCTTGTCGACCACCCAAGAGAACTTCTCCGGGCCGAGGGACGAGATATCGAAGTCGGGCGCGCTGTTCATGTAGTCGATCGCGTAGGGCACGCCGTCTCGGATGGCGAACTCGACGGTGTTCATGTCGTACCCGAGCGCTTCGCAGAGCAGCTGCGCGTCGCGCACGACCCGTGCCTCGAGCTCCGGAGACAGCGCCGGCATCGACTCGGGGGCGCGGACGTAGCGCTCGAAGTGACCGAGCCGCGGATCCCAGAGGGCAGGCAGCACCTCGGTCTTGCCGACGACGATGCAGCGGACGTACTGCGTCCACTCGATCGCTTCTTGCACGATCATCGTGAGGCGCCCGCTCTTGTCGTACGCGCGCCAGAGCTCCTCCATGTTCGTGACCCGCGAGACGTCTTTGAAGCCGCCGCCCCAGTGCGGCTTGATGAACATCGGGAAGCCGAGCTCGCGCGCCAGGCCGTCCCAATCGAGCGGATAGCGAAGGTTGGTGAGCGACGCGCTGTTCACGTCGTCGTGGTAGTCCTTCGACGGCAGGACCGCTGTCTTCGGAACGGCGACGCCGAGACGCCTGGCGAGCGCGGCGTTGAAGAGCTTGTCGTCGGCGATGCGCCAGAACGGATTGTTCACGAGCCGCGTGCCTTCGAGCATCGCGAGCTTCAGGACCGGCTGGTAGCAGCTGATATCGTGCGAAATTCGATCGACGAGCACGTCGTAGGCGGGCGGAGCGTCGATCCGGGTGATGTCGAGCTTCGCGTACTCGCAGACCACACCCCGGTCCCGCTTCGTCACCTCGGCGATGAGCGCGTCCGGGAAGCTTCGTTCGCGACCAACGAGAATGCCGACGCGTTTGGGAGCGGCCATGGCGCGGGAGGCTACTCGATCTTGCGCCTGGTTACGGCCGAACCGGTTGGAAGGTGGACCGGTGGTCCATCGGGACGCTCCCGGGAGCGGCACGCAGCGTGCTTCAGAAGTTCCGCATCCGCTTTCCTGATCCTTGATCCATTGATGAGCGCGCCGTCTAATACCACTGTGTCGGAAAGCCGGGACTCACACGAGGAGCGGGCGAAGGTCCGCCTCGGGCAGGTGCTGCGCGGAAAGTGGCGCCTCGACTCCCTGCTTGGCGTGGGAGGGATGGCCGCAGTCTACGCGGCCACCCACCGGAACCAGAAGCGCGGCGCGGTGAAGATCCTTCACGCCGAGGTGGCGGCGCAACCCGATGCGCAGGAGCGCTTCGTGCGCGAAGGCTACGTCGCCAACAGCGTCGACCACGAGGGCGTCGTCTCGGTCCTCGATGACGACGTCAGCGAGGACGGGTGCGCCTTTCTGGTGATGGAGCTCCTCAAGGGCGACAGCGTCTCCAACCTCGCCGAGAAATGGCCGAACGACCGCATGCCCCCGGCGGACGTTCTCAAGATCGCGGACGAGCTGCTCGACGTGCTCGCCGCCGCCCACCAAAAGGGAATCGTCCACCGCGATCTCAAGCCCGACAACCTGTTCGTCACCCAGGCCGGCAAGCTCAAGGTGCTCGACTTCGGGATCGCCAAGCTCCAAGAGCTCACCTACGGCGGGTCGAAGACCGCGACCGGCACGCTGATGGGCACGCCCTGCTACATGCCGCCCGAGCAAGCGCTCGGTGAGTGGTCTCGCGTCGACGCGCGGAGCGACATCTGGGCCGTTGGCGCGACGATGTTCAACCTCTTGACCGGGCGCACCGTGCACGAGGCCGACACGATGCAGAAGCTCCTCCTCGCGGCGATGACCCGCCCGGCTCCGCCTCTCGGGTCCATCGACGCGACGCTGCCGCCGGAGCTGTGCGCCGTCGTCGATCGCGCGCTCGCCTTCCAGCAAGAGGGTCGCTTTCCCGACGCCCGGTCGATGCAGGCAGCCGTTCGTGCGGCGCAGACCCGGCTCGAACAGATGTCGCTACGAAGTACCGCCGTGATGCAACCCGGCGCGCCGTACGGCTCGATGCACGGCCAGCAGGTACCGGCCGCCGCAGCACCCACGGCGGTGCTCCCTGCGGGGGCGATGCCGCTCTCGGTTCCCCTCACCCGTCACAGCGGCCCGGCGCCGTCGATTCCATCGGGGCCAACGCTTGCATCGGTCGAAGCGGCGGCGAAGAGCGTGAACGACGGATCCTGGGGCGGAGCGCGCTCGGCCTCGATGGCGTCGCATCCAGGAACGCTCAGCCCCACGACGCCGGTCGGTCACCGGACGATGAGCGGCGGCAGCAAATCGACGGCCATCGCCATCGCGATCGCTGCGGTCGTCGGCATTGCCGGGGCCGCGGGTCTCTATCTTTGGACGCGCACAGAGCCCACGACCTCCGGCGTCGACACCTCGTCGACCGCAGCGGCGGCGGCGTCCACCGCGAGCCCCGTCGAGGCCGGCGCCGCGCCTGCCACGACCGAGGAGCCGCCCGCCAGCGCCGGCGCCTCTGCCGCCCCGAGCGCCACAGGCGAAGCGCCGAGCCCCGCAGCGTCATCGAGCGCGACGGCCTCCGCGGCTCCCTCTGCTTCTTCGCCCAGCCCGGTGAAGACCGGCGCAGGCTCGACGGCGCGTCCGCCGAGCACCGGCACCGGATCGAAGAAGCCGCCGGGCACCGACGACAAGTACGGCCTATGAGATCCACTTCGCGGCTCGCCGGAGCAGTCGCCGTCGCCATCTGCCTGACGACCGCAAGCGTCGCGAGCGCGGGCGATCCCGCCGCCGATCGCCAAGCTGCGGTCGCGGCCTTGGAAGAAGGCGACGCCGCTACGGCCAAGGGCGACCACGCCGCTGCGCTCAAGGCCTACGAGAAGGCGCACGGCTTGATGTTGCTTCCGTCGACCGGGCTCGCCGTCGTCAAAGCGAGGGTGGCCCTCGGCCAGCTCGTCGAAGCTCGCGACATGGCGATCACCGTCTCGCGCATGCCGAAGGCGGCCGGTGAGAAGCCGGCTCACGCCGAGGCGCGCAAAGAGGCCGGGAAGATCGCCGACGATCTCGCATCACGCATCCCCAGCATTGCCGTGCAGATCAGCGCGCCGGCGAACGCCAAGCCGGTCGTCATGATCGACGGTGCAACGATCCCGGAAGCCGCCGCAACGCTCCCGCGCAAGGTCAACCCCGGCAAGCGCAAGGTGATCGTCGCTGCTTCGGGCTTCAAGACCGTGGAGGTCGACGTCGACGTAGCCGAGAAGGAGGCCAAGCAGGTCCCGGTCAAGCTCGAGCCCGGCCAATCCGAGCCGGTGAAGCCCGAGAAGCCCCCGACGGGCGAGCCCCCGCCGACCGTGGCTCCGCCCGTCGAGCCGCCGCCCGGCGACGACACCCAGACGAGCTCCGTGCCACCGATCCTCATGGGCGTCGGTTTCTCGGTGGCCGGCGCGGGTGTGATCACCGGCGTCGTCGCCGGTGTGCTGTCGCTGACGAAGGTAAACAGCGCCAAAGAGGACGCAGGCTGCTCCGAAACGTGCCCCTCCTCCTCCCAAGCTGCGCTCGAGGCAGAGCTCGAAGGCGCGCGAACGACCGCGTGGGTCTCGAACATCGGCTTCGCGGTAGCCGGCGCGGGCGCGATCGTCGGCGTCGTCGGCGTCGTCCTCATGGTGACCGCCCCCAGCTCCCAGCCCGGGAGTGTCGGCGTCTACGTCCGACCGGCTGCTGACGGTATCGTCATCGGAGGCACGTTCTGACATGAAGATCGCAGCATGGCTCGGAGCGGTCCTGTTGGGCCTCACGATCGCGACGACGGCTCTCGGCGGTGAGCCATCGGCGGCCGATCGCGAGTCGGCGCGCGCGCTCTTGCAGGAGGGCGACAAGTCCACTGCCGCCGGCAACCACGCCGCCGCCCTCAAGTCCTACGAAGCTGCGCACGCGCTCCTGAACCTCCCTGCCACGGGCATGGCGGTCGCGCGCACCAAGGTCGAGCTCGGCCAGCTGGTTCAAGCGCGCGAGTCCGCGCTCGCGATCGCCAAGATCCCGAAGCCCGCCGGCGCTGAAAAGCCGGCCAACGTCGAGGCGCGGGCCGCCGCGGTGAAGCTCGCCGAAGAGCTGGCGGCGCGCATCCCGTCGATCGCCGTCGAGGTGAAAGCCCCCGCTGAGGCGAAGCCGTCGATCGAGATCGACGGCGTCGTCCTTCCGACCGGGAGCACGACGGAGAAGGTGAACCCGGGCCGGCGGAAGATCCGCGTGGTCGCGAAGGGCTTCAGAGACTTCGAGCAGATCATCGAAGTGAAGGAGCGCGAGACCAAGAAGGTGCCGGTGGTGCTCGAAGCCGGCGAAGGCTCGACACCGCCGGTGCCCCCCGAGCCACAGGCGACCGGCGACAAGCCGGCGGGTGGCCAGCCGGCGGGCGGCACGTCGCAGCCCGACAAAGGTCCTGCATCGGGCGGGTCCACCTCCCTTCCAAACGAAGACGGTCCCAGCCCGCTCCTCATCTCGGGGATCGTGGTCGGCGGCGTCGGCGTCGTCGGCGTCGCGATCGGCGCCGCGTTCGGCGTCCTCACGATGAACGACCTCAACGACGCCGAAGAGGATCCCGCGCTGTGCCCGAACAAGCAGTGCACGGCCGAGGGGCGCGAGACAGTCGACGGCGGCAGGACGAAGGGCATCGTGTCGACTGTGGGCTTCGCCGTCGGCGGCGCCGCGCTCGCAACCGGCGTCGTCCTGGTCGTCCTCGGCGTGACGAGCGGCCCGAGCGACGCCGAGACGACGGCCGTTCGGATCGCGCCCGGGCCCGGCGACGTCGGCACCGGGATCGCAATCGGGTTCTAGAGCGCGCGCTGCTTCAAGGCTCGCAGCAGATCGTCGTCGGGTTGAGGGCGTTGACCTGTCCCGTCGGGATCGGCGGCGTGCCCTGACACTGCGTCTGCAGGGGATCGGGGCTGGGCAGGTAGACGCCGCCCAGCGTGCCGTCGTTGGTGTCGAGCCCGCTCGTCAGGCACCCGTTCTGGGGAACATTTCTCGAGCCGAGCACCGCGCCGGTGCACGTGGTGTCTTCGTAGAGGTTGATCGTGCCGCCGCAAGGCGGCGTGATGCAGCTGCACGCGCAGCTCCGCTCGTCCTGCGCGCCCCCGAACAGAACGGTTTTGTCAGTGTAGGGCGCTCCTGGACAGGGCACGTCGCCGGACTGGTAGACGCACAGGCCGGACGAGAGCGGGGCAGCGGCGGGCGGGGCGCACGTTCCGGTGCCGCAGCCGGCGCCGAAGGAAGCTGGGGAGCAAATGGCCGCCGCGCCCTGCCACATCGGCGGCGGAAGCGTCGGTGTGCCGTTGACCTGCGACTGGCATGAACCGGTGAACGGCCCCGTGGTCGCTTGACCGGCGAAGTACAGGATCGGGGGGCCGTTGGTGCTGCAGCTGGCGCTGACCGCCGGCTCGAGATCCGTGCAGCTCAGAAACACCTGCTTTTGCTCCATGCAGCCGGCGTCGCAAAGAAGCGCGTTCGAGTTCTCGTGGACGCGCAGGTTGGCGGAGTCGCAGGCGCCGTTCGTGACGCACCCGCAGGTCACCGGAGCGCAGTCCGCGTCGACGAAGCCCAGCCCGAAGCTGCCGGCCGAGTCCTGTGTGGGATAGGCGCCGAGGCACTGGGCGTTCCCTATCGAGGCGACGAGGTTCTTGGCGACCGGCTGGCTCCAGCCGTTGGGCGCAGGAGCGATGCACTCGTAGCCCACGCCGGTGCAAATGGGGTCGGCGCAGTCGACGTTGCCGTCGCCGTTGTCGTCGGCGCCGTTCGTGCAGTCTTCTTCGAGCGGCGTGCAGACACCGTTCTCACAGACGCCGCCGGGGCACACGCCTTCGACGTTCTCGTAGGTGCAACCCGACGGCGAGCACGCGTCGAGCGTGCATGGGCTCATGTCGTCGCAGCTCTCGCACGTCGCGCCGCTCGCGCCACAGGCGACGAGCGTGTCGCCGGGCTGACAGGTGCCCTGCCCGTCCACACAGCCGGTGCAGTCGCCGCCGGTAGTGGTCGTCGTCGTGTTGGGAGCGCCCCCACCGGCGGCCCCTGAGCCGCCCGAGGCCTGATCCGTGAAATCGTCGTAGCCCAGGATGATGTGGCAGCCCGTCGAGAGCAGGGCTCCCGACAGAATCCCGAGCGACAACGCGGTGCGGCCCCCGAAGAAGGAAGACATGCGGGTCCACGCTAACACATCTCGTACCAGCGCCCGGGAGAGCCATTCGGCCATCGGGTGGACACGCCGTCCACATTCGAGCCGGCACGCGCAATGCTATCATCGTGACGTCGGCGAAGAGCCGCCTACTTAATGACGGAGCCGTCATGATGGCTTGGAGATCGCGTTGTATCGGACTCGGGATGGCCGCCGTCGCGGCGTTCGGCGGGTGCCAGCTCGTCTCGGGCGTCGACGACGTTCAGTACGAAGAGGACGGCAGCGGCGCCGGGACGACGGCAGCCGAGTCGACGGCGACCGCAGCGTCGACCACTGCGGCGGCCGGGATGGGGGGCGCCGGCGGATCGATGTCGTCGTCGCAACCGACGACGACGACCGCGGCCATGATGACCACGACCACGACCATGAGCACCGGCACGACGATGAGCCCGTGCAACGGCAACGGTCGATGCGACGAGAACGAGAACGTCTGCATTTGCCCTGACGACTGTGCGGACGGCCGGGTCGGCGCAGCTTGCGATGACGGCTGCTGCGATCCGCGCGTCGACATGTCCAGCTGCGGCGGCTTCGATCCGGACTGCGAGATGGTCCCCGAATGCAACCTGAACAGCGGCGAACAGGCGTGCATGACCAGCGAGATGAACTGCAGCAACTGCACCATGTGCAACTGCCAGCAAGCCGGGCAGACCTGCCTGCCCGGCACCGACGCCGGATGGTACTGCGGGTAACCCACAGAAGTCGCGGCGCCGCGTGGCCGTCTGTTAGGCTGCCCGCGTGGTGCAAGAACGAAGGCGGGCCAACCGAGCTCCGATCGAGCTCAACGTCGAGTACAAGCGCGTCAACACGTTCTTCTCCGACTACACGCGCAACATCTCGAAGGGCGGCACGTTCATCCGGACGTCGCGTCCGCTCGATGTCGGAACCGAGTTCGTGTTCGCGTTGCGTGTGCCGCTGCTCGAAGAGCCGCTTCGCCTTCGCGGAACGGTGAAGTGGGTCGTGTCCCCCGAAGAGTCATCGCCCCAGAAGCAGGCTGGGATGGGGATCGAGTTCGTCTACACAGGCGACGAAGAACGGCGCGCGACCGAAGGCATCGTAGAGCGCCTGATGGCGCGCGAGCTCGGCGAGTCCCTGGTCAATCGCCTGCTGAAGAAAAAATAGCGCTGGCGGCGCGGCGGGACTTGTTGTTGAAGTAGAGACGCTTCCGGCGTGCCTCGTTTCCGTCGTTCTCGAACGACGGAAATAGGGCACGCGCCGGAGCACGGGGAGGGGGGGGTCGGCGCTTCCGGCGCGTGCGACTCAAAGGATGAGCGCACGATCGCGAGCGCGCCAGCTCGGCGGTAACTTTTTGGCACGGCGCGCCGTGTCGAAACCCTGCCGTGTTGCCTGCGAACCTCAGGGGATCTTGGCGCCCTTCGGCAACGCGTAGGTCGTCCGCGGCGCGAGGATGTCGCGCGCGATCTGGACCTCCATCAGATCGAGCACCGGGCTCTCGGCGACCTTGCGCAGGGACTCGTCGGTCGAGGTGCCGCCGCCGGCGCGCTTTCGCATCGCTACGTAGAAGCTCGCCTCGACCCGCGTAGACTCGCTGAATGCTTGGGAAATCAAGGACTCGTCGGTGATCTTTCCCTTGCCCCATGCCGCGAGCTTGCCGACCCACGTCGGCGCCGCGACGGCGCTGTCGAGGATCTCCTCGACAGTCCCGTCGGGGCTCGCGCGAAGCTGCTTCTCGACGAGCATCAGCCAGAGCGCTCCGTAGACCAGGTCCTCGATCGGCGCGCCCGCGTCGACGCCTTTGCGGAGCGCACGGCGCGCGTCCTCGAGGTCGCCGCGGACGAGCGCGCTAGAGGCCGCCTGGAGCATCGTGGACCCGACGATCGCTCGATCGCCTCCCATCTCGTCGAGGGCGCGACCGAACGCTCGCTTTGCACCCGATGCGTCGCCGAAGGCGGTAAGCACCCGACCGAGCGTTCGAAGAGCGCGGACCCGCCCGGCGCCGCTCGTTCGGCTGGTCGCGACGGGTGAAGCGCTCTCGAGCGCGCTGGTGAGCGCCGCTTGCGCCTCGCCGGCTCGCCCTGCGTCGCGATGAATCTCGAACGCGACGAGGTGTGCGTCGGCCACGTCGAGCGGATCGGCGTTCGGGAACGACGCCGCTCGCCTCGCTGCTTCGAGAGCCTCTTTGGCGCGTCCCGTCTGGCGCTCGAGCATGGCGAGCAAGAGCAGCGCCTCGGAGCTCGGCGCCTCGGCGAGCGCATCGACGAGCAGCGGTCGGGCGCCATCGAGGACGCCGCCGCGAATGAGCACGCCGGCCATGCGCTGCCGAACATCGGCGACCGTGGGCGAGATCTTGGCGCCCCCGAGCGCTGCCTGTGCCGTCTTCAAAAGATCCGCCGAAGCGTTGACCGTGCGGCGCGCGCCGGCGATGTCGTTGGCGCGCGCGTCGCTCTCGAGCGCCGCGTAGAGCGCACGAAGCACGGCGGCGACGTCGGCGGGCTTCGGGCGATCCGCGAGCGCCGGTCGGAGGACGAGCGGCGCGGCCTCGGGCATTCCCAGGCCGGAGAGCGAACGAGTGAGCTCGACCGCGGTGGCCAGATGGGCGGGATCGCGCCTGTAGGCCTCTACGGCGACCGCGAAGTAGGCGGCCTCCATCAGCTCGGTGTCGACGCCGAGCTCGCCGCCGAGCCGGCCATGCGTCTGCTCGTCGAGCGCGGCGAAGAGCGCGCGCCAACTCTCGGCATCGTCGCGAGAGGCGACGGTCTGAAGCTGGGCGTAGAGGTCGGGATCGACGACCCGGCGCGCCGACGAGTTGTCGATCTTCTCGAGAACCTGGGTCATGTCTCCGTACCGGAGCATCAGCGCGACGACGGTCACGCCGCCTGTCCCGAGGGAGCGCGCGATCTCGGTGGCCTCTTCGGGCCCGGGACGCTTTCCTGTCTGGCGGTAGGCGACGTTGGCCGCGATCCCGAGGTCGATCCAATCACCTGTCGTGCGAATGGCCTCGTCGATGCCGTCGGGATCGAGCATCGCACGACCCATCGCTGCGCGCTGGATGTCGCCCGCGCGCTCGATGGGCCGTCCGGTGCGCGAGGCCGCCCACTTGTCCATCGCCTGCAGGTGCCGCTGGATCTCGACGAGCTCCAGTTTGCCGGCGGAGCGTGAGCGCCAGCCGTAGAGCACGCGCGAGCGGCCCTCGTCGCCGCGGGCCGTGAGCCGTCGAAGGGCACCATCGAGGGCCCGAGCCGTCTCGGCGTCGAACACCGACTGGCTCTCCTCGCCCTTGCGCATGAGGTAGACCGCGCCGAGCACGCTGCGCAGACCGCGATCGTCCGCGCCTCGTTCGAAGCGCTCTCGCGCATGAAGGAGCTGGGTCCGGACGACCCCCAAGAGCTTGGCTCGGCGCTCGTCGCTCCGTGAGCCGTCGGAGATCACCTCGTAGAGGGCTCGGGCGAAGGCGCCGTCGTCGATGCGAGCCGGCGGCGGAGCATCGTCCTCGCCGGCAACCTTGGCAGGCCCCGCGGTGCCGGCGCACCCGGTGCCGAAGGGGGTCATGACCGCTAGCGACGCGACCAGCATCCACCGAGCACCCGGAAGCACGAGCGGAGCATACATCCC
Organism: Polyangiaceae bacterium; assembly: GCA_041940405.1. Taxonomy (GTDB): domain Bacteria; phylum Myxococcota_A; class Polyangia; order Polyangiales; family Polyangiaceae; genus Xiheicaenibacterium. Next base: position 28,915 of record JBGTSH010000069.1, read on the forward strand.
AACCGCGGGTCGCGCCCGCCCGTCAGTCGGCGCCGGCGTACTCGATGGCGGCCTTCAAGTAGTTTGCCGCGCGGATCCGGTAGGGCCCGTCCTCGCGCTCGGCGAGGAAGCTGTCGAACGCCACTGCGGATGCTTCGTACCGGCCGATTCTGAACAGGGCGATCCCTCGGGCGTAATGCCTCGGGTAGCTGGGGTCGAGCGCGACCGCGTCTTCGATCTGTCCCAGGAGGAACTGTCCCGCGAAGAGCCCGTGGGGATCGGCGACCGGCGGCAGCGGCGGATGCTGCATGAGAAAGCGGACCTTCGCGCGCTCCTCGGCGGAGTCGAGGGGCAAGTCGACGTCGGGGCCGAGGAGCTTGTTGAACCGCCGCTTATGGAGAGCTCGGAGCACGAGATCGAACTCGGGCTCGGCGGTGTCATCGAGCCAGCCGTTCTTGCGGAACATCGGCACGACGTTGCCGCCCAGCCAGGCGAGCTCCTCGGTCTCGACGCCCGTACGAACGAACTCGGAGAAGCTCTCGACGAACCGTTCGGCGAGGTGCGCGCGGAGGTCGAGGACGTGCTCGCGCTCGAGCACCGCCAGCGGCGCGCCCACCTCTTGCGTGAGCTGCCCGAGCTCGACCATTCGTCGCTTGTCGTCGCCGTGCTCGGCGAGCCCGTAGGCCTTCAAGCGTGCCGCGAGCAGGCGAAGGTTCGCCGACATCTCGTGCGTCGCCAGGCGGCGCGACTCGGCGGCGGCGCGAGCGCGCGACGCGCGCACCTCACGCGGCGCGAGCTGCGGGAGCGGGACGTCTTCGGGCACCTCGGTGCGCGGCACCATGAGGAGGACGGCGACCCACGCCATGACGACGATCACGACGCCGAGCTGCCATCCCTCGAGGTGCCTCGCGAGGCCCTTCTTGGCTTCCGAACCGGGCCCGCTTGCCGTCCTCGAGAACGAGGTGCCCATCGGATCGAGCTTACGTCAACGATGGGCGACGGAGATCGACAGGCTGCGCGCGCCCGGTCCCAGATTCTCGCGGAAGAGGAAGACCGCACAGCTCTGGAGATCCGACTGAAGCGGCGGGTTGAAGACGACGCCTTGAACGGAGCCGTCATCTCGAACCGTCACACGCATGGTCGAGCTGACCGAAACCGCGACGCCCTCATTGGGCGCCTTCTTGCCTTGAACCTGCGCGAAACAGCCCTGAACGTTCGCGCGAATCGAGGCCTCGGAGATCGGACCGACGGCCGCGGGCGCCGGCGCGGGCGCCGCTACCGTCGGTGCCTGAGGCGGCGAGGGCGGCGCGGCCTCGTTCGGCCCATTCGGCGCCGGTGTCGCGTCGTTGACCGCGATCGGCGCGCGCACCGGCTGCACCGGGGCAGGCCCGACCTCGGGCTCGGTGGAGACGCGGTTCTCGGGCTGCTCGTTCGCCCGGACCGGTCCCGCGACCTCATCCGGAATCACCTCGATGACGCGCGAGCCGTCGAGCGAAACGGCCACTCGGGTCGGCGCGGAGAGGAGCCGTGACGAAGACGCAGCGACCGCCTCTTGCCCGTCCTCGGACTTCGAGATTCCGCCGCGCTCGCCGACCAGCACCGACCCTACCTCGACGTGGACGACGAGCCCTCGGGAGGAGCGAGTCACCGTGAACACCGCCCCCTGCCCCACGCTGGCGATCTCGGTGTCGGCGGCGCGGATGACGATTCGCTTCTTCCCCGAAGCCTCGGCGCGGATCGACCCCGACTCGAGCTCGACGACGTGGACGATCGCGCTCGCGGGCTCGTGCACGAGGGCGCGGCTGCCAGCCGACAGCGTCCAGGAGAGCGCGCCGAGCGCGGCGTCCGAGTCGGACGAGAGCGATCCGAAAGCGAGCGGGCCGAGCGCGGCTTCGACCACATCGCCGACGTGGAGGGATCGCGCATCGAGCACGCCGGGCGCCATGCCGGGCGCCTGTGGGACCGACGCGGGATCGATGGGCTCCGCCACGAGCACGACCGGCGCCGGCGCTTCCTGACGAGTGGCGACAAAGAGCCCGCCGAGGCCGGCTGCGATCGCCGCAGCGACGACGAGCAGACGCGAGCGCGCGAAGAACGACGGCGCAGGGCGCGGCGCCGGCAGGGCTTCGCGCGGCAAAAGCAGAGCTTCGCGCGGCAAGAGGGAGTCGCGCAGCTCCGCTGCGGGGATCGCCGACGGGCGGTCCGCTCCGACGTCGTCGTCGTCGTCATCCTCGTCTTCGACGAAGGGCGGCAGCGGCTCGACGAACTCGCCCTCGAGATGCGCCGCGTGCTCTCCCAGCAGGTGACCGGAGGCGGGCGCCCGGCTCGCGCCCTCTTCGAGCTCGGCGAAGAGGCGCGCTTCGATCCCCTCCCACTCGAGCTCCGGAAGCGGCTCATCGGCGAGCTCGCGCACCATGCGGCGGAGCATGCGGGCATCCGGTTCGGAGCGCCGATCGCCGTTCATGCCTTGGGCGCCTTCCCCCCGGACGAGCCTTCGGCTTCGCGTCCGAGCTCGTCGGCGAGCTGGGCCAGGGACGGCTCGTCCTTCATGAGCTCGCAGAGCTCGCGACGGGCGTAGAACAACCTGGTTCGCACGGTCAGCACCGGGGCGTCCACCATCTGCGCGATCTCGGCGGGCGCCAGCCCCTCGATCTCGTGCAGCACGAAGACCGTGCGCTTCTTCTCGGGCAGGCGGTCGAGGACGCGCTTGAACGCGTCGACCCGCCGCGTCCGGGCGGCCTCTTCATCGGGAGCGTGGCAGACGTCCGGCTCGTTGTCGGAAACCTCGCTCGTGAAGACGGGGCGCGAGCGCGCCGCCCGGCGGTTCATCAGGACGACGTTCACCGTCACGCGGTGGAGCCAGGTCGAGAACTTCGACTGGCCACGGAAGTCCGCAAGGCTGCGGTGCACCTGGAGGAAGACCTCTTGGATGACGTCATCCAGATCCGACGCGCCCGAGCCGACCTTGGTGCCGCCGCGGCGGGCGCCGAGCATGCGGTAGGCGAGCCGGGCGACATCGTTGCGGTGGCGGAGGAACAGCTCGCGAAAGGCCTCGCGATCCCCCGCTTTCGCCCGCTCTACGAGCTCGTCCGCTTCGGCAAAGCGCACGACGGGGATGGTAGCGGAGCCAAGCGGCGTCATCGAGGGGTCTGGTGCGCGGCAGTCCGCCACGATTCATCGCCGGTGCCTCGACGCGGGTGCCCGTGGGAAAAAAATTAGCGCGAAAAGTTGGCCCTCAGCGTCGGCCTGCCTCTTGGATGCGAGGCGAAGCTGATGATGCTCTTGATCGCCATTGTCCTTACGGTCCTGCTCGTCGTGGCCGACGTGAAGGAGCTCAAGGGGCTCCCGCGCCGGCAGCGCGGCCTAGGATCCTGAGGCCGCTTTTGTAGCGGCCCGGACACGGGGGCGCGCGATGGCGCGAAACCGAGGCGATGGTGTCGACGCCGCCGTGTAGGACGACGTCGGGCAACCACCGCAAGCGGGGTCGGGGCCCCCGCGCGGAGTGGCTCGAGACTAAAACAGCGCCGACAGCTCGACGGGCGAGCCCTTCTTCAGCTCGAGCAGCGCATTGACCGCCCGGAGCATGCGGGTCTTCTGCGGACCGCTGAGGGGCTTGCCGGCCATCGCGGTGTCGATCGCGCGCTGGGTGACCGGGCGACCGCTACGCGGCTTCGCCGGCGCCGTCCCTGCCTTGTCGCCACTCTCGCCGCCTGCGGCGGCCTTCGCCTTGGCTTGACGCTTCGCGAGCTTCGCCGCGCGGTCTTCGGGCCGGAGCTTCTCGATCTTCGCGCTGGCGGAGATGATGCGGCGGGGGTCGATCTTCTTCTCTTTCAGGAAGTCACTGAACTTGCTTGCCATGGCGGGGGCGCGTCTCTAGCACGGCCCGAGCGACCCTGGTAGCGTCCGGCCGCGATGACGGACATGGATTCGGGCTACGACGCGGTCGCCGCCGCCGCGGATGTCGCCCGCACGCGGCTCTCCGGAAAGGCCGCTCCAGCGGTCGGCGTGGTCCTGGGCTCGGGCCTCGGGGCCTGGGCGGACTCTCTCGAAGAGAAAACCATCATTCCCTACGCCGACTTGCCGGGGATGCCCCGGCCCAAGGTCGTCGGCCACGCGGGCAACCTGGTGGTAGGCCGGCTCCCCGGCGGGGCGCAGATCGCCTGCCTCCAGGGCCGCAGCCACACCTACGAGGGGCACTCGATGGGGACGGTCGTCTTCGGGGCGCGGCTCCTCGCGATGCTCGGCGTCAAAGGGGTTCTCCTCACCAACGCTGCGGGGGGCATCCGGCGGGGCTTCGAGCCCGGGGATCTGATGCTGATCACCGATCACCTCAACCTCATGGGCCGAAACCCGCTCGCGGGCGCCAACGATGATCGCCTCGGTCCGCGGTTCCCGGACATGACCGAGGCGTACTCGAAGCGGCTTCGCCAGCACGCGCGCGACGCGGCGGTCTCCGCCGGGGTCACGCTCCACGAGGGCATCTACGCCGCGCTCCTCGGCCCGACGTACGAGACGCCGGCCGAGATCGCGATGCTCCGCGCGCTCGGCGCCGACGCGGTCGGCATGAGCACCGTGCCCGAGGTGATCGCCCTTCGTCACATGCGCGTCGCCACCGGTGCGATGAGCTGCATCACGAACCTCGCCGCGGGGCTCTCGCCGACGAAGCTCGACCACTCGGAGGTGGAGGCAACGGCCCGCGCGTCGCGCGAGAAGTTCGTCGCCGTCCTCAGTGGGTGGGCTGCGCGCGTCGCGTCGGACGAGACGCCGCCGGAGAAGGCGTGACGGAAAAACCCGTCGACTGGAGCGCGCTCGTCGCCGCGGCGACCTCGGTGCGAGCCAAGGCGCACGCGCCGTACTCGAACTACCGAGTCGGCGCCGCGCTCCTCACGCGGGCGGGCAACGTGTTCGCCGGCTGCAACGTCGAGAACGCGTCCTACGGGCTCTGCCTGTGCGCCGAGCGCAGCGCGGTCGCCCAGATGGTCGCTGCGGGCGACGAGGATCCGGTCGCGATCGCGGTCGTCACCCAAGGTCCCAAAGCCGGCAGCCCCTGCGGCATGTGCCGTCAGGTGCTGGCCGAGTTCGCCGAGGATCTGCCGATCCTCCTCGCCGTCGAGGGCGATCCGACCGCCGAGCGCCGCACGTCCCTCGCCGCGCTGCTGCCTGACGCATTCCGCGCCGACGACCTCGGCGCGAATCAATGAGTCGAGCGCGACACCGATCCGTGACGAGACCTATTCCTCGAGACGGCGCGATTCGGTCTCGGTGATCCGTTCCATCGCGAGCGCGAGGGCCTGCTTCGCGCGCTCGAGCGATGCTCGGTCGTCGCCCCACTTGCTCCGCGCCTTTTCTAGGCGCGCGCGCTCCTGCGAGAGGTCGCGATCGAGCGCGGCCGCGTCCTCTTGGGACTTCGCCAGCTCGGCTTCGCGCGCGGCGAGCTTGGCCGCGAGATCGCGCCCTCGCTCCTCGGCGTCCTCGAGCTTCTCGCGCGTCTCGGTGAGCTCGGCGTTCTTGCGATCGAGCTCGGCTTTGAGCCCGTCGCGCGCCTGAATCGTCTCGTCGCGCTCGGCGGTGCGAACCGCGAGGGTCTCCTCGATCTGGCGCGCGTGCGCTTCGAGCTCGCCGAGCTCGCTCTTGAGGTTCGACGCTTCGCTCGTAGCCGAGGCGAGCTGCTTCTCGAGATCGCCGATCTTCGCCTCGGCGTTCTCGAGCTTCTCCTTGGTCTGCTCGAAATCGAGCGTGAGCGAGGAGATCTCTCCGTCGAGCTCCTTCTTCCGCGCGAGGAACGCCGCCTCGCGCTCGGTCATCGCCTTTTCGTGATCCTTGCGCTGCATCTCGAGCGCGGTCTTGGCGGCGACGTCCAGCTCGCGCTCGCGCTCGGCGAGGCGTTCGTCGGACTTGCGGAGCGCCTCTTCGAGCTCCTTGGCGTGCTTCTCGGCAGCCACCTTCTCGGCGGCCTCGTACTCGCCACGGACGTTGTCGATCTCCAGCGCGTGGCTCGCTCGGAGCTTGCCGACGGCGGTGTCATGCTCCGCGCGGAGGCTCTCGACGGCCTGTTTGTGCTCCGATTCGAGCGTCGAGACCCGAGACGCGTGATCGGACTCGAGCGTCGAGATCCGCGACGCCGCCTCGGCCTGTGCGCGAGACAGCGCCTCTTCGGACTTGCGCCGCAGATCGCTGAAGGCCGCCTCGTGCTCGAGGCTGGCGTCCGCGGCCTCTTTCTTGGTCTGTGCGAGCTCGGCGTCGCGCGTGCTCAGCGCGGTCTGCGTCTTCTCGTACTTGTTGCGGAAATCCTCTGCCCGCTTGGTCGCGAGATCCTTGTCGGCGCGGAGCGAATCGACCGACGTCTCGAGGTCCGCCTTGGCGCGCTCGAGCTCCAGGATCTTGTCGACTTGGTCGGCCTTCTCGCGCTCGAACGAGAGCGTCTGATCGCGAAGATCGATGAGCTCCTTGTCCTTCTTCGAGATGTCGTGCCGAAGGCCGATGAGCTCCTTGTCCTTCTTGTTCAGCGCCTCGCGGAGATCGAGGAACTCTTTGCTCGAGACGCCGCCCTTGGACGAGCCGGAAGAGGCGAGGCGCGTCTTGAGGTCTTCGAGCTCGCGCTTGAGGAGCTCGGTCTCGTCGTTGGCGACCGAGGTTTGCGACTCGGCCTGCCGCAAAGAAGCGCTCGCCGTCGCGACCTCTTTCGAGAGCCTGACGATTTCGTCCTTTGCACGGGACAGCTCGCTCCGAAGGTGATCGAGCTCCTTTGCCTGCGCCTCACCACCGTCGGCCGGCGGCGCGTGCAGTACCAGCGTCGTCCCCAGGACGGCGGCGGTGCCCCCCGCGACGGCGAGCCCCCACTTCGAGCCGAGGAACGCGAGCAACCCCGCCGCGGTGGCGGCCTTGGCCCCGGGCGTGGTGGCGGAGCCAATGGTGTCGCCATGGTTCGAACGTGGCTGTCGAACATGGGCATCGACACGGCCGAACGCACTCCGTCATCCCCAGCGAGGTCAACTATCGGGCCAACATCTACGCGTTGAAGACCCTCGGCGTCGAACGGATCCTTTCCGCTTCGGCGGTGGGGTCGATGCATGAAGAGATTCGCCCTCAAGACGTCGTCATCGTCGATCAGTTCATCGATCGCACGTACAGTCGCCCCTCGACATTCTTTGGCAATGGCGTCGCGGCGCATATCGGATTCGCCGATCCAGTCTGCCCAGAGCTGCGCGAACAGCTGAACCAGGCGGCTCAAGGACGCGTGCCGCGGGCGCACCCTCACGGGACCTACCTGTGCATCGAGGGGCCAGCGTTTTCGTCCCGCGCAGAGTCGGCGCTTTACCGCACCTGGGGTGTGCAGGTCATCGGCATGACCAACCTGCAAGAGGCCAAGCTGGCCCGTGAGGCGGAGATCTGTTACGCCACCCTGGCCTTGGTCACCGACTACGATTGCTGGCATGACGACGAAGACGATGTCTCAGTCTCTGGCGTGTTGGAGAATCTACGCGCGAACGCGGAGCACGCCGCCGAGATCCTACGGGCCACGATCGCGGCGCTGCCCGCCGAGCGAGCCTGTGGCTGCCAGGATGCGCTCGAGCATGCGATCATCACTCCGCGCGAGGCGATAGACGCCGAGACCCGCGCGCGCCTACGGCCGATCCTGGGCCGGTACCTGGAAACTTGACACTATTCCAGGCCGATTTCTATACTGCTTTGTTTAGCGAATCTTTAAGGAGACGCAGCCGATGAGCCCTGTCCTCGAAGGCAAACTTGATGCTCAGGGGATGCGTGTCGCCGTGGTGGTGTCTCGCTTCAACGATGCGGTAACCGGCCGCCTGCTCGCCGGTGCAGAGGATTGTCTCGAGCGGCACGGATGTGGTGCAGATCAGCGCACCGTCCTTCGTGTGCCGGGAGCGTGGGAGATTCCACTGGCTGCCGAGCGCGCGTTGCGCCAGGGCCAGTTCGATGCGCTGATCGCCCTCGGTGCCTTGATCCGCGGCGAAACCCCGCATTTCGATGTCTTGGCGGCACAAGTCGCCCGAGGC
>JBGTSH010000070.1:0-36831 GCA_041940405.1 Polyangiaceae bacterium
CCGTGGAGCCTTCGGCGGCCGTCGTGTCGACGACATCGATGTCGTCGCTGCTCCCGACGTAGAGCGTGCGACCGTCCGGTGAGAACGCGATCTGCTCTCCCCACACCTTGGGCCGCAGCGTGCCTTTCGCCTTTCCGGTCAGCGCGTCCCAAGAGAGAAGGGCAGGGTCGCCGCCCGCGCTCACCAGGGTGCGTCCGTCGGGGGAGAAGGCCACCGCGCTCACGCGGCGCTCGTGCCCTTCGAGCTCGGCGATCTCGCGGCGAGCTTCCACGTCCCAGAGCCGAAGCTCGCCGCGTTCGTTCGCCGACGCGAGGCGCTTTCCGTCCGGCGAGAACGCAACCGCGTGCCCGTAGCGTTTGTGCCCTTCGAAGGCGTGGACCCTCTTTCCGAGCGCTACGTCGTACAGGCAGAGCGTCTCGTCGGTGTCCGATGACCATTCGTCGTCGGCCGCGGCGGCGAGCAGCTTCCCGTCCGGGGAGAACGCCATCGCGCGTGCGTAGTTGAACTTTCCCTTGATGCGGTGGCGGAGCTCTCCGCTCGGAAGCTCCCAGAGGAAGATCTCGTCGCGATCGCCTGCTGCGACGATCGAGCCATCAGGCGAGACGGCAACCGAGTCGGCGACCCACCGAGGACCCTTGAGCTCGTGCGTCGGAAGACCGGTCTTCGGGTCGAAGACGAGCACGCGGAGGTCGCGCCCGGCCGTCGCGATCCGTCCGTCCGGAAGGAACGCCATGCCTTTGATTTCGTCTGCCTGTCGGAATCGTGTCGTCCCGAGCCGCGTAACCGCACCCGGCGGGAGCGGAGCATCGCTCGCGACGACCGGCAGGTCGGAGGCCGCCGCTGAAGCAGAAGCTGCCGCGGAGCGGGCGCCGGGTCCGTTGGTAGAAGGGCCGTTCGGAGCGACCGCGGGATCCGAGCCGCACGCGGCGAGGAGCGATACGAAGAAAGCAGCCAGAGCGATTCGAGCCATCGCGCCGGAGCTTATCGACGCTCGGCGGCGAAGGACTACGCCTTCTTCTTCGCCAGCGAGATCGCGACCAGGTGCGTATGGTCGTCGCCCGCCGACGCCGTCAGGTGCAAGCGCTCGCCCTTGGCGATCTTCTCGAACTGCGCGGCGGTCACCTTCACCTCGTGGGTGTGCGGCGCGACGCCCTGGATGTCGTAGACGCGATCGATCTTCGCATCGAGGTGGCTCTGCGGAACGATGAGCTCGTGACCGTCGTTGCCGCCTACCTCGACGGTGCACACAGTCACTTCATCCGGCGGATCGACTGCGGGCGCGGCGCGCAGACGCACCCGATGCAAATGGCCGCCTACCTTGTTCGATGCGAGCCGCACCGGCTCGCCGGCGGCGAGCTTTTGCCAATCGTCGGCGGTGACCTCGAAGACGTGGAGGTGATCGCTCTTGCCGGCGGTCACGTACTTCTTCGGCGTCTTCGCCTTGAAGTCCTCGAAGGGCACGACGATCTCGTGGCCGTGGTTGGGCCCCCAGAGGAGCTTGATGCGCTCGTAGCTCGGCTTGTCTTCGGTCGGCAGCGCCTCGGCGCGAGCGCGGAGGGTGATGGCTCCGCCGATCGCGAACGAGATGCCTGCTCCGAGCGCGCTGCGGCGTTTCACGATGACGAGCCTACACCGCTTTCATGGCCCATGCGCCGCGTCGGAAGACCCACGCGAGCACGGCCGCTTCGAAGACCCAGTCGAGCGTGCTGCCAATCCAGATCCCGGCGAGGCCGAGGTCGAGGACGATGGACGCGACGTACGCCGCCGGCAGGCGCACGAGGAACGTGCCGCCGAGCGTCACCAGGAGGACGACGCGCGTCGCGCCGGCGCCGCGAAGCGCCATGCGCATCACCGTCGCGTACGCCATGAACGGCTGCGCGACCGCGGCGACGTACAGCGGGGCGACACCCATCTGGACCAAGCTCGCGTCGTCGGTGAACGCGGCCACGAGCGCGCGGGGCGCCAGGACGAAGACGAGACCGAACGTCGAGAGGAGCGCGATCGAGAGACGCGCAGCGATGCGCGCCGCACGCTTGGCGTCGTCGACGCCGCCCGCGCCCAGCTTCTGCGCGACGAGAGCGCCTGCCGCGATGCCGAAGCCGTCGGCGGAGAGAAAACAGATCGCCTCGACGCTCACGAGCGCCTGGTTTGCGGCCATCGCGGCCGATCCCAAGAGGCCGATGATCGCGACGAAGATGACGTAGCCGCCGTTGTAGACCAGCTTGTCGAGGAACGCGGGAACGCTCACGTCGGCGAGCCTGCGGAGCGATGCTCGATCGAAGAGCCCACCTTGCTCGAGCTCGGCGCGGAGCGGGAGCGGGCTCTTCTTCGAGAAGAGGACCGCGATGAGGATCGCTGCCTGAATGGTCGCCGCCGCGGCAGCGCCGATCGCCGCGCCGCGGATCCCGAGCTCGGGCAAGCCCCAGAGCCCGAACACGAGCCCGATCGACAGGACGAGGTTCGCCACGTTGGCGATCGCCGCGGCAGCGAGCGGCGTCCGCGTGTCACCCGAAGCCTGGAGCGCGGCGGCGGCGGTCGCCTCTGCGAACGAGAGCGGCAGCGTCGGGAGCACGATGGCGAGGTACGCGGCGGCTTCGCCGATCACGCGATCGCCGGCGTGAGGAAACACCTTCGGGAGCGCGGGGCCGAGGAACGCGAGCGCGATGCCCGCGACGACCACGCCGATCGCCGCGGAGCCGCCGATCGAAACGAGCGCGACGCGCGCGGCCTGCCGTCGATCTCCTGCGCCGACCGCGCGTCCGGCGATCGCGAGCGTGCCGGCCGAGAAGGCGGTGAAGATCGAGTAGAAGGTCCAAACGAGGACCGACGAGATCTGCAGGCTCGCGAGCGAGTCGGACGCGTAGTTGCCGAGCACCACCCGGTCCACGACGAAGACCAGGGTGATGAGCAGCATGTGGGTGATGGCCGGCCACGCGAGCCGCCAGACTTCGAGCATGAGCCGGTCGCGAGCTGTGATCTCGCTGCCCCCCGGACACAAGAGCTCCATCGTCCTCATGCGAAAGGTTGCCGGCGCGGCCAAGTCCACGGCCTTGGAAACGCCCCGCGACGGCGGCGCTAATCCCGGGATCGGCTGAGCGAAACCGGGACCGGACTCGTTCGTAGAGCCACGGCGTGAAGGCACTTTCCCTTGCTGCAGCCGTGCTTTTCCTCGTGGCATGCTCGGACGCCGAGACGAACGACGCCGATGGAGCCGGCGGCGAGGGTGCGGGGGACGGCGGAACTGCGGCAACCACCGCGACCGGTGCTGCCACGACGGGCGTGACGACCGGTGGCCTCGGTCCCGCGCTGTGTCCGGACGATCCCGAGGTTGCGGAGGGGTTCGACGTCGGCGAGCGCCTCACCGGCGTCGTGGTCAAGGACTGCGCCGGCAACGACGTGTCGCTCTCGGCGTTCTGTGGGGCAGAGGCGCTCTGGATCTTCGCTGCGGCTGGCTGGTGCCCACTCTGTCAGAGCGTGTCCGCCGCGCAGGAGTCGATCCTCGACGAGTACGCCGGCCAGGGCCTCGTCGCGATCAACGTGGTGGTCGAGAACGGTCAGAGCGAGCCGCCCACCGCCGACTACTGCGCGCTGTGGCGGGCGACCCACGGTCACGAGGACGTCTTCACGCTTTACGATCCGGACGGTGACATCCTGGCGCTGTGGCCGGGCGGCTCGACCTCGCTCAGCGCGTTCGTCGATCGCGATCGCATCATCCGCTCGAAGCTCGTCCACAACTCGAACAAGGAAGCGATTCGCGACGAGATCGAGGCCACGCTCGCGCCCTGACGGCCACCCTGCGAAGCTCTGGGCTACAATCCGCCCGTGCGACTCGGCAAACGCCTCGAATCCCTGGTGATCAGCGACATCCGCTCGATGAGCCGCGCCTGCGACGCGGTGGGCGGCATCAACCTCGGTCAGGGGATCTGCGATCTACCCACACCGCCACCGGTCGCGGAGGCAGCGAAGCGCGCGATCGACGAGAACCGCGTCATCTACACCCTGCCCGAAGGGATCCTTCCGCTGCGGCAGGCCATCGCCGAAAAGGTGGAACGCCGGTACGGCCTCTCCTATTCGCCGAATGGTGAGGTCGTCGTCACGGCGGGCGCGACCGGCGGCTTCGCGGCCGCATGCCTCGCCCTGTTCGATCCCGGCGACGAGATCGTCCTCTTCGAGCCCTACTACGGCTACCACCTGAACACCCTGCTCACGCTGGGCCTCGCACCGAAGCTCGTGCCGACGCTCCCGCCGGAGTGGAGCTACGACGAGGCGGCGCTCGAGCGCGCGATCGGGCCGAAGACGCGCGGCATCGTGGTGAACACGCCCGCGAACCCGAGCGGCAAGGTGTTCACCGACGCCGAGCTCAGCCACATCGCAGCGCTCGCCGAGAAGCACGATCTGTTGATCGTCACCGACGAGATCTACGAGCACATCCTCTTCGACGGCGCCGAGCACCTTCCGATCGCGACCAAGGCGCGCGACCGAACGATCACGCTGAGCGGCTTCTCCAAGACGTTCGCCGTCACCGGGTGGAGGCTCGGCTACCTCACCGCACCGGAGCCGATGGCCAAGCGCATCACCGTCGCGCACGACCTTCTCTACGTGTGCGCACCCACGCCGCTCCAGCACGCGATGGTCGCCGGCCTCGCGATGCCGCAGGCCTACTACGACGACATGAGCGCCGCGTACTCGAAGAAGCGCGCCATCCTCTGCGACGCGCTCGCCGACGCCGGGCTCACGCCGTACGTGCCCCGCGGCGCGTACTACGTGCTCGCCGACATCAAGAAGCTCGGCGCTCCCAACGCCAAGGCCGCGTGCATGTCCCTCCTCGACCGCGCGAAGATCGCCGCGATCCCCGGGACATCGTTCTATGTCGACCCGGTCGGCGACACCCTCGCGCGCTTCTGCTTCGCAAAAGAAGAAGACGCGCTCCACGAGGCAGCGCGTCGTCTTCGTTCACTCTAGTCAGCAAGGGGGTTGGGGCCCCCCGCGCAGTGGCTGAAAAAAACTAGTTCGACTTACCGGCGACCTTGAAGGGCGCCGAGCAGGTCGCGTCCGTGCAAACGACGAGCTTGCACTCCGCGTCGACGGCCTTGTCCGCTCCGACACTGAACGAGACGCTCTTGGCCTTCCCTTCTTTGCCGGCGTCTTCGTACTTCGCGTCAGCCTTCACCAGCTCGGTCTTCTCGAGCTTGCCCCCATCGGCGATCTTCAGCGTGCACTTGATGGGGTAGTCCTTGTTGACGTAGAGGCCGTCTTTGCTCGGCTTCAACGTCAAGGCGAGCTTCCCGGCGTCGCGCTTCGCGCTAACAGCCACCTGCTTGGCGTAGTCCTCTTCGGCTCCGAGCGAGGTGGACAGGGTCATTGCGCCGAGGGTCAGTGCTGCGAGGGCAAAACCGAGCTTCATGTTCACTCCTTTGGGTCCTTCTGACGCCCGAGGGGGCGACAATCCTAGCGACTTCGGTTTCCGGAGGTGTCGGGGCGGATTATCGCAAACGACGTGCCGGGGGGACAGGTTGGTTTCAGCGGTGGTTTCGTAACAAGAGCGGGGCGCTCATGGGCTCTTGGCGATCCACTCGGATCGGATGCGGCTCGGAGCGAGTGTAGGTGCTGCGCCCTCGGTACAACTTCTGCTAGCTATGCGCGCGTGGCGCGTGGCATCGATCGACGGCGCGCCGCCGAGCTTATTCTACGGAGCCGAGCCTTTCCCCCCTCCCTCTCTTCGCATCCATGAACGAGCGCAGGCGCGATCGCAGAAATCCTGTCGACGTTCCCGTCACCGTCAAGGTGGGCAAGAAGTCGTTCGCCGCCGTGACCGTGAACGCGAGCTTCAAGGGTCTTGCGATCAAGCTGGATGATCCTCCGCCGCTCCGGCAGCTCGTACAGCTCGAGATCGCGTTGCCGTCGACGAGCGTTTCGGCCCACGCGATGGTCGTGCACGTCGCGGGCAACGTCGTCGGCCTCGAGTTCTTCGGGCGCGGCGCTGGCCCCGAATGGGATGAGTATGTCGGGACGCTCGGTCGCACCTCGCTCGCGCCGCCAGGCGGCTCTTCGATCCCACCGGCCGCGACCGGCTCGATGCCACCCCGCGGGTCGGTGCCTCCGGCGCTCCCGACCACACCCGCACGACCCCTGACGCCGCCGCCGGGCGTGCAGCACATCGTGCCGCCCACCGGACCGCGCACGGGACCGCAAGCGTTCTCGGGCGCCGAGCGCCGTCGCGCTCCGCGCATCCCGCTTCGTCTCGAGCTCCGACTGAGAACGCCGCGCTCGATCCACTCGGGTTACACGACGGAGGTGTCGATGCTGAGCGCCGGCATCCTCGTTCAAGAGGCGCAGGTGACGGCGGGCGAGCAGGTGATCGTGAACCTGATCCAGCCGGGGACGAGCTTCTCGTTCCGTCGCGACGGGACGATCCGCCGGCAGACGGCGCTCGACGGTGGTTGGGTCCACGTCGGGATCGAGTTTTCTCCGCTCGAGCCCATGCGTGAGGTGCTCTTCGCCGACTTCATGAACGTCGCGTTCGCGACGCTTCAGGGCAAAGCCTGACCTGAAGCCAGGCCGGGTCGCACCACGCCCCGAATGCGTACACGCGTTCGATCATTTCGATCCTGAAATGAGCAGCGTATCGAATCAATACAGTTAGTAGCCGACACCTGCTCGGAAGGTGGGGGAAATCATTGTGGTTCGGCTCTTGCAAGCCGAACCGACTCGAAGCGGCCCGCGACGGTTCCCCCCCCCGCCGTCGAACGGGTCGCTTCACTTTTTGTTCCGCTATTTCTTCTTTTCTTTGTCGCGCTTGTACTTGCGCGCCTTGAAGGGCATCACGGGGCGGGGTCCTCCTTTGCCGGTGTCGATCCAGAACGGGTCCTTGTTCACCGGTTGAAGGTTCGAGGGGAGCGCCTTCTTCCCGCCGATGATGACCTGAGAGCTCGTCTGCACCTGGACCTGCTTGGTCGCGCCGATGTTGGCCGTGTCGGAGACGCCTGCGACGCCGATCGGGATGCAGGGCCTGCCGTTCTCGTCCTGAAAGAGCGGCACAGTGGGCTCGGGCGCGGTCCCCGTGTTCGACTTGTCCATGCCGTCGGCCAGGTCGTTGATGATCTGGTTCGCGCAGACGGGCTTCACGTCGGCAGCCTTCGCGGTGCCGCTCGGAAAGACGTGCTTGGTGGTGACGTTCACGATGACCGTCGCACCTGTCTTCGCGGCGTCACCGAGCTCGAGCGAGCGACCCGCGAGCGACGCGGCCACGGACTTCGCCGCCGCATCCCACTGCGCCTTGCCGCCCCCGGAGTGCTTGATCACGCGGCTCGAGAGCACCTTGCCGCCGGGACCGAGCTTCACCTCGAAGGTGGCCCGCGTGTTGTGGGGAACGGAGACCGATCGCGTCGCGACGCTGACCGCCGACGTCACCACGGCTGTCGACGGCATCGTGATGCCGATCGCTTGATCGCGATCGCGAAGCGTTCGCGCGATCGCGCGTGCAGGTGCTTCTGCGTCGATGGGCTTCGCGCTCGGCGCCCGCGTCGGCGCAGCGGGCCCGGGACCTAGATCGAGCCCGCCCGGCTGCGCCCAGAGCGGCCCCGCCCCCGGACCGAAGGGCGTCGCCGCGGGCGGAGGCGAGTCGTACTCGTTGGCCGATCCAGGAGCAGGGAGCGCAGCCGCGCCATCGCTCGGACCTTCTGATGGTCCAGCGGGGGGCGCCGCTGCCTGTGGGCCAGGATCTTCCGCCGCGGGATCGTTCGCCGCTGCCTCAGGATCGGGCGCGGGCTCGTGCGCGCGCGACGTGTCGGTCGCCGCGAGGCGTTCGTCGGCCGGAGGTTCTTCGGCCGAACGATCAGCCGCATCTTGTCGCGGCTCGGGCTCGGGCTCTGGAGCTGCCTTCGCCTCGGGCTCGGCTTCCTCGCGAAGGACCTCCACCTCGACGGGCTCGCCCTCTCCCGGCGTGCGGCCGAGGAGCAGGTTTTTGTCGGGCAGCAGGCCCGCGACACGCAAGAAGGCGACGTGCACGCCGACGGCGATCAGCAAAGCCAGAAGCTCGCGGTTGGCGATTCGCACGTGAAGCTCTCGGTCGGGCGGCGAAAGAACCTACGGTTTTCAGGGGTCCGAGGTTGCCCGTGCGCCGAAAAAATCGACGCACCTCGGCCCGAGCGTCACATCTTGGATCGCGTCTCTCTTTCGTCCACCCTCAGCGCCGCTACGTCACGTTAAGTTGCGTGAACCGGATCGGAGTAAGCGACGCATGCCCGCGCTCCAGTTCTTCTACGATTTCGTCTGCCCCTACGCGTACCTCGCATCGCTGGACGTCGACCGTCTCGCGCTCGAGACCGAGAGCGCGCTCGTCTTCCGGCCGATCTTGCTGGGCGGCGTGTTTCGTGCCATCGGCGGCCCCGACGATCCAAACGTTCACAAGCCTGCGCCCAAGGCTGCGCTCGATGGGATGGATCTCGAGCGCGCCGCGCGAGCGCGCGGGGTCACCTTGGTGCGTCCCGAGGGGCATTCGCGCCGAACGGTGCTCGCGCTTCGCGCCGCGATCGCATCGTCCGAGCTGCGGATCGCGACGCGAGCGCTGTTTGCTGCCTACTGGCAGCACGGCCGCGATCTCGAAGACCCCGCGGTCGTCGCTGCGGCGCTCGATGCCGAAGGGCTCGACGGCGCGCGCGCGGTCGCCGAGGCAGAAGCACCTCGGGTGAAGGAAGCGCTCCGGGCCGCCACCGACGAGGCCGTGCGAGCCGGCATCTTCGGCGTGCCTTCGTTCCTCGTTCCCGGCCCCGAGGGCCCCGAGCTCTACTGGGGCCAAGATCGGCTCGACGACGTGCGGGCCGCCGTTCTCGCGCCCCAGACGCTGCCCTTCTACTTCGACTACGCGTCGCCGTTCGCGTACCTCGCGTCGACGCAGGTGCGCGCCGTCGCCGCGCGCACGCGGGCCAAGGTCGACTACCGGCCGATCCTCCTCGGCGGGCTCTTCAAGTCGATCGGCACGCCGAACGTTCCGCTCTTCGAGATGCCCGGCGCCAAGCGCGACTACGTGATGCGCGATCTGGAGAGGCGCGCGGAAAGAATGACAGTACCGTACTTTTTTCCGTCACGATTTCCGATGAACACCGTCAAGGCGCTCCGCCTGACGCTCGCCGCGGACGCGGTCCAGCGCCCCGCGCTCGTCGATGCGCTGTTTCGAGCGCTCTGGGTGGACGACAAGGACATCTCGGATACGGATCAGCTGCAGCGGATCGCGGCGTCGTGCGGAGCCCTGGATGCGCTTCGTCGGATAGAAAATCCGGAGATCAAACAGGCGCTCTTTTCCGCGACCGATGAAGCAAAGGCGCGGGGCGTCTTCGGCGTTCCCACCTTCGTGGCGCGAAACGAGCTGTTTTTCGGCCAAGATCGGCTGCATCAGGTGGAACGCGCGTTGCTTGGGTATTGAAAGCAGCACTGAAGCAGTCGCGTGAGAGCGCACATGTGTGATGTGGCCACACTGAGGTTAGACCGATTTCAGGAATGACAACGCGCACCTCGTTGGTTCATTATCCGTAGCTCATGCGGGTGACCCACCTCCTCGCAGCCATGACGTGCGTGGTCGCGCACGCCGCGGCCCTCCCGACGGCCTTCGCCGCGACGGCAAGCCAACCGGCTCCGATCGCGCCGGCGAAGAAGGCGACGGTCGAAGTCGGGGATCTGCTCCAGGCGACCGAAGACGTGTCGCTCGATGAAGCGACGATCCGCAAGGGCTCGAAGATCACCGTCAGCAAGAAGTCGAAGGCTGCCGGCCGGGTGTTCCTCGACGTTGCGCTCGCCGACGGTCACGTCGTGCGCCGCGTGCCGCTCGCGAACATCATGAAGAGCTTCGAGCGCATCGACGATTGAGCGTGCGTCCGCTGGTATTTTATGGGTTCGCACCCTGACGGGCGCAAACCGAGACTGCGCGTCGCAGTGCTCTTCGGCGGACGATCCGCCGAGCACGAGATCTCCATCCTGTCGGCGCGCAACGTGGTCGAGGCGCTCGATCGCGAAAAATTCGATCCGGTGCTCGTCGGCATCGACAAGGACGGGCGCTGGCTCGTGCAAGAGGAGGCTGCGCTCCTCGGTCAGTCGCGCGATCCGCGCCTGGTGAGGCTCAACGCCGAGATGCCCGAAGCGACGCTCGTTCAGCGACCGCACGGCGAAGCGGCGCTCGAGCGCCCCTCCGGTCCGCTCGCGGTCGACGTCGTCTTCCCGGTGCTCCACGGTCCCGAGGGCGAGGACGGCTGCGTGCAGGGCATGCTCACGCTCGCGGGCTTGCCGTACGTCGGCTCGGGCGTCCTGGGGTCGGCCGTCGGCATGGACAAGGATGTCATGAAGCGCCTCCTCGTCGAAGCGGGCATCCCAACGCCGGCGTACCGCGTGGTCCGCGCTTCACGCTTCGAGCGCGCGCGGCGAACGGTGATCGAAGAGCTCGGCGCGCTCGGGCCGACGACGTTCGTGAAGCCTGCGAACCTCGGCTCGAGCGTCGGCGTCTCGAAGGCAAAGACGCCGGCGGAGCTCGAAGCGGCGATCGATCTCGCGCTCTCGTTCGATGAAAAGGCACTCGTCGAGGAGGCGATCCCCGGCGTCCGGGAGCTCGAGTGCGCCGTCCTCGGCAACGACGAGCCCATCGCGTCGCGCGTCGGCGAGATCGTCGTGTCCCACGCCGACGGCTTCTACTCGTACGAGGCGAAGTACGTGGACGAGCACGGCGCGACGACCAAGATCCCCGCCGACATCTCGCGCGAGGACGAAGAGGCGATCCAGGCGCTCGCGATCCGTACCTTCGTCGCGCTCGAGCTCGCCGGGCTCGCCCGCATCGACTTCTTCCGGAGCGAGAGCGGCTCGCTCTACGTGAACGAGCCGAACACGATACCGGGCTTCACGGCGATCAGCATGTACCCGAAGCTGTGGGAGGCGAGCGGCATCCCGCCGAAGGAGCTGGTCACGCGGCTCGTCGAGCTCGCCGTCGAGCGCGCCGCGCGGCGCAAGAAGCTCAAGAGCTCGGTCCGCTGACCGACGGCTTGCCGAACATGTCGCCGAGCGCTGCGAGGAGGCCGGCCGCGCCGGTCTTGGTCGTCTCGACGTTCTCGGTCGGCGCGCCCTTCTCTTCGCGGAGCACGTACATCTCGGCCGGGATCTCGACCAAGAAGCGGCTCGGCACGCGCTGCGTGAGCTTGCCGCGGAACGCGCGCAGCTCGGCGCGGCAAAGGTAGAGCTTCTCTTTGGCGCGCGTGACCGCGACGTAGAAGAGCCGCCGCTCTTCTTCGAGGCTGGAGGCGTGCTCGCTCGACGGCACGTCGGTCGCGCGCTCGGTCTGCGAGCGGATGTGCGGGAGCAGGCCTTCTTCCAGGCCGACGACGAAGACCTGATCGAACTCGAGGCCCTTGGCGCCGTGCATCGTCGTGAGCGTGACGACGTCCTTGGGCTTGTCGTCCTCACCCTCTTCGCGGAGCGCGAGGATGCGCAAAAAGTCGAGCGTCTCTTTGGGTCCGCCCTGGCCGCGCTCGTCGCGGCGCGTGAAGACCTTCAGGAGACCTTCGACGTTGCCCCAGCGCCGCGCCGCGGCGGCGTTCGACGTCGACGCCGCCTGGATGTCGCGCTTGAGCCCGATGGCGTCGCAGAGAAAGCTCAAGACTGCGCCGGCCGTCTCGCCGCGCGCGAACCTCGCCTTGCCCTCCTCCATCAGGATGACGAGCGACTCGCAGCCGTCCATCGCCGCGCTCGAGAGCTCCGGGACCTCGCGGCCTCTCTCGACGGCCTTCCACAGCGAGCTGCCGCGCGCCGTCGCGAAGTTGCCGATGCGCTCGAGCGCGACGTCGCCGATGCCGCGCGCCGGGTAGTTGATGATGCGCCGGAGCGCGATCTCGTCGCCCGGATCGAGGACGATCTTCAGATAGGCGAGGAGGTCCTTCACCTCTTTTCGCTCGAAGAACTGCTGCCCGCCGAGGACGACGTGCGGCACGGCTCGCTCCTTGAGCGCCGCCTCGATGTCCGGCGCCTGGAGGTTCGAGCGGTAGAGGACGGCACACTCTTTCGGGCGAACGGTGCCTTGCCGGACGAGGTCGTCGATCGTCCGCGCGACGAACCGCGCTTCGCACTCCGCGTCGGACGCGACGACTACCTCGACCTGTGCGCCGGCGGCGCGCGTCGCGACGATCGTCTTCGGGTGGCGGCGCGCGCCGCTCTTCTCGAGCACGACCGACGCGACCTTGAGCACCTCGGCGTTCGACCGGTAGTTCTCCTGGAGCTTGACCACCTTGGCGCCGGGGAAGTGCCGCTCGAAGTCGAGGATGTTGCGTACGTCGGCGCCGCGCCACGCGTAGATCGATTGATCGTCGTCGCCGACGACGCACACGTTGCGGTGCTCTTCACAGAGGAGCCGCACCAGCTCGAGCTGCGCGTGGTTCGTGTCCTGGTACTCGTCGACGATGACGTATCTGTACCGTTCACGGTACTTCTGGAGGATCTCCGGCCGGCGCCGCCAGAGGCGCACGACCTCGCAGAGCAGATCGTCGAAGTCGAAGGCCTGGAAGCCCCGCATCATCGAGACGTACTTGGGGTACACGAGCGCGGTTACTTCGTCGTACTCGGTCGCTTCGCCGGCCCGGATGCGCCCGCCGCGCTTCTCGAGCTCTTCGGGCTCGATGAACTCGTTCTTGGCCGCCGAGATGCGGCCGAGGATCGCGCCGATGTCGTAGCCCTTGCCGGACCTCACCTCGCGCAGCACCTCGCGGACGACGCCGGAGCAGTCGGCCTGATCGAAGATCGTGAACTTTGCCCCGCGGAAGCCGAGCGCCCGCGCTTCGGCGCGGAGCACCCCGAGGCCGAAGCGGTGGAAGGTCCCGATCGTCAGGTCCTTGGCACGCTTCGGCCCGACGATCTTGGTGACGCGCTCGAGCATCTCGCTCGCGGCCTTGTTGGTGAAGGTCATCGCGAGGATGGCCTTCGCGTGGACGCCGCGATCGAGCAGGCGCCCGATCCGCGTGGTGACCACGCGCGTCTTGCCGGAGCCGGCGCCCGCAAGGACGAGCAGGGGCCCGAGATCGTGGTTGGCCGCTTCTTCCTGAGAGGGGTTGAGTCCCGATGCTGCGCTCAAGGTGCCGGTGAACCGCTTACCGGAAGCTCGGCAAGAGTTGGAGACTTGACCTCTTCCGGGCTCGTCTTCTTCCAGAAGTAGGCGGCGCTGGCCGCGTAGACGCCCACACCGGCAAGACCGATGACGAGCGAGGCACGCCCGAGGAAGTCGGCCCAGGGCAATGCCGGCGCTCCGAGGTTCTTGTAGACGAGCAGCGCCGAGCTCCCGAGGTAGCCGGTCGCGTCCGCCACGTAGATCAGGAAGCCCGCCGTCGCGACCGACCGCGTGGCCGCGACCAGGCGGTCGAAGAGCACGCAGTTGTAGGGCACGTAGGTGACGTAGATCCCCGTCCCCAGCGCGATCATCCAGGCCTTGCCACCGATCAGCCCGGCTTGGAATGCGAGCGTCGAGCCCGCTGCGACCGCGACGCCCGCGAGCATCGCGCCGTGAACCGCGAGGAGCGCAACCCGGTTGTTCCGGATGGGCATCATCACGGCCACGGTCAGGAGGGCGAACGCGGCGACGTAAGCCTCGGCCTCCGTGAGGATGCTGGCCTCGCTGCCGTAGCCGAGGGTGTCCCAGATCTCGCGCGCGAAGTTGTCGCGGAAATCCCGCAGCGCCGTCAGCGGCACGTACAGGCCAACCAAGAGGACCAGCCCGGGAGCGTACCGCTTGACGAACGCGAGCCGTGCCGCGGCATCCATCGGCGCGCGCTTGCATCGCTGAGCCTCGTCGTCGGCGGACGGGGGCGGCATGCGCGAGAGGAGGAACGCGCAGAGGAGGAGCGGCGGCAAGAAGAGGAGCCCGGTGACTGCCGGCATCCACGCCTCGGTGATGCCGCGATCCAAGAGGTACTTGCCGACGCTCTTCACCGCGCCGCTCGCGACGATGAAGCTCGCGCAGAGACCGGCGCCGAGGATCTCGCTCGTCTTTCGACCCTCGAGGAAGCCGAAGACGAGGCCCCACACGAGGCCGAGCGGGAGCCCGTTCAAGAGGAGCGCGATCCACTGCCAGTCGTGCGGAAGGATCGGCAGGAGGAGGAGCGCCGCCTCGGCGATCCCGATGCACAGCACCAGAGCGCCCGCGCGGCGCTCGGGCCGGAGCTCCGACACGATCTTGATGCCGAGGAACTTGGAGATGCAGTACCCGGCGACCTGCGCCAGGACGAGGACGACCTTCCGGTCGAGCGAAAGGCCGAGGACGCTCACCGTCCCGGCGAAGGTGCCGGCCGCGAACGCCTTGCGGTACGCGTACATGCAAAAGTACGCCGAGAACGCGGCGGTCACCGCGTACGCCGTCAGGACGTACGCCGGCGCCCGCTCGAGCGCGCTCGTCAGCCGGGACCGCGGGGCCGTCACGCTCTACCGGTCGCACCCCCAGAGGGGCCTTGGCAACGGGGAAGAAGGCCTTTCGGCGGGAAGCGTCGCACCTATGTGGCGCGTTCGTCGCGGTCGTGTAGCGTTTCCGTGTACCCTTCGCGCCTTCCTCCCCGGTGACAGTACCCGCCCCTCCCACCCCTGCGTCCTACGCACCGCTCAACCTCGGGGCGTGCCTGAAGACCGCCGCCCGGATCGGTGTCCTCGGGGCGGCCGCGGGTCTCGTCGTCGGCGCCGCGGGCCAGGGGATCGTCGCCCGCTTCGCCACCGGCACCGACAGCGCGGGGCCGACGTGGTCGCAGCGTCTCCTCGGGGTCGCGATCACCGCCTCGCTGCTCGGCGCGCTCCTCTTCTTCGTCGCCGCGATCGCGCTCGTTCTCACGCGCCGCGCGCGGCGAACGTCGCGACGCTGGGCGGCCATCGTGCCGATCACGTTGCTCTCCACGCTGGTGCTGGCGCTCCATGCGCTCGGGGTCACGCTGCACGTCCTCTTGGGCTCGCACCTCACGAGCTCGGGCCTCGCGTTCTTTCTCAACTCCAAGGGCCACATCGCAGGGGCCGTCGGCGCGCAGTACCTCGGCTACCTCGTGCCGCTCATCGTGCTCTGCCTCGTCGCAGCGGCGGGGCTCGCCTGGCTCGCGCGGCGCGCGCTCGAGATCGATCCTTCGCGGGTTCGAACGGCCGAGGTCGCGGGCTGCCTGTGCATGACAGGGCTCGCGGGCTTCGCGGCCGCGGCACCGGCGCGCACACCGATGGGCCCTGCGATCGCGCGGACGTCGCCCGAGGTCGCGCTCTTCGCGTCGGTCTCGTCGGATGACGGCACCGACCCGCTCCTGGAGAACAACGCCCTCGTCCGCGCCGCGCTCGACAGCGCACCCCGGAGCCAGCTCGAGTCGTGGGCTCAGGTGGCGCGCGGCGTCCGCCCGCGGGCGAACGTGATCGTGCTCACGCTCGAGTCGGTGGCCATCAGCCACGTCGGCTACCTCGGCTACCCGCGGCGCGTGACGCCGAACCTCGACAGGATCGCGGAGAAGAGCCTGCGGATGACGCACGCTTACACGACCGCGACCCACTCGAACTACGCGCAGATGGCGGTCATCTCGTCGCTCTTTCCGCGACGCGGGACCACGCTCGACATGTACCAAAGGCTCGACTACCCGCGCGTGCTGCTCCACGATCTCGGTCACGGTCTGGGCTACGCGACCGGGACGATCTCGAGCCAGGACGAGACCTGGCAGGGCATGAAGCGCTTCCAGGAGACGGGGACGCCGACGTACTTCCGGCACGCGCCCGACCACCAGGGCGACCACCTCGATCTGGTCACCGAGGACGTCGCGCCCGACGACGCGACGATCGATCACGCCATCGGCTGGATCGGCGCCAAGAAGGGCGAGCCGTTCTCGCTCTACATCAACCTCCAGTCGACCCACTTCCCGTATCCGATCCCGGCCTCGGCGCCGCACCCGTTTCAGCCCTACGAGCCCAAGGGGACGTTCAACTACGTGCGCTGGGAAGAAGATGACAAACCCGTCATCTTGAACAGGTACGACAACGCGCTCCACTACGTCGACGCCCAGATCGGTCGGCTCTACGACGCCCTCGCCGCCCAGGGCATCCTCGACGACACGATCCTCGTCGTGACCTCGGACCACGGCGAGCTCTTCTTCGAGCACGAGCTGGTGACGCATGGCCGGACCCTGCTCGAAGGCGAGTCGCGGGTCCCGCTCCTCGTGCACTACCCGGCCGCGCTGGATCCCGGAGACGACCCGACTCCGGTGTCGACGCTCGACGTTCTCCCGACGGTCGTCGACCTGCTCGGTCTGCCGCCCCACCCGGCGTTCCAGGGCGAGAGCTTCGCGCACTTCCGCGAGGATGGGCCCGCTTCGAAGCAGAGCGCGGTGTACCTCAACATCCAGGGGTGGAAGCACCACGAGGGCATCGTCTGCCCGCCGTACAAGCTCATCTACGACCCGGACACGCAGGGCAGCGAGCTCTACGACATCATTCGAGACCCGGGCGAAACGCTCGATCTTGCGCCCTCGAAGCCCAGGGTTCTATCCCTGCTCAAGGAGGCGCTGCGCGCCCAAATGGACGCCCAGGGGATCTATCATGCCAACTCGGATACCGGCGCGCGCCTCCGCGCCGAGCGATTCGCACCGCGCATGCTGCCCTGCCCTTCTCTGTCTCGATGAGCTCACTGCCTCTTTGCATCGTCGGCGCCGGTCCCGCCGGCCTCGCCACCGCTTTGTTCCTCGCCGCGCGTGACGCCGATCTCGGCAAGCGGCTCGTGGTGCTCGAGCGCGCTCGCTTTCCGCGCGAGAAGATTTGCGCAGGGGCATTGGGGAAGCGTGCCGACGACGCGCTCGCCAAGATCGGCGTGAAAGTCGACGTGCCGTCGGCGCCGATCCGCGGGATCGCGGTCACCACCGGACGCCAGCGCGCCGTCTTCCGCATTTCCGAGGTCGCGGGCCGCGTCGTGCGCCGCATCGAGTTCGACGCCGAGCTCGCGCGCGTCGCACGCTCACGCGGGATCACCATCGAAGAAGGCGTCGGCGTGAAGAAGATCGAGCGCGCTCCCGACGGGAAGCTCGCGCTGGATCTCGAGGGCGGAGAGAAGGTGCAGGCCGAAGCCGTCGTGGGCGCGGACGGCGTCCGCAGCATCGTCCGCCGCGAGCTAGGGTTCTCGCGCGGTGAGATCGTCGCGCAAGTCGTCGAGCTCGACACGGCGATCGCGAACAGCGACGTGCCCGACGACGTCATCCATTTCGACCTCGGCGTCCGAGGCTTCGACGGCTACTCGTGGGATTTTCCGACGCCGCTCGGCGGGTCCACGAGGATGTGTCGCGGCAGCTACGCCCTGCGGCGCTCGAGCGATCGGAACGATCCGAGCGCGGTGGCGCACGCCCGCATCCCGAACGAGGTGAGGCCGCTCGGTCCGCCGAAGCGATACGCCGAGCGCGCATTCGTCCGCGGCGCCGCGCTGTCGGTGCCACGCGCGATCCTCGTCGGGGAAGCGGCCGGGATCGATCCCGTCCTCGGCGAGGGGATCGCCCAAGCGATCCTCGGCGGCGAGGTCGCGGCGGACTATCTCGCGCCGCGTCTGCGATCCGGAAAGCTGGCGTTCGAGGACTGGTCGGCGACCTTGGCGGCGACCTCGGTCGGTCGCGATCTCGCCCGCCGCTCGGCGGCCTTCTCGTTCATCTACGGCTCGGGGCGCGACTTCCTCGAGCGTCACGTCGTGGTCAACCGATGGGCGGCGACGACGGGCCTCCGCTATTTCGGAGGCCACATCTCGCGCGCTCACCTCTTGGGTCGCCTCAAGAGCTTGGTGCTTCGCTCGTGACCTGAAGGTACGCGTTCGTAAAGCCGTCGAGCTCGAACGTCGCCGACGTGTCGTCCTTCTTCGTCGGGGCGATGACCTTCCACTCGATCGTCTCTTTGCCCTTGTCGTCCTTCTTGATCTCGCCAATCGCGAGGTTGGGCGCGGCGACCTTGGCGCTCGGGAGCTTGAGCTCGAACTTCGGGCCCTTGGTCGTCACAGTACGGAAGTCCTCGGACGGGGGCATCTGCGCGAAGAGGTGGTAGATGCCGCCGGCCCCGCCCTTCGCCTTCTTTCCCTTCTTGTCGATCATGAAGGTGAGGAGGACGCCGTCGTTGAGGGCGAACTCCGGAATGCGAAGAACGACGCCCTCTTTGCCGAGCTCGAGCTTGGCGGCCGGGGTGGCGCCGAAGGTCTCGGTGATCTTCTCGGCGTGGGAGTAGCTGACGGGGGGCCGACCGCTGGGCACCGGCTTGTCGGAGGTCGGCGCCGCCGTTGCCTCGGCCTCGGCCGTGGCAGTCGCCGTCGGGGCCGGCTCGGGCTCGCTCGTCGGAGCCGCGGTCGGCACGTCCGCCGTGACCTCGGGCTCGGCCTGCGCCGGCTGGGAGCCGGACGATGAGCACGCCGCGAGCGCGACGATGGAAACGAAACCAAACCAGGGGGATCTCGTCATGACGTCACCTCTGCTCGGAGAAGCACAGTCTCGGACAGCACTGTCTCGGACACACCACGACCACCTCACGTTTGGACGCGCGCGGTGCCCAGACCGGCTCACCTCCGAGCAAATCTCCTCCTGCGAACTCCGTTGATCTTGGACCCGCTCCGCGCGAAGGTGCCCCCCGCATGATGACGCTCCGCAAGCTGGTCCCGTCCGCGCTCCTCGGTGCCGCGCTTTTCGCGTGCTCGGCGCCTCCTCCGCCGCGCGACACCACGCCGACGGCGACCGCGTCGGTGGCCGCGCCTCCGGGCGGCGGCGATCTCACGCCCGTGCCCGCCCCGGCCGGCGTCGCGGTGCGCGCTCGCCTGAAGAGCCCGGCGGTCGCCGCTGGAGCGTTCGCCCAGCTGACGGGCGGCCAGGCCGAAGCGGGCGATCCGCTCGTTCGCGGCCTGGTGGCCGAGATGCTCGGCAAGCGGATGCTGCGGCTCGACATCGATCCGCGCGCGATGGCGGCCGAGGTGGCGCTGGACGGCCCGGTGGACCTCGTCGTCGCGCTCGCCGAAGGCGATCGGCCCGAGCCGCTGGTCGCCGTCTCGATTCCTTTGAAGTCCTACGATTCGGCCGCGGCCGCCGCGGGCGCGGCCGGGGCTCCGAGCTCCGCAGGCATCAAGCTCGCCGGAAAGAAGGCTCGGGGAGCGTGCCTCATCTCCAAGGCCGCCTCCGGCGCGCGCCTCGTGTGTGGCAGCTCGGACCGCGACCTCGAGGTCCTCGCGCCGTACATGACGCGCACCCTCGCTGCAGAGCCGGCGACCGGAGCGGACGTGACGGCCGTCGTCGACGTGGCGGGCATCGACGCGCGTTTCGGCTCGGAGCTCCGCAAGGTGCTCCCCTCGCTGCCCACGCTGGCGGCGCGCCGCTACGGCACCGGCAACGCGGTCTTCGATCGCGCCCTGTCCGAAGGCGGGCGCCTCCTCGGGGAAGAGGCGGCGAACCTGCTCGGCGACGTCGACAAGCTGACCCTCGATCTCAAGGTCGACGCCAAGTCCGGCCTCTCGCTCGACGTCTCGACGGCGTTCCGCAACAAGACCTCTTGGATCGCGCGGACCGCGTTCGCGGTGCCGCCGGCGGCCGCGCCCGCGATCTTCTGGAAGGGACCGACCGAGAGCACGAGCGGCGGCTTCTCGACGCTCGGCGATCCTGCCTCGTACGCCGAAGGCATCAAGCTCCTCAAAGACCTCGTCGCCGGCGCGCTGGCGAGCGGCAAGATCGGCAACGAGGCCGAGCGAAAGAAGATCGCTGCGCTCCTCGACTTCCCGCTCGAAAAGGGCGCGACAATCGTCGCATTCAGCGGCTCGCAGCGCGTGACCAAGCCGGCCGAGCCGAAGACCGCCAAAGAGAAGTGGCAGCGCGCCTTCGCCGAGATGAGCGGCTGGTCGCTCGTGGGCACGACCCTCAAGACCGACGCCGTGGCCAAGTGGCTCACCGATCTCTCCGCTGCCTTCAACCAGCCCGGCGTCCAGAAGGCGCTCAAGGCGCAGGACGATCTCTCGCTCACGATGAAGACCGCGAAGGCCCCCGCCAAGCTCGGCAAGGGCGCGGCAATGGTCCAGGTCCGGATCCAGAGCAAGAGCGACAAGTCCGACGCGACGCTCCTCTTCATCGTCGCCGAAGGCGCAGAGGGCGCGTGGCTCGCGATGGGCGTCGAGCAAGAAGAGCTCGTCGAGCGGCTGCTCCGAGCGAAAGAGGGCAAGGACCCGCTCAAGAACCGCGCGGACCTCGGGGCGCTCCGCGACGGCACGGCGACGAGCGGCTACTTCTTCTCTGCCGCGACGTTCAAGTCGTCGTTCCTTCCTTGGTTCATGTTCAAGCAGCCGGTCCCCGACCCGAAGAAGCCGACGAAGCCCGAAGATGACGTCCTCAAGGCGGTCGGCGAGCTGAACAAGATCTTCGAGAGCCTGCCCCAAAAGGGTGGCGCGCCCGCCTTCCTGGAGTCGACCGTGGTCGACGGTGGCAAGGGCACGCTCAAGGTGAGCCTGACGGTTCCGCAAGCGACCTTGGTCGAATTGTCGAAGCTGGCCGGCGCGATCCGCTGAGGCAGCACGCACACGTGTGCGCCCGCGTGTCCGCGCGCCTACAGGAACACCTGTCCAAGAACGGGTGTGAATTGCGGTTGAGCGGCGCGCCCGAGACGATAGCCTAACAAGGTCAGCTTGGAGGGCCCCCGACCATGCGCTTCGTAGCTTCTGTCCCGTCGCCGCGCGCGCGGCGTCTGAACGCCTTGGCGTTCATTGTCCTGACCGCCGCCATCGCTTCGTGCGACGGCTGCGACGACAACGACGGCAACGACCCGTGCACCACGGTCTACCAGGACGAGTGCGGCCAGCCGTGCGCGCTCGACACGAACTGCTCGCCCGGCCTTTATTGCGGCCCCGAGGGCAAGTGTCTCGCTGACTGCACGCCCGACGGCGGGCAGTGCCCGGACGGCATCGTGTGCAGCGACAAAGGGCGCTGCGGCGGCGACTCGACAGGAACGTTCGGATCGGGCGGCGGCTTCAACCAAGGCGGCGGCTCGAGCAGCTCGTGCCCGGGCATCTCGGTCACCTTCCAGCCGCAGACGCCGTCGGTGCTCTTGCTCGTCGATCAGTCGGGCAGCATGACCGAGAACTTCGGGGGCGGTAACCGCTGGGACGTCCTCTATGACGTGCTCATGAACCCGCAGGACGGCGTCGTCACGACGATGCAGTCCGTCGTGCGCTTCTCGTTCTCGCTCTACACGGGCGACGACCAGCAGTGCCCGAAGCTCGCGCAGGTCACGCCTCCGGCGCTCAACAACCGCGACGCGATCGACGCCGTGTACGGGCCCGCGGGCCCCGACGGCGAGACGCCGACGGGCGACAGCATCAACGCGCTCGTGCCCACGCTCGTCGCCTTCGGCGAGCCGGGCCCCAAGGCGATCGTCCTCGCGACGGACGGCGAGCCGGACACCTGCGCGGTGCCCAACCCGCAGAACGGTCAGCCCGAAGCGATCGCCGCCGCGCAGGCCGCGTTCGCTCAAGGCGTGCAGCTCTTCATCATCGCTGTCGGCGACGACGTCAGCTCGCAGCACCAGCAGCAGATGGCGAACGCCGGCATCGGGCTCCCCGTCGACGGCAGCCAAGGCAACGCGACCTTCTATCCGGCCAACGATACGAGCGCGCTCCAAGACGCGTTCGAGACGATCATCAACGGCATCCGCCCCTGTACGCTCACGCTCGACGGCATGATCGACGTCACGAAAGCGTGCGAGGGCACCATCTTCCTCGACGGCATGGCGCTCGAGTGCAACGGGCCGAACGGTTGGCAGGCGAACTCGCCGACCGAGATCGAGCTGCTCGGTGAAGCGTGCGACGCCATCCAAGACGGCACGCACACCATCAACGGCGAGTTTCCCTGCGGCGTCGTCACGACCCCGCAGTGAGGTGCGCAAGACCGGACGCGGCACGATGACGCGCCGCGCCGGGTCAATCCTCCTTTACAAGGGCGGCACGACGGCGCAGGCTGCCGCCCGTCGTGCACGTCCTGCCGTTCGAAAAACCGGTCGCGGACCTCTGTGACAGAGTCCGAGCGTTACGCGTTGCCGCCGAGCGCGACGCGACCCTCGAGGGCGAGCTCGCCCAGCTCGAGGCCGAGGTTCGCCGCGTCGCCAAGAGCACGTTCGGCGAGCTGACGCCGCACCAGAAGGTCCAGCTCTCGCGCCACCCGAACCGGCCGTACACGCTCGACTACGTCAAGCGGTTCATCGGCGGCTTCATCGAGCTGCACGGCGATCGCCGGTTCGGCGACGACGCCTCGATCGTCGCCGGCCTCGGGACGTTCCAGGGCAGGAACGTCGCGGTCATCGGCCACCAGAAGGGCCGCGGCACGAAAGAGAACATGAAGCGCAACTTCGGGATGCCCCACCCCGAAGGCTACCGAAAGGCGATCCGCATCTACGAGCTCGCCGATCGGTTCAACCTGCCGATCCTCACCTTCATCGACACGCCGGGCGCCTACCCGGGCATCGGGGCCGAAGAGCGCGGGCAGAGCGAGGCGATCGGCGCCGCGCTCGCGACGCTGGCTCGCGTTCGGGTGCCGGTCATCGCGTCGATCATCGGCGAGGGCGGCTCCGGCGGCGCGCTCGCGCTCGGCGTGGCCAACCGCGTGTTGGTGCTCGAGTTCGGCTGCTACTCGGTCATCTCGCCCGAGGGCTGCGCCGCGATCCTGTGGAAGGACGGCGGCCGGGCCGAAGAGGCCGCCGCCCGCTTGAAGATGACCGCGTCCGACCTTTTGTCCCTCGGCGTCGTCGACGAGATCCTCGAGGAGCCGCCCGGGGGCGCGCACCAGGATCCGGATGCGGCGGCCACGCGCCTCGAAGCGTCGATCGCCCGGCACCTCGCCGAGCTCGAGGCCTTGGGCGACGGGGCGCTCCCCGCCGATCGGTACAAGCGCTTCCGCTCGCTCGGCGCGCACGTCGAGCTTTGATTCGAGGCGCGGGGGTTGCCCGCGGCCCATCTCACGCGCGTATACTTCAACGCCGTGAGGCGTTGAGTCAGGCAGCAATATTTCCCGGCGCCTTCAAAAAAAAAGGCGCGAAGCGCACGATCCGGTGCGATCATCGCGCCGGGAAATTCGGTGGCCCTGAGGTTCGTATGTCCTTCAATCGCTTTCGAACGGTCGTCGCTGCCGGATTGGTGTTGGTCGTTGCAGCGTGCGCGAAAGGCAGCGGCATCGAAGAGGACGGTGACGCCGACGGCTCGGGCGGCGCAGGCGGCGTCGACACCGGATCGGGCACGACGAAGAGCGTGACGACGGGCAACGGCCCGAGCACGACCGCGCCTTCTTCGACGACCGGCCCCACGACCACGTCGTCGACGACCGGCGGCATGGGCTGCGGCGACGACATGTGCAGCGGCGGCGAGACATGCTCGACCTGTCCCGCCGACTGCGGATCGTGTTGCGGCAACAGCACGTGCGACGCCGGCGAGACGTGCACGAGCTGCCAAGTGGACTGCGGTCCCTGCGCGCAGTGCGGCAACGGCAGCTGCGAGCCGGGCGAGGACATGAGCAACTGCCCGTCGGACTGCGGGACGCCGAGCGCTTGCGCCCACGATCCGTGCGCCCAGGGCGGCGCGCTCGAGTTCGACTGCGACGCGCTCTGCGTGACGCCGATCTGCCTGAACGATCCGATCTGCTGCGTCCTCCAGTGGGATCAGGCGTGCGTCGACGCGGCCGCCGGAAACCCGCTGTGCGGCTGCTGACAGAATCGTCAGGATGAACCGCTTCAAGCGGATCCTGTTTTCGGCAACGTTCGTCTCCAACGTCCCGTTCGTCCTCGGGATGGCGCACCTGCTCGGCGAGACGCTCGTCGCGTACCTCGCCTCGCTGGTGCTCGGCGTCGCGCTCGCCTTCGGGATCCGCGGCCGCATCGCGCTGGCCTTCGACGATCGGCCCATCTCGGCCGCGCGCCGCTGGCTGATCGAAAAACCGTACTGGGTGCACTGGTGCGCGTGCATCGGCTCGCTCCCCGTGGCCGTCCTCACGGCGCCGCTCTTGGCGGCCTGGGGAATGAGCGCCGGCCGATGGGGGCTCGTCTCGTACGGCGTGCCGTTCTTCACCGCGCTCTACGCCGTGCTCGTTCGCCCGCACGTGCTCCGCGTGCGCGAGATCGAGGTCCCCATCGCGGACCTTCCCGCGGCCTTCGACGGCTACCGCGTGGCGCAGCTCTCCGACCTGCACATCGGCGCGCTCACGCCGCCCGAGCGCGCACGCAAATGGATGGAACGCGCGAACGGCCTCTCTGCCGATCTGTTCGCCCTCACCGGCGACTATGTCACGAGCGGCACGCGCTTTCACGAAGTGACGGCGCACACCTTCGCCCAGCTCGAGGCCAAGGACGGCACGATCGCGGTCCTCGGCAACCACGACAACTTCGGCGGTTGCGAGCCGCTGCTCGGGACGATGCGTCGATTGGGGATCGTCGTCTTGCAGAACGAGCATCGGGTCATCACGCGCGGCGGCGCTCGGCTGACGATCGTCGGCGTCGATGACGTGTACTCGCGCCGCGCCGACGTCGACAAAGCGTTCCGCGGCGTGCCCGAGGGCGTCCCGATCTTCGGCCTCGCGCACGATCCGAAGCTCTTCGGTGCGATGGCGAGCCGCGGCGCGAAGGTGGTGCTCTCGGGCCACACCCATTGGGGCCAGGTCGGGGTGCCGTTCCTCCACCGCTTCGTGAACGTCGCGCGTCCCTTCTTCCGCTACCCCGGTGGGCAGTTTCGGTCCGAGGAGGGCGCCACGCTGTGGGTGCATCCGGGCATGGGGACGACGGGCCCGCCGGTCCGCCTGGGCGTCGCGCCGGAGATCACGGTCATCGTGCTTCGTTCGGTGACCCCCAGCGGCCCGCGTGCTACCCCGCCCGTCTGAGATGGCGAAGGATCCGCGCACAACGCCGACCGGGGTCAAGGCCCCGCACGGCGCCGAGGTCATGGAGATGACCTGGGCGGATGGTCACCGCTCGACGATCCCGCACGTGATCCTTCGAGGCTTCTGTCCGTGCGCGCACTGCCAAGGCCACGGCGGCGACATCCACTTCGTGGCCGGGGGCAACCTCGAGATCCGCGAGATCGAGCAGGTCGGGACCTACGCCCTCTCGCTGACGTGGGGCGACGGCCACTCGTCGGGCATCTACACCTACGCGTACCTGCGCTCGCTCTGCCAATGCGACGAGTGCAGGCCGTCGACGCGCTTCGCCGTACCGGAACCGACCCAGTGAAGCCCGATCCGTTCGACATCCTCGAGGCCGACTTCGTTGCCGCGCTCACGCCGGGCGCGGGCGCCGACGCCGCGCCTCCGACCTTCGTCGAGGTGGCCTTCGGCGGGCGGTCGAACGTCGGCAAGTCGAGCCTCATCAACACGCTGGTGCAGCGCAAGGGTCTGGTCCGCACGAGCGGCACGCCGGGCTGCACGCGCCAGGTGAACCTCTTCGAGACCCGCGCGCGCGACGGCGCGGCCGTCGTGCTCGCCGACCTTCCGGGCTACGGCTTCGCGAAGCGTTCGAAGGAAGAGCGCCGGCAGTGGGCCGACCTGATCGAGCGGTACCTCAAGGACCGAATCACGCTTCGCGCCCTCGTGGTGGTCACCGACGCTCGTCGCGGGTTCGAGGAGGACGATCTCGACCTCGTCAGCTTCGCGCGGACGGCGCGACGTCCCGATCTCGCTCCGCTCGTCGTGTTGCCCGTCGCGACCAAGATCGATCGCTTGCCCCGTTCCTCCGCGTACGCGGCGGTGAAGAAGCTCGACAAGGCCCTCGGCTTGCCGGTCCTTCCGTTCTCCTCGGTCACCGGCGAGGGCCGGCGCGAGCTGTGGCAAGCCATCCGAAAAGCCGCTTCGTTGGTCCCTCTGGCCAACGACGCGAATAACCGGCATAACGCTGCGGACCCGAGCGCAGAGATCGATGGCGGAAGGCGAGGAATCCAGGGCGGATCGTGACCGCGCGGACGCGCTGGCGGTCGAGCGCCTGCGCAAGGGGGACACCTCTGCCATCGCCGAGCTGTACGACCGTCATGGGCGGACTGCGTTCGGTCTGGCGCTGAAGATCCTGCGCGACGAGGGCGAGGCAGAAGATATCGTCCATGACGCATTCGTCGCTGTCGCACAACGGATCGATCAGTACCATCCTGAGCGAGGCACGGTTGCTGCTTGGCTCGTGACGACCGTGCGAAATTTAGCGCTCGACCGCACGCGGCGTAAGACGCGCCGCGCCCAGATCGTCGAGGGTGAGCTCCGCCACGAGCCCGCGGACGACCCGCCCAACCCCGAGCACGCCCTCTACGCCGAGCGCGAGCGCGACCGCGTTCGCCGCGCCATGTCGAGCTTGCCGGCGGCGCAGCGCGAGACGCTCGAGATCGCCTTCTTCGAGGGGCTCTCGTATCCGGAGATCGCCGCGAGAGAGAACGTGCCGCTCGGCACGATCAAGTCGCGCGCGGCGCGCGCCCTTCACGCTCTCCGTGCCCTGCTCGACGAGATCGATTCGCAGGACGCCCTGCGCGACCCGGTAAAATGACACCCTCGTTCTCCATCGCCGCGGTCCCGCTGTGGCTTGCGCCGATGCTCCTCTTCGGCTTTGCGCTCGGGCTCCTCGGCCTCGGGCGCGCGGACGCCAAGTCTCCTCGCTGGGCGGTCTTCGGGCCCCTCCTCGCGCTGCTCGTCCTCGCGCCCGGCGCTCGCGACGCGTGGGCGGGCGGCACCGTGCTCACCCTCGGGCCGCGGCTCGCGCGCGTCGGCCAAGCAGATCTCGGGCTGGGCTTCGCGCTGGACCGAACGTCGCTCGTCGTCGCGGCGGGCCTCTGTCTCGCCTGGGCAGCAGCGATGTTCGTCGCGACCGAAAAGCAGCACGCTGCAAGCGCCGCGCGTGCGCTCGCCGTCCTCGCGGCCGTGCTCACGGGCGTGCTCGCCGACGGCTTCCCGACGCTGCTCCTCGCCGCGCTCGTCGTCCTTTTGTTGACGCCGATCGCCGCCGACGCGCCGCGCGCCGCGCTCGGCCGCTTCTTCGGCCTCGCGTCGGCAGCGGTGATGGCTGTCGCCCTCGGGTCGGCGCTGTTGTTCTGGGCGCTCGGCGGTCGCTGGCTCGACGGCATGCAGTACCTCGCCGACTACGACGCGCGGTTCGTCATCGCCGGCGCCAAGGTCGAGGCCGGGCAGAAGGACAGGACGGCCCAGCGCCTCGGAAGCCCGACGGCCCAGGGAACGCTGACCATGGTCACGCACCCGGGCGCCAAGATTTACGACGGCGTCGCAGACGAGGCGCAGCTCGCGCGCAGCGTACCGATCGCCGTCTCCCCTGCGATCCGCGTCCCGATCCTCGCCGGCCTTCACAAGATCGCGATCGCGCCGGGCGACGCGGCGGTCGTCGGCGGCGACGGCCTCGAGGTCGCGCTCATCGACGTCGTCGACATCCGCGAAGGCAAGGAGTCGGTCGTCGTCGTCGCCGGCCCGTCGATGACCTTTCACGAGATCGCGCCGCAGATCGCGACGGTCGAGACGTTCCTCCAGCGCAGGCTCTCCTCCGTCCCCGCGGCGGCGGCGATCACCGCTGCGTTCCTCGCGTCCCTGCTCCTCGCCGCGTTCGCGCTCCGCGAGCGGCTCGACGGGATCACCGGCGCCCTCGCCGGGAGCGGTCTCTTCTGCGTCCTGTCGATCGCTACGGCGCGCGTGGGCACGCTGATCGTCGCGACGCCGGCAATCGGTGTGGCTTTCGCCATCGCAGCAGCCGCCGCGGCGCTCCTCTGGGCGCTTCCTGCGCTTCGAGGCTCGGGCTCGCCCGTGAGAACGGGCGTGCTCGGCCCCATCGCTGCGCTCGGAACCGCCGCCGCTGCGACCTCTCCGGCAGCGCCGGCCGCCGCTGCGTCGGCGATCGCGCTCTCGGTCGCGCTGCTCGCTACCGAGCCGAACGCGACCAGAGCGGCTCCAGAGCCGTCCGCGCCCGCTCCGAAGAAGAAGAAAAAGAAGCAGAGCGCCGACAAGCAGGCGCCGGAGCCGGAGAAGGCACCCGCCGCGCCGCTGACCTCGCCGATGAGCCTCGTGCGCGCCGCAGCGTCGGGCGTGCCGATTCCGGGCGGCGTGTTCGTCCTCGGCGCGTCGGGCGTCGCGTGCGCGTTCGCAGGCATGGGCGCGGGCAACGCCCTCTTCGCGCTCACCGTCGTCGTCGCGTGGGTGGCGTGCGCAGCCGTCATCTGGCGCTCCGCCCCGGACGACGCAGCGCGAGATCTCTCGCCGGCGTTCGGTGCGCTCGCGCTCACGCTCGGCCTGCTCACCGCATGGGCGCTCACTCCCTGGGACGTCCCCGCGAACGTAGAGAAGGGCGTGCGCGCGGTCCTCGCCATCGTCGCCTTTGCCATCGTGACCGGTCTCGCGCTTCGCGTCCGCTCGGCTGCGCAAAAGCGAGGCCCGCCGTCGACCGAGGACAAAGAGCCCGCAGCGCCGGCCGTGCTCGCGCTCGTCGGCCGCACGATCGATCGCGCGATCGGCGCGCCGCTGGATCTGCTCGTCCTCCCGTTCTCGCGTCGCACCACGCAGCCGGCCGACAGAGACCGCAAGGAGCCCGCGTCATGAGCCGCAGGCTCTTTTGGATCGCGCTCGTTGCGCTCTTCGCGTGGCTCGTGCCCGCGACCAGCGCGATCGCGCACATGGGCCACGAGCGTCCCAAGCTCGAGGTGGGCAAGCGTCCGCCCGCGCCCCGCGACGGTCCACGAGGCCGGCTCGCAGCGACGCCCGCGAACGCGCCGCTCAAGCTGCAGCGCACCGCGGACGGCAGCTACGTCGCCGGCTTCGAGCTCAAGAACATCGGCGACGGTCCGCTCCAGATCTACCGCGTCGCCGTGCGCACCGAAGAAGAGGGCGGCATCCGCCCGCCGGTCGGCATGGGGATCCAGACGCTCCCCAAAGCCACGAGCATGCTCGGCCCCGGCGAGTCGCGCCTCTACAACGTCGTGTGGCGCGCCGATCAGACGCCCGCAAACCAGGCATTCGCGCAGGTCGTCGTGGTCACCGACGCCGCCGCGCCGGGCGCCAAGGACTTCGATCCGCCGCTCTTCCTCGGCGTGGTCGCCGATCGCCGGCCGCTGATCTTCCGCCACGTCCTCGCGCTGGCGATCTTCCTGCCGTTGCTCGTTGCTATCGGTGCTGTCATTTCGCGCTCGCGTCCGACGTGGGGCGAGCGCGCGCTGCGCCTCGGCGCGTCGGCGTTCACCGTGCTGCCGCTCGCGCTCGCCGCGATCCCGCTCGTCGCGTTCGCGCGCGGCCTCGGTCGCGAGAGCGGCAACGACGGCCTGCAGTTCATCGAGCGCTTCACGGTCGCCGGCCTCGACGTCTGCTTCGCCGTCGACGGCCTCACGGCGCCGATGCTCCCCATCCCCGCGCTCGTCCTGATCGCGGGAATCCAGGGCGCCAAGGGCGGGAGCGTCGCACGGTTCTGCCTCTTCGCGGCGCCGCTCGCGTCAGCGACGGTCCTCCTCCTCGCGTCGCAGACCCTCGTCGTCCTCGCCTTCGCGCTCGTGGCGACGGCTCTCTTCGCCGTCATGCTCGGGACCGCGCGCGATGAGGCCGGAAAGCTCCTGCCCTCGTCGGCGCGCCTCCTCGTGGCGGGCGTGATCGCGAGCTCGACGTTCCTCTGGCTCACCCATCACCTCGCGCGCGCCGCGACCGAGGTCGTCGGCCTGCACGGCCAGACGATGACGACCGCAGCCCTCCTGCCGGACGTCGCGCGCGAGCTCCTCCACGGGCACTCCGCGCCCGGCGAGCTCCTCGGCCTCCCGCTCGTGAACGGCATCGTGGCCCTCGCGCTCGTGTGCGCCGCGGCCCTCTCGTTCGCCGCACCGTTCCACCGGCTCGGTGCCGACCTCGCCGCCGATCTCGACGCCGCGCACGCAGCGTTGATCGTCGCCTGCCTCTCGCTCGCCGGCGCCTTCGTGCTGCTCCGCTTCGGCGTTCTTCTTTCGCCCGACGCAGCCCGGTGGGCAGCACCCGCCGTCGCGATCGTCGGGCTCGTCACCGTCCTCGGCGCCGTCGCGAGCGCCGCCGTCGAGCCCGACCTCCGCCGCCTCGCAGGCGTTCTGCCTGCGGCTGCCGGCGGCTTCTCGTGGCTCGCTGCAAGCTCGCTCACGCCGCAAGGCTTGCAAGGTGCCGTCGCGATCACCGTGAGCCGACCGCTCGCCGCTGCGCTCCTCGTCCTCCTCGCGGGCGCGCTCGTGTCGCGCACCGGTGAAGCCCAGCTCGCTCGATGGGGCGGCTTCGCGCGCACCGCGCCGCGCATGGCGGGCGCGCTCCTTCTCGCGCTGACGAGCTCGGCGTGCATCCCCGGCGGCGGAGCGTTCTGGGGCGCGTGGCTCGGCCTCGTCGGAGCCGTCGGGCGCGCACCGGCCATCGGCCTCTGCTTCGCGATTGGTCTCGGCGCGAGCGCGCTCGTGCACGCGCGCCTCTGGTGGCTGATCGCGGGCCGCCCCGAGCCGAGCTGGGAAAGGTCGCCAGCGCTCGAGCCGTTCGGCGGCAAGGTCCCCGATCTTCGTCTCGGGCCCGAGCGCGCATGGGCGTTCGTTCTGCTCGCGCCGCTCGTCCTGCTCACCCTCTCGCCGCGCTCCTGGCTCGGCGTCTCCAATCAGGTCGTGCTCGACGCTCTGCCGTTCATCGATCCCCCGGGCCCGACGCAGGTCGCCACAGTTTCCGAGCCTGACGATCCGAAGTTGCCTGCTACGTTCCCCGGGTGACGCTCCTCAAGATCGCCCACGTCGGGCACCCGGTCCTTCGCGAACGCTCGCGCGAGCTCACCCGTGACGAGCTCGCCGCGCCCGAGACCCAGGCCTTCATCGACGATCTGATCGAGACCATGCGCGACGCCAACGGCGCCGGCCTCGCCGCGCCGCAGGTGCACAACCCCGTCCGCATCTGCGCGGTCGAGGTCAAAGACAACCCGCGCTACCCCTACAAGCCCAACGTCCCGCTCACCATCATGGTGAACCCGGTCATCGTCCCGATCGGCACCGAGACCTTCGAGAACTTCGAAGGCTGCCTGAGCGTCCCCAACCTCCGAGGCGTCGTCGATCGCTTCGCCGCGATCGAGATCAGCTACTGGGATCGCCACGGCGAGACGGTCAAGAAGGAAGTCCGCGGCCTCACCGCCGGCACCTTCCAGCACGAGGTCGACCACCTCGACGGCAAGGTCTTCCTCGATCGCGTCAAAGACACCAAGACGCTCTGCACCTGGGCCGAGTTCGATCGCTTCCACAAGCAAGCGTTCGTCGACCGCATCGTGCCGTTCATTCAGCGCATGGGCGGCTGACCATCGCGCGCGGGCGCGCCTCGCTCAGGCGGCCTTGCCTTCTGCCGCGGGCGTCTTCGTTCCCAGGGCCATGCCTCGCTCCTGAAGGAACTTGTTCAAGAAGGGCTCGATCTTTCCCTTCTCGGCGTGGGCCTTGATGCTCTTCCTCAGGGGCGCGTGCTCCGGCTTCTCGAGCTGCACCGCGACGACGCTCAGCGCCTTCTCCGTGCGCTTCGACCTCAGGATGTAGAAGACGAGCGCGGTGATCGAGAGGATGAGCAGCGCGCCGAGTGGGATCCCGAGGAAGTAGAGGTACTCCTTCGGCACCTTCGGCGCCGAGTCCTGCAGACCGTCGACCGCACCCTTCACCAGCGCGTAGCTCGCGCCGCTCAGAGCCTTTTGCGTATCGGGGTTCGCGAGCTCGACCCGCAGCCCCTCCACCGCTTCCGCCGACGCCGTCCTGGTCACGTCGCCCGTCGTCTTGACCAGGCCCTCGCGCAGATCGTTGACCTTCGGATCCTCCAACGCCGTCGTGAACGAGCTGACCGCGGTGGTGATCATGATGTCCGCGGCCTTCGGTAGCTCGGTCTGCGTCGTCGTGCGCAGCCCGGCGTTGGCGTCCCGCAGCGCGCCGACGAGCAGTCTGCGCGTCTGGTCCTCGAGCCTCGGGCCCTGCTCCTCGATGAGCCTCTGCACGAGCGCGTTGGTCCCGTCGTTGGTCTCCTTGAAGACCATCTGGAGCATGCTCTGGAGGTTCTTCTCGAGCTCCAGCTCCTTGACCCCTTTGCCTGCGCCGGTGACCGCCGAGTGGGTGACCCCCTCGACCGCGTCGTTCACCTTCTTCTGCGTATCGGGGGGGAGCTCGCCGGCCCTCTCGACCGCGGCGTCGATGGCGCCCTGCGTGCCGCTGTAGGCCGCGTCGCGGATCTGCTTGTCGCCGCAAGCGAAGGTCGCAACGGCGGCAAGCGCGAGCACCCACCGGAGATGTCTTCGTGCCGTGCTTCGTTGCAAGCCGGGGCCTCCCACTTGGGCGAAGATCTCACCATGCGGCCGGGTCTCGGGCCGACTTCCTTGCACCCCCGGTCGTCCACGGTGGCCCCGCCGCCCGGCTCGTGGCAAGAGCGCCTCCGTGAGCGACGACCAGCCTCCTGCGAGCGGCGATTCGACCCGCAAGCGAACCTTCGACGTTCGCGCGCCCCGCGCGACGCGATCCACCAAGGACTCCAAGCTCTTTCCGTCGTCGCCCCCAGCCCGCGAGCCGCGCCCCCGCCCCGAGCGCAACGCCGAGCCGCGCCCCGCCCGCGAGCCGCGTCCCGAGCGCCCCGCCCGCGACAAGCGCAGCGACGTCGGCCCGCGCGCCGAGCGAAGCGAAGTCGACCGCGACCGCCGAGAGCTCCCCGACCGCCGACCCGCTCACGAGCGCGCCCAGCCCCCCATGCCGGCCCGCGCCGAGGCCGCCCCGTCTCCCCCGCCCGCACGCAAGCCCTCTCCCGCTCCCGCGCCCACCCGCACGCCCTCTCCCGCGCGCACGCCCGCGCCCGCGCCCGCGCCCGCGCCGGCGCCCGCGCCCGCGCCCGACTCCATCGAGGACCAGCTCCGCATCCTCGGCGCGCGACCCGTCACCGAAACGCGCCCCAAGAAAGAGAAGCCCAAGACCGCCAAGGAAGCGCTGCGCGCTCGAACCGGCGGCGGCGCCAAAG
Source organism: Polyangiaceae bacterium (assembly GCA_041940405.1). Classification (GTDB taxonomy): domain Bacteria; phylum Myxococcota_A; class Polyangia; order Polyangiales; family Polyangiaceae; genus Xiheicaenibacterium. Next base: position 32,955 of record JBGTSH010000070.1, read on the forward strand.
GCCCGGCGACCAAGAAGGCGGCTGCCCGCGCCGAGGTGGCCCGCACGGTACTCCGCGCCGACGACGCCGAGGCCGCCGCAGAGAGCGCCGCCGATCATGACGAAGACGTCAGCGCACCCGTGTCCGATGCCGAGCCCGAGTCGGAGGCAAGCCCGCCGAAGAAGGCGGGCCTTTGGGCGAAGATCAAAGGGTTCTTCGGCGGAGGCTGAGCGGGCGCGCGCGTGCGAGAGGGCGCGAGGGCGCGGGCGGGAGCGCGGGGGCGAGAGAGTGCGCGGGCGTGAGAGACGGGCGCGCGGCACGCAGGGCTCCAGATCTCACGACGGGGTTTTTCGGGGTTACGGAATACCGAGAATGTGCAAGTTGAGCTCGGCCCGACACCGGGTGCAGGGACGTTCGCCCACGCCCGCGCCCACGCCCGCTCTCTCGCCCACGCCCGCGCGCGCGCCCACTCTCACGCGCGCGGCCGCGCTCAACCGCTGTTGACCGCGGTCGTCGGCTCCGCCGCGAACGGATTCCCCGTCGACGCGGGCACCGACACGCGCGCGGCTCGGCGAAGAACGTTGTAGATGCGCAGCGGCTTCTCTTTGCCCTTCACCTTGGCGCTGGGGAGCTCTTCGAGCTCGAAGCGGCTCTTGAGGTGCACGAGCGTGTGCTCGCTGACGATGATCTGGCCGCTCGCGGCGTGCGAGCAGAGGCGCGCCGAGGTGTTCGCCGTGTCGCCGATGACGGTGTACGAGAGCGCCTTGGAGCTGCCGATGTAGCCGGCGACGAGCGGTCCGGTATGGATGCCGATGCCGACGCCGAGCGGGGTCTCGTCGCGCTCCATGCGCCGCCGGTTGAACTGGCCGAGCACCTCACCCATTTCGAGCGCGCACTCGACGGAGCGGACGGCGTCGTCGGGCACCTGCACCGGCGCTCCCCAGAGCGCCATGATGCCGTCGCCCATGAACTTGTCGAGCGTGCCTTCGAAGTTGAAGATCGTGTCGACCATCAGCTCGAAGTACTCATTGAGCATCTCGACGATCGACTCTGGCGTGTTGCCCTCGCTCATCGTCGTGAAGCCGCGGATGTCGCTGTTGAAGACGGTGCACTCCTCGACGCGCTGGCCGCCGGGCTTCACTTCCAATTGGCCGCTGATGACTCGCTCGGCGATGTTCGGCGAGAGGAGGCGGCTCAACCGCTCGCGAGAGATGATCTCGGCCTCGACCTTCTTGCCGAGGATGTTGATCTCGATGAAGCGCGCGGCTTGGTTGGTGATGGTCTGAACGAGCTCGAGGTCCTTGGCCTGGAATCGCGCCAGCGTCTCCGAGTCCAGCCACAGAACGCCGAGGATCTCGTTGTCGTGCTGGAGGAGCGGCGTGACGATCGCCGAGCTGATCCGGTTCAGGATCATGCTCTTGCCCTTGGAGGCGGCGAAGTCCATCGCCGCGTCGTGCGTCAGGACGGCGGCGCGCTCCTTGACGACGTGGTTCAGGATCGTGCTCGAGACGGTGATCGGCGCGTTGGACCCGTCGCGGCGCTTCGACGCGCAGAGCTGGAGCTCACCCGCGTCGTTGCGCAAGAAGATGACAGCGCGGTCAGCGTTGATGAACTTGAGGATGCTCGCCAACGTCTTGTCGAGGAGCTTGGTCGTGTCGCGCTCGATGCCGATGGCGTGCGACAGCTCGTGCGAGAGGCGCAGGCGCTCGTAGTCGGCGCGCAGCTGGTTCACGTCGTTCGCGATGCGATCGAACGGCAAGAACCCCTTCTCGATGGCGTCGATCTGGGTGCCGATCTGGCGCTCTTGATCGTTGATCGAGATGTTGCCGTGGACCTGCGGGGTGGGCAGCGGAACGAAGCCGGTGATGCCCGCGCCGCGCATCGTGAAGCCGCCCGGCCCCTGCGGAAAGCCTTGCTGCGCGTGGAGCCCGGACTGCGAGATGCCGCCAGCGGCTCCGAGGCCGCCAGCCTGAACCTGGCGGGGCATCGGGAGCGGAGCGGTGCCGCCCGAGCCTTGGTAGCCCTGCTGCCCATGCATCTGGCCCATCGCCGCGCTGGTGCTGGGCGGGAGCGAGCCGGGCGGCACCGAGCCGCCCTGGTTGATCTGCGGCGAGACCTGGCGCCCTTGGACCATCGGCGGCGGGTACGGATACCCGGGCTGCCCCTGCTGCGGCTGGCCTTGGCCCTGCGGCGGTCGACCGAACGGAATCTGTCCCGACGCTGCGAGCGGCGACTGCCCCGGCCCCGCGGGCGAGTGCGGCGCCACAGAACCGGGCGGCGGCTGCTGCGGCCAGCTCTGCTGGCCGTGCGACTGCGGGTAGCTGGCTTGCGCGCCGCGGTTCATGCCGCCCTGTCCCGACGACGCGGGCATGCCCGGGCCCTCTTCGAAGCGGCCGCGCGTCGCACCGAGCGCGATCTCGTCACCGTGCCTCAGCGGCGACTCGCCGCGGACGCGCTCGTTGTTCACGAACGTGCCGTTCAAGCTGCCGAGATCGCGCAGCACGAAGTGATCGCCGCGTTGCTCGATGATGCAGTGCTCTTTCGAGACGATCTTGTCGAGCAGCTGGATCGTGTTGTTCGGGTGGCGCCCCAACGAGTTGACGGCGCGCAGCTCGACGGACTGCGTACCTTCCGCCGTCGTAAGGATGAGACGCGCCATTCGGTCGAGAGCGTACCTTTTAGCAACCCGGGGAACAATCGGATCGCCGCCTTGCGACGCCCCGGGGCATGAGCCCCCCAGGGCCGGGTCTGGCCACTTCGCCGGCCCGACATCGCGGGTTTCTTGGCCGTGTGCGAGCCCCTCGTGACATGAACGGAACCTAGGTCATGGCGATCACCGTCATCGTCCACGGCGCTCGCCCCTCCGCGGATCCCGCAGCCCGCACGATCACGTTCGACACCCCGCGCGTGGTGATCGGACGTGCCGCGAATTGCGACATCCGGCTCCCGGATCCCAGCGTTTCGCTACGTCACCTCACGATCCGTCAAAAAGGCCGGAGCTTCGTGGTCGTCGACGAGAGCAGCACGAACGGGACGCTCCTCGGACGCACGAAGCTTTCCCCGGGAGCCCCCGAAGCGATGGGAGAGCATGCCTTCTTGCGCATCGGCCGGTACGTCGTGGAGCTGCGCGTCGAAAATTCGACTGCGACCCCGCAGGCAGCCGCGGTCGCCAAGCAGCTCGCGCTGGGTCTGGTGATCGAGCAGCTCCTCGAAGAGGGCGAGGACGGGCGACCCCGGATCAGCGTCGACGCAGGCCCGGACGAGGGCGCCGAAATTTTTCTGGCCCCGGGTGAGCGCGTGACAATCGGCCGCTCGAAAGAAGCGACCCTCGCCCTCGCCGACGAAGGCGCGTCGAGGCGTCATGTCGAGGTCGTCTGGCGCGGCGACGCCGTCTACGCACGCGATCTCGGATCCAAGTCGGGCAGCTCGCTCGGCGACCGCGCGCTCGGATCGGCGGATGTCGTTTGGCGCGCGGGCGAGGTGTTGCGACTGGGCGAGACCGAGATGTCGTGCAGCTTCAGCGCGCCCGATGCGCTCGGGGAGATCGAGCGCGCGCCGGATGAAAAGGTTGCTCCGGAGGCGATCGATCTGGCGGCGTTCATGCCGGAGCCGGAGCCGGAGGTCGAAGCGGAGTCGGAGGAAACCGAAGGCGTCTCCGACGCGCTCGCTGCAGAGGACGAAGGGGGGAGCGAGCTCGCCGAAGAGGCGGAGATCGTCGAAGAGCCGCGGCGACGTGGCGCGACTTGGGGCGTGACGGATATCGCGGTGCTGCTCTTGGCGGTGGGCGTGTTCAGCTTGAGCGCGGTCGGATACGTCGTGCTGCTGAGGTAGCGCGGGCGCGGGCGCGGGGGCGGGCGTGGGCGTGCGCGTGGGCGCGAGAGTGCGCGCGGGGGCGGGC
>JBGTSH010000071.1:0-35973 GCA_041940405.1 Polyangiaceae bacterium
TCCGCTTCGTCCAGGACGAAGATTTCGACGCCGTCGAGTCGGACGTAGCCCTGCTGCATGAGATCGAGGAGGCGCCCCGGCGTCGCGACGAGAAGGTCGGGGCGGCGCGCGAGCGCGTCTTCTTGGCCGCGCTGTCCGACACCGCCGTAGATGAGCGCGGTGGAGAGGCGCGAGCCGTTGCTGTACGCCCCGGCGCGCTCGGCGATCTGCGCCGCGAGCTCACGGGTGGGCGCGAGCACGAGCGCGCGGATCTTTCCGTTCGGCGCGACCTTGGTCAGGTGCTCGATCAGCGGAAGGAGGAACGCGGCGGTCTTGCCGGTCCCGGTTTGTGCGCAGGCGAGGAGGTCCTTGCCGGAGAGCGCAGGCGGGATGGCCCGCGTTTGGATGGGGGTCGGCGTGGCGTAGCCCTCTGCCGCGAGCGCGCGGAGCGAGCTGGGACCCAGGCCGAGCGACGCAAAGGTCGCACCGGTGGGGGGAGACGCGCTCCCGGTTTCGGGACGCGTCGTATCAGACAACATGACAGTACCGTTCTATCCTCGAGCCGGCGTGAAACGGCCGGCCAGAGGCATCAAGGCTTGGGGCCGAACTCGGCCTTGGCCACGTAGTGAAGGACGCGCTGACACGGTGCCGAGCCTGTTTGGCCGGCGCACGCGTCCTTACCGGAAAAATCCGTCTTCTTCTGAGCGAGGGCGTGCATCACCTCTGCGGTGATGTCGTGTCCGCCGTCGCGGCATGCGCGATCCATACAAGGGATCGCAAAGAGAGCCGGAGCGTGTTCGAGAACGACGCGTTTCACGTGCGCCGTCTCCGGGAGCGCGTGACCATCACGGCGCTCTTCGATTTCGAGGCGAAGCAGCGTGAGCTCGGGCGCGGACGCCAAAAGGCGCGGGGCTTCCGCCTCGCGCCTTCTTCGTTCGGCCGTTCGCTCGGCCGCATCTCTGCTTCTATTCCTCAAGGTCTGCCTCTACCGGCTGCGGGCCCGGGATGATGCCCGCAATGTCCGGATCGACGCCAGGCTCGGTGGGGCTCTTGGCGTCTTTTTCGTTGCGACGAGCCTGCTTGCGCTGCTCTTTTTCGCGCTGCTTGTCCTGGCGTGCGCGTTCTTTCTGTCGTTTCGTGAATCCAGGGCTGGACATCGAGCCTCTCTCTGCGACCCGTGTCGCAGAGGGGCCGCTTCCTTGGCGGAAGCTCGACTAGCCCTTGTGCAAACGGTCGCGGTTTTCGGGATTGGGCATCGCCAGAGCCGCGACGCGTCGCGATCCCAGAGTGCCCGGGCACTATAGTCGAGCCGGCGCCGTTGGCAACCGCGGTGACGAGAGCCCGCTTTTGGTAGCATCCGGCGGATGGTGCGCCTCGCCACGGTCTCGTCGGCGGTGATGCTCAGCGTCCTTTTGTGGGGCGCCCCGGCACGTGCACAAACGGGCGAGACGGTGGGCGAGCAGCTCTTCCGCGAAGGTCGAGAGCTCCTCACGGCCGGCAAGGTCGACGAAGCCTGCGCGAAGTTCGAGCAGAGCTACGAGCTCGAGCGCGCGCTCGGATCGCTCCTCAACCTGGCCAACTGCGAAGAGCAGCGAAAGCGGTTCAAGGTGGCGCTCGATCGCTGGCGCGAAGCCGCGAAGAACGCCGACACCCAGAAGAACCGCCTCTACGCGCTCGGTCGCGCGACCGAGCTCGAAGAGAAGATGCCCAAGATCCTCATCCGGGTCGGAGCCGGCGCGCCGAACGCCGACGTGAAGCTCGACGGCGTGAAGGCGGCGCTCGGCGAGAAGATCGCCGTCGATCCCGGCAAGCACGTCATCGAAGGGACCGACGCCCGCGGCGGCCCCAAGCCGTTCACCGAGCGACGCGAGATCGAGCTGAAAGAAGGCGAGGCCGTCGAGGTCGATCTGTTCCGCGGATCCGGCGCCCCGCCGCCGCCTGCCGGCGACGCGATCGACTGGTCTCTCCCAGGGTGGATTTCGCTCGGGATCGGCGGCGCGGGCGCGGTGGTGTTCGCCGCTACGTCGGGCGTCATCTATCAGCAGTGTCATGGTGAGGTCGGCGGCAAGAGCTTCGTCTGCCAAGAAGACGACGGGTCTCCGGCCGAGAAGCCAACCGGGCTCCTCGTGGCAAACCTCGTGAGCGCGATCGTCGGCGGCGTCGGTGTCGGCCTCGGCGCAACGTTCTTGATCGTCGAGGCCGTCGACTCCGACGCGCCGACCGTAGAAGCGTTCGTCGGGCCGTCGCACCTCGGTGTGCGCGGCACCTTCTGAGCGCGCGCTACGCCCCGGGCAGAACCCGGGTCACAAACCAAACGAGCCCGGCCAGGGTGACGCACGCCGAGAGCGCGTAGACGCCGCGCGGTACGAACCACTCTCGTTTGCGGAGCGCGAGGATGACCGGCAGCGCGACGGCGAGGAGCGCGAGCTGGCCGACCTCGACACCCACGTTGAATGTCGCGAGCGCGAGAGGCAGGTTCGTCTGCGGAAGCCCCACCTCACCCAGGGCCCCCGCGAAGCCGAAGCCGTGGATGAGGCCGAAGAGACCCGCGATGCGCCAGCGCTTGGAGGCGTCCTTCACGACGAAGTTCTCGACACCGACGTATGCGACGCTGAGCGCGATGACCGGCTCGATGAAGCTCGGGCTCGGCGCGACGATCCCGAGGACGGCGAGCGCGAGGGTGATCGAGTGCGACGCCGTGAACGCGGTGATCATGATCGCGAGCTGGCGGAACCTGCCGCCGACCAGGATGAGCCCCATCAGAAAGACGACGTGGTCGATCCCGAAGAGGATGTGCTCGATCCCGAGGACGAAGTACTCCCAGCCGACCTCGAGCGCCGATGGCGGCGCGACAGGTGCGATCTCGGCGGAAGCAAAAGCGCTCGTCGTGTAGGTAGCGTGGCCTTCGCGAAGCGGGTGCTCCTCTGGATCGCCGGCGCTCGGGTAGACGAACGCAACGTGCCGATGACCGCTCGGGAGCGACGCGAAGAGAGCGGAAGCGTCGACCGAGACAGCGCCGCTGCAGCCGGCGAAGCTCAGGCGCACGATGGCGCCGTCGTCGTTGTCGAGCGTGACACCATCGAGCTTGCCGCTGCAGGAACCGTCGCCGCTGCGAACCGGCACCAGCCCGGCGAGCCTTGCGACCGACGTAGCCGGGACCGCGGCGACCTCTCCTGGAGAGAGCTTGCCGTCCTTGTCGCCGTCGATCGACGGTTCGATTGCGATCAGATCCTTACGAGCGAACGCCAGCTCGAGCGAGAGGCCGTCCTCGGCCTGGCGGAGGTCGCTCCGCGAGAGGCCGACCTCGTGCGCAAACGCCGCCGGTGCAACGAGCAGCGACCCGAGGATCAAGAGGACGCCGAGGAGCGCGAAGAGCAGAGGAGGTCGCACGCGAGCGCCCATCGTAGCGGGCCTTACGCGCGAGGCCGACCCGCGGACGCGAGACTTGCTGGATCCGGCAAACCCCGCTACTTTTTGCGCCGGCCCCCGGGGACGAGGGCCGATTTCCTTCTCCAAAGACGACTAACCCCCTGGAAAAGGGGAAACCCCGAAGGGGTCCCGCGCGTACGCGAGCGGTAACGTCTTCCCAACTTCCAAGGAGTGCGCCATGAACCGCCGTTTTCTTCTGACCTTTTCTCTTCTCTCCAGCGGCCTCCTCGCCGCGGCCGCCGGCTGTGGTGATGATGTCGACGGCTCGGGTGGCCTCGGCGGTGGGACGACAACCACCACCGGCACCGGCAACGGCACCGGGACGACCACGACCAAGGCGACGTCGACCGGCACCAACATGACGAGCAACAGCAGCACCGGCACCAGCATGGCGGCGACCTGTGACGCCTACTGTGCCGCGATCGACGCTGCCTGCGGAATGCCGTTCGCTCAGTACCCCTCGGTCGAGTCTTGCGGCGAGATCTGCCTGTCGTTCGCCCAAGGCACCGCGCCCGACACCGCGATGGATACCCTCGAGTGCCGCGCCTACCACGCCGGCGCTGCGATGGGCTCGCCGGATCCGCACTGCTTCCACGCCGGTCCCCTCGGTGGAGCGCCTGGCCCGGCGGGCGATGGCTGCGGCACCGACCGCTGCGCGGCGTTCTGCAACGCAGCCCTCCAGGTCTGCGACGGCAACAACGTCGTTTGGGGCACGGTCGCCGACTGCCTGACCGACTGCGCCATGTTCCCCGACAACGTCGACTACAGCACCGACGAATCGGGCGGTGACACGCTTGCGTGCCGCATGTACCACATGACGGTTGCAGCCGACGCCAAGGTTGGGGGTGACATGACTGGCTTCGCCGATCACTGCACGCACATCGCGCTCGACAGCCCGGTTTGCGGCTGATCGACGACAGCGATCGCGGAACGAGGCGGCGGCGCTCTTCCGAGCGCCGCCGTCTTCGTTTTTGTCACACGTCGCGCGCGCGCCGAGAACCTGGCTACTTCGTCGCTTTCAGATCGAACCGATCTGCGTTCATCACCTTGGTCCACGCCGCGGCGAAGTCTTTGACGCTCGAGCCAGAGGATCGGGCAGAAAGCTCAGCCCGCGACCAACCGCCTCAGCGCTTGCCTGCCCCAGCTGGTCCAGAGGAGCTCCTCCGTCAGCTGGTGGCGAAGACTCTCGAAATCGGGCTCTGCTAGCCACAGGTAGTTCTGGAGCGTCTCCGCGACGATACTCGCCGCAAGAATCTTCTCCTCATCCGTGACCGTTCTCGTCTCGGTAGCCATGTCTTCCTCCAGCCGTTCCCTCATGCGCGATGAGGCGCCCAAACCCGCGCCTCAACGGGCACGCGGCCGTACTGATCGCCGGGGAAGATGTCCCCGGTCTCTGAGTGAAACACGTCGTATTTGCGCAGAGCCTTCCTGAGCTCGAAGCCTTGGAGCTGCCCCGCTTCGACGACGCGGCGGAAGATCATGGGGTGGTTGAGCGCGCCCTTCGGGACTACGTTGCCGGCGCGTGTGTCGACGGCACCCCACGCACTCTTGGTGTAGGCGAGCGGTGCGTCGACGTAGTGCTTCCACACGCCGAGCCTTTCGTTCTTCGCCTTTGCGCCAGCTGCCAGGAGCCGCGGCCGGTAGTCGCCGACCGACTCGAAGACGAACGGGAACGCGAGCCCTCGGCGGACCAGCTCGAGGCTGATGAACGTTCTCTTCTCGGCGCGTTCGTCGCTCGCGTACAAGAAGCCGAGGACGCGCTCGCGCTTGTCGAGCACCTCACGGTCGAGCTCGACGATCACCCGGGGCCACCTGGCGGCGACCCTCAGGATGTACTCGAGCGCCGGCGCGTGGTGCGGCTGGCAGACGCTCTTGTGACGCGACTCGCGCACGGGATACGCCGGCAGCGTTGGATCAGGCCGAGTGTTGGCGACGTAGTGCGACTCGGGCGCGTCGATCCCTGACAGGCGAATCGGCAGGTACGACGGCGGATCGCCGCGAACCTCCAGCAGGTGGGGCCGTGCGCGTCCGGGCATCGCAACCTCGAGGACGCCGCTGTCAGGTTTGGCGACGCGGCCGTTCATGACGAGCACCGGATCGCGCAAGTGAATGGTGTCGCCATCCGGCATGAGTCGATTCAGGGACGAGTAGTCGAGTCGGCCCCACAGGTGCGGGGTCGGGTGTGACGCGAGTTTCATTGAAGCTCCTTGGGGGGTCATCCCACGGTTCCGAAAAGCGGAACTTCGAGCGCCCATCCCGGGGGTATGGCGTCGCGAAGTTCCGGTTTTCGGAACCGCGCGGCGGGCAAACTCAACAAGAAAGACCGCGCGCTCTCTTGATCTCGAGCCGCGTCATGGGTCCGCGCAGGTACGAGATCGCCCAGCGCGGTTGGAGAAAGACGCTTCCGCCTTCGGCGTGAGCGTCACGAACGACGAACCACCTGGGCCGCAGCGTCTTCAAGATGCCGCCGAGCTCCTCGGCGCTCTGGCCCTGCCCCGCTTCGTTCGCGAGGCCGTCCAAGACACGCTCACGATCGGCGTCGGTCTGCAGTCTGCCCAAGCACCAGAGGCCGGCGTTAGAAAGCGCGCGGTAGTCGAGGTCCATGGGGTTCTGCGTCGCGATGACGACGCCGACGCCATACGCACGCGCTTGTTTCATGAGCGCGACGAGCGGTCGCTTGGTCGGCGGCGATGCGGGATGCGGGGGTAGGAAGCTGTAGGTCTCGTCGAAGATGACGAGCGCCTTGAGGGCTTGCGAACCCGGAAGGCCGCGTACCCACGAGAGCACTTCTTCGAGCAGCACACCGAGGACGAGCGCGCGCTCTTCATCGTCGAGGTGCGCGACGCTGACCACGGTCGCCGGTATTCGCCCATCGACGGGCTTCATCCACTCGCCGACGTCGAGGCTCACGCCCTGACGCCAGCTCGCGAACGACGGCGATGCGAGCAGCGTGTTGAGCGCCGCAGCGAGCTCGCGGCGCGCGCGCTTCGACATGAACTGGTCCACCGAGAGCGCGCCGATCGATTCGAACGGCGGCGTCACGATGTCGGCGAGGAGCGATCCGATATCGGCGCCACGCCCTTCTCGCAGCCGCCCTTCTGCGACGACCGAAAGAAGCACGTGCTCGCGGCTCCGCGCCGGATCGGGATCGCGCCCGAGGAGGCGCAGGATGAGTGAGACCGCCGCCGACAGCGCGGCCCGCGCGCCATCGATGTCGTCGTCCCACCGGCTCGATCGGCGCTCGAGCGACGACAGGACGTGAAGCAGCTCGCCCGCGTCGGCGCCGGGCGTGACCACACGAATGCGCGAACGTTCTGCGTAGTCGACGAGATCGCGCTCCGTGAGCCCGAACGCCTCGAGGCCTGCGCGGCGCTGATCGGCCGCGCGCTTCGCCGCCTCATCGACCGGCACGTCGGCATGAGACGTATCCACCCAAGGCATCAGCGCGCTCGGATCGAAGCTCGGAAAGCCAAAGAGCAGGTTCGGCAGATCGCCCTTCACGTCGATGACGAGCACGGGAATCGAGGCTCGGAGCGCTTCTTCGACCAGCACCGTGACGAGCCCGGTCTTGCCGCTCCCGGTCATCCCGACCACCACCCCGTGGGTGACGAGGTGGTGGGCGGGAAGCCGCAGCGGTTTCGACTCACCCGTTCCGTCGATCGGACGCTCGAGGCCGAGGTACAGACTCGGTCGCATGGTGCCGTTCTCCGTGGCGAGCGGTTGCGTCAGCGAACGGTCGGGCTCTCACCCGGCATGCCGGAGGAGACGACCGGGGCCGCTGCTTGAGGCGCGGTGTTGGCGACCGGTGCCGGCTGCGGGACCGAAGCGCTGGGAGAAGCAGGCGGCGCGACCGGCGACGGTGCGACGGCTTGCTGGTCCTTGCGCTTCGGACCACCGCGGCCGGTGTAGATCGACGGCGCGATGCTCTCGACGTCACCCTCGTCCCACCGAAGGTAGGAGATGGCGCGGCGAGCCTGATCGTACGCGTTGAAGAGCAACGTGTATGCGCGGTGCCGAGCGAGCGTCACCGGCCTCGGCGCGACGAGGCCTTGGTCGCGCTTGCCCACGGCGTCGAGCAAGCGATGCGCGAGCTGCTCGCCGCGATCAAGCTCCGAGATCTGCACGCCGGTCCTGTTGCCGACCGTCGCCCAGTTGTCGCGAAGCATCGCCGACAGCGTCAGCACGTCGAAGGTGAGGTTCTTGTAGCCGTGCGGACCGCGAAGCTCATCGATGCGCGAGCCATCGAGCAGCTTGCGCTTGGCGAGCGCCGACACGTCCGAGATGAGGACGTCACGAAGCGCCGTGAGCTCCGCGCCCATGTCGACGATCGTCTGCGCCGGAAGCGAAGCCGCAGCCCACTGGGCGTGCGCGTGACCTGCGGCCAGCGCGTACGTCTCCAGCTTGTCGAAGGCTGCGACATCGAACTCCGGCAGCGCCGCAACGCGATCGCGATACAGCGCCAGCTGCGGCATGCAGCCGAGCACCATCGTCACGATCGCCATGATGTCGACGTTGATGGTTGCGAGCTCATCGTCTTCGACCTCGATCAGCTCCGGCTTGATCATCTCGTAGGCCGCGCGGAATCGAAGATCGGGTGCGTTGACGGGATCGATAGCAGTCATGATGAAACTCCAGTTCGTTCGGGTGTGAAAAGGACGAGGGTTTCCATCGCCGCCAACAGCGGCGGCTCCGAATTCCCCGAGAAAACCTGGTTGGACTAGACGAAACGCCGGGGCTCGCGCCCCGCTAGCCTGGTTGGACTAGGGAAATCGGTGGGGTCGTCCCCCGTTCGGCCTAGTTGGACCAGGCAGATCGGAGGGCTGCTTCCCGATCCGACCTGGTTGGACCAGGCAAAATCGGGAGAGTGGTTCCCGTTCGGCCTAGTTGGACCAGGCAAAATCGGGAGGGTGGTCCCCGATCTTCCTAGTTCGGCTAGGCAGATCGGGCGATGCATGCGCCGACTTTCCTAGTTGCACTAGGAATCTCGGCCCCGGCCCCGCCGGCTCACAAAGGGGCTTCAGCAGTTCGGGGGTCGGATCGAAGAAGAAAATGAACGGCGCGTGAAAAAAGGATCGCCAGACCACTCTGGACGGCGCGCCTTGCAGCGTTTTCGCGTGCTTGTTCTCATGTCGTCATGAGCGCGAAGGACAAGTTCATCGACGATGCGGTCGAAGACACCGTCGCCGGCTACGACGCCGTGCTGCCCGCGGCCGCGCAGAAGGAGCTCCGCGCGCTCATGCACGATCTCTTTCAGGCGGACCCGGTGCTCGGACCGCTCACGAGCGAGCAGGCACCGCCAGAACAGGTGTACGCGAGCGAAGAGGTCGCCGTCGATCCCGAGGTCGTAGAAGCAGCGAAGCGCAAGGGCCATGGCTGACGGCGAGCTGCAGCAAGCCATCAAGCCCGCACCGAGCGGTGTCGATCTCGACGCACTCCTCGTCGAGATACGCCCCGCCATGCGCCGGCTCGCCAGGGCCGTCGTTCGCTCGCGGCGTGCCGGCGACATCGACGACCTCTGCCAGCTCGGCATGGTCGAGGCAGCGCGACGCTTCTCCGAGTGGGACCCCGCGCGCACCAAGAGCTTCATGCAGTTCGTCTCCGCGTACGCGCGCGGCGTCATGCTCAACAGCCTCCTCGACGACGCGCGCGAGCTCGCCATGGCTCGCACCATGCACCGCGCCGCGCAGCTCGTCCTCAACCAGGTCGACACCGGCGACTACCTCGGCGAGCCCGAGGCCGTGCGCAAAGCCCGCTACGACGAAGCCCGTGCCGCCTCATCGGCAGCCGCCGTCGTCGTCCTCACCCGCGAGACCCCCGAAGAGCAGCTCATGTCCGCGCAGGCAGCTGAGAAGCTCCGAGCTGTTGTCCAGGCGGCGTTGGCAACCTTGGACGCCGTCGAGCGCACGCTCGTCGTCGAGTACGTGGTCGAGGAGCGGGCGATCGTCGACATCGCGGCTGAGGTTGGAGTCGAGTACGACAAGGCGCGGTATCGGCTGGCGAAGGCGTTGGTGAAGTTGGGGGAGCGGGTGAAGCGGGCGTTGGGGAATCGGTGAGTTGCCGGGCGCACGCCTCGATCAGATTCCGAGCTTCTCGACGTCAAGCGCGACCGCGTGATTGATGACGAAGTCCCAGGGTTTCGTCTTCAGTTCGCGCATGGGCGCGGCTGGAGGCCCTGATACCCTCAAGCCCGGTGGACCGTTACGCGGTGCTCGCCATGCTCGTCTTGGCTGTCGTCGCCTTCGTTCAGGAGGCGCGGACGGCGTGGGAGCAGGGCAAGACGAACCTAGCCGTCGGCAGCGCCGTCGCCGGGGTGCTCGTCGCCGTGGTCGCAGTGCTCATGGTGCGGTTGATGATGCGGCGCGACTGAGCGCTGCCGCCTCGGTCGGCCTTTCCACGCAGTCGTGGCCGGCACCTTCCCAAAAGATGGGCGAGAGGCGGGGTGGTCACGCGGTCGACGTGAGCCCACGGGAAAGAGGGGCCGACACGCCGATCAAGGTTGCGGGGACGCGCGAGGACGGCTTCGCTGCGCGCTTACGGTCGTCCGAGGACGCCGTCGTACCAGGTGAAGTACTCGGCCAACTTGGTCGTAAGGGTGACCCGAAGGCCGCCGATCGCCATGGCCGACATGAGAAGAACGTTGGGATCAGGAACGGTTCCTCCGTGGATGCGGGAGAACGTTCTCTGTGCGTTTCGAAATTCCCCGCGCACCGATTCGGCGATTGCCAGGATCTCTTCGGTCCTCTTCCCAACCTCGTCCCAGCGTTGCTGGACAGCGGAGGGAGCGTAGACGGCCCGCACTTCGGCGTCTCCCATCACGTAGGATCGACCGTTGGCGATGACGCCAACGGAGAACTGGTCGTCCACGGTTAGGCTCTCGTTCGACGCGTCCGCATACATCTCCGCCATCAAGAAGGCGTCAGTGAGCGTTTCAACACGAGGCTCGATGCCGAGGGCGCGGTTTCGCTTGGACGCTCTGTCGACGAACTCCTGCCCCGAGCCGATGCTCGCGAAGGGGCCGGTAGGAACGAAGGACCGGACGCCTGGCATGAGCTGCGAGGTGCCTTCAACCGTCGCCATCAGGAGGCCAAAGGCAGAGCGCAGCTCCCCCTCGAACTCCCCGTCGACGTACGAGCGGACGGCTTCGGGAACGTCCCTGGCCTGGAGGCCGGACTGACCAGCGATGTGGCTCAGGACCAGATGTATCGCGAGCCCGTGGCCAGCTCCGCCGAGCACGAAGTCCTGCCCGACGAACTGCTTGTGATGACCATGCTGTTCTTCTTCGCGAAACGTGCCCTGGCTGTCCGAAAACAGCACGGCCCCGTGTGGGCTGCAAACGGCGATGTGACAGGTCACGCGGTTTGCTGTTTCGACGCGACGAACGGCTTAAAGTCCTTCATCCACTGCCCGATGTTCTCGCGCTGGAAGTCGAACTTCGGATTCCACTGGATCTGCTTCGCAAGCGGCAGAAGGTCCGCACTCTTCTCGAACACGCGTTGCAGGAAGCCGTTGAAGAACGCGGAGATGATCAGGCTCGCGGGTAGGCCTTGGAGCTCAATCTCGAGATCGCTGAAGTCGGTGCCGCGACGGAGCAGTTCATCGGCGAGCCGAGCCCCCTCCTCGGGTGGGAAGTCTTTCCCCACGATGGTCTTCGCGTTGATGGTCGCCATGTCGTTCTCCATTTTAGCAGACCTCAGCTTCCCTTCCGCTGGAAGGAGAGATTGATCACCGTGAGAGTTCCCCGGAGCACGTACTCGGCCCCCTTGGGAGGGTCCAGGTTCTTCGCGTGCTTCCGCATCTTCGTGACACGATAGAAACCGTTGTTCGATAGGACAGACAGATCGCCCCGTTTGTTCTGCTGCACGCTCCGAGCCAGGCTCGTGAGGCCGGCGCCTTGGTTTGCGGGCTCGCACTGAGACGTCACACCTTTGCGGAACGCGTGCGCGATGAGGTCACCGTCTCCGTCGATCCCGGGCGGCCTCACGACATCGCGAATCAACTTCGGAATCCCGATGCCAAGGTCGAGCGCAGCGAGCTGAACGACGCCGGTTTTCTTGTTCGCTTGACCAGCGATGAGAATATGGCCAGTGCCTGCTTTGCCGTGCTGAAACGAGTTGGTGGTTACCTCGCCGATCTGCGTCTCCCAGATCGAGACCTCTCGCGGCTCCGCGCCAGTTCCTTTCTGAACGCTGCTCGCCCACTCTCCAAGCTCCTCAACCATGTCGCCACGCGACTTGATTCCGCGCAGCAGGTAGTCGCCCTCCTTCTGCGGCATGTTCTTCCGTTGGGTGGCTGGCAAGAGGTAGTGGCTGAGGTTTTCCTTGACCACCGAGTAGACGGTGTCGCCAAGCGCGAAGCCTTGGATGTAGTGCAGCCAACCCATGGCCTGAAGCTCCATGGCGGCGTGTTTCAGTAGGAGGATTCCGCCTGGATCGACGCGTTCGCATTCCGTCAGCGAGGTGAGAATGTTGCCGGTGCCGCCCTCGTTCTTGGCTCGCCGAACGAGGTCGCGGAAGAATCGGGCGGTCTTCAGCAACCGTGCAGGCGTGTCCGTCGCGAGAGGGAAGTTGCAGTCGCCTGCGATCCGGAACTTGGGCGCGCCCTGACTCATCCCCGAAAGCCGAGACTACGGAACCGCCTCGGTGTGGCAAAGCGCGGCTAGTGAAAGCTGGCAGTTTGCCAGCTTTCTTAACGTTGTCTGGTGGTCGCGGTGGCGGTGCGCCCAGATCGCTCACGGCCCCGTTCTCCGGAGTGACCTCGGGTCGCATGGTGGGGGCGGGTCGTTGTCGCTTGCAGCGTGGAGATGATGGCTCACGACCAGTATGTCGACACGAGCTGCCGCCAGTTGCGTGAAATCGTCTGGCCTGCCCTCATCTCCAAGCCGTGAGCTGCCGCTGCGCCAGTCCGCCGTCTGGGAGAGCCGTCGGTCGCTCCCCTGCTCCGAGCTGAGGACGAGGGTTTCTCGCGCCGACGCTGCTGAAGGAGCCTCTCGGCGTCGCTCGCGCAACGACTCACTCGTCGTCGAAGTACTCACTATCCAACTTCGGCACCTTGATCGCCCGATGCTGCACGCCAACCCCGTGGTCGATCATGAGCTCGGCGAGCCTCACGCCGTCGATGAGTACGATGCGCTCGACGGAGCGCGCGAACTCGGTGGCTTGGGCGGTGAAGCTGGAGGTGGTGATGAAGACGCCCTTGTTGGCGCGCTGGCCGGCGAGAGCGCCGTAGAAGCCTTGGATTTCGGGACGTCCGACGGTGCCTTGCCAGCGCTTGGCTTGGACGTAGACCTTCTCGAGGCCGAGGCGATCGAGGGAGATGACGCCGTCGATGCCGCCATCGCCGGATCCGCCGACGCGTTGGACGTCGCTTCGGCCGGCGCCGTAGCCCATGGCATGAAGGAGGTCGAGGACGATGGTCTCGAACTGGGTGGGATGGACCTTGGCGAGGGTCTCCAAGAGCTCGGCGGCGACGCTGCTGCGAAGCTCTTCGAGGGCGCTCTCGAGGCGGTCGTCGGGACTGGCGGACCTCGACATGGCGCCGGGTGGCGGCGCGCGATCGAAGTCAAGATCGCCTGGCGCCCGGCCGCGCAGAACCACGTCGACGTGTCCAACAGCGAGGTCCTCGAGCACCTCTGCCCGTAGCGGTGCTGCGTTCGCTTTTGCGAAGGCGCGGCCCTTCTCGGTGAGGACCCAGAATCCGCGTTGCGGCGCCTCGGAGAGGCCCGCGCGCTTGAGCCGATCGTGAGCCCAGCCCGCGCGGTTCTTGTACAGCGCCTGACGACCACTGGGGACCAGCTCCGCCCGTGAGGTAGCGTCGAGTCCAAGCGCGTCGGCCGCCGCTTCGTACCCGTCTCGAGCGATGACGCCTTCGGGATGAGCCGCGAGGTAGCGGAGGATCGGCTCGATGAAATGGTCGTAGGTGGGGACCGGCATCAAGATGCTCGCTTTCGACGCTGGGTGGAGCGAGGAGCTGAGGCCGGCGCCTCATTGATAGCTTCCGATGGCGCGACGCCCGCGCTCGAATCGCGCTCCACGAGCTCGCCACGGAAGGCCTTGCCGAGGATCGCGCTCTCAAGTGAGTCCACGTTCGCTCCGACTTGCTCGAACGAGCCCAACAGGCGGTCTAGCGGCCCGAGGGCTGCCGCTATCCGCTCGACGACCGCGGCTTGCTCGACGACAGGCGCCAACGGAAGAGCAGCGTTACGCAGATCGACGAGATGGATGTGCTGCAGACCAGAACCCGTTGCTTTGAAGCGCCCCTGAAACACTGGCGAGCAGAAAGCCATTTCGAGAAACGAGCCCATGTCGCGGCGAACGGGTTTGACGAGAGCCAGAGACACAAAAATACTGAATGGATCGTCGGTCAGCACAAGCCGTGTCACCCCGAGCGTGCCGTCCTTGCTGATCAGGATGTCACCTTTCTCCGGATCGGTTCGCTTCGTGAATTCTTCGTGATCCTGCTCCGTGACGTAGTTTACGTTTTCGAATGAAATCCCGGGACCTGCGGTCAGATTCTTGACTGTGAGGAAGGGAATTCCCCGAGAGACGTAGACCGGCTTCTTGTGGACACCGTCGACCACCTTCGTCGCAAGCTCCTCCACACTCGCCCAACACCACCCCTCCGGCAGCTCCGGCAACCCCGCCGTATCCACCGGCTCAGGCTCCTTGTACTTCGCCTTCCACTTGTCGTCCTTCGGCGCCTTGCCCTTCGCCTTCATCTTGGCGAGCTCGGCCTCTTCCCACTTCTTGCGGCGCTCGATGCGAATGCGCTTGAGGAGCTCGGAGCCGGGCTCGACATCCTTGTTCTTGGCGCGCCACTCCTTGGTCAGGTCGCCGCGGAAGGCTGCGGCGAGGATGGATTGGCGGAGCCTCTCGAGAAGCGGAGGAACGGCGTCGAGGGCTTGGCGCGCGCGGCGGCTGCGGGCTTGGAGCGCTTCGAGTTTGGCGACGATGCGGCGTTGTTCCTCAATCGGGGGAATCCGCACGACCGTGGACCGGACCGTTTCGGCATTCACTTTGGGCATGTTGCCCGCGGTACCAGTGGCTCTCGCCCGAAGAGCCTCCCGGGTCTGTGGAGCGTTCAGATACGCGGTCAGATAGGCCGGGTCCGCCGTCTCGCGCGGCCGGATACGCATCATCAAGTCGGGATAGATGTACGTCTTCGGCGGTCCGTCATACAGCGCCGTGGTGCCGACGTACTCAAGCGTATTGGCTCGCTGAATCAGAATATCTCCGGGCCGCAGCCAGAACTTAGATTCGGCCGGAATGGTTTCGTGAATGCGTTTGGTCGTCGATTCGTTGAGGACGAATCTGCCGCTGGTCGTCGCGCTCAGTCTCAGAGTGAGCGTTCCCGTGGCGCCAGGATCGCTGGGAGGCGAGTAGCCGTTGGTCGGGCCTTCAACGATTAGCTCGCGCAATTCCACCTCAGCCCAGGTCGCAGCACTCACGACTCCAACTCCTCCTGCAACGCCTGCATCTCCTCGAGCGCCGTCTGCAGCTGCGCCACGATCTCCGCCGCGATCACCTCCGGCTCCGGCAAGTCCTCGTGATCGGTCACGCTCTCATCCTTGAGCCACGAGACGTCGAGGTTGTCGCCGCGCTTGGCGATCTCCTCCCGCGTGAACTTCCTGAACCTGCCCTGCTCACCGCCGTCCTTGCGCTTGCTCTTGCCGAGCGGGTCGCTGCCGAACGCCTTCTCGAACTCGGCGAAGTGCGCGCGCGTGAACGGGGTGCGCTTGCCGAAGCTCGGCATGTTGGTGCGCATGTCGAAGAACCAGACGGCCTTGGTGTTGTCCTTGTCCTTGGCGCCGCGGGCGAAGAAGAGGACGTTGGTCTTGACGCCCTGGGCGTAGAAGATGCCGGTGGGGAGGCGCAGGATGGTGTGGAGGTCGCACTTGTCCATGAGGTCGGCGCGGACCTTTTGGCCGACGCCTTCTTCGAAGAGGACGTTGTCGGGGAGGACGACGGCAGCCCGACCGCCGGCTTTGAGGCCGCGGTAGATGTGCTGGAGGAAGACGAGCTGCTTGTTGCTCGTGGGATAGGTGATGTCGTCGCGCGTGGGACCGCCCCCGCCCTTCTTGGTGCCGAAGGGCGGGTTGGTGAGGATGACGTCGGCCTTGGGCAATTCGGCGCCGGTCTTGGTGAGCGTGTCGCCGAGGAGGATGGGCGCCTCGATGCCGTGGAGCATCGCGTTCATGAGGGCGAGGCGCTGGACGTCGGGGACGAGCTCGACCCCGACGTACGCCTGCGTGCGCTGGAAGTTCTGCTTCGCCGTCGAGAGGTCGTGCAGGTCGTCGGTCTTGGACTTGATGTAGCGGTCGGCGTTGATCAGAAACCCGCCGGTGCCGACGGCAGGATCTTGGATGAGCTCGCCGGGTTGGGGCTTGATGAGCTCGACCATGCTCTCGATGAGCGGCCGCGGGGTGAAGTACTGGCCCGCGCCGCTCTTGGTCTCTTCGGCGTTCTTCTCGAGCAGGCCTTCGTAGAGATCGCCGAGGCCCTCTTCCTTGGCGCTGTACCAATCGAGCGCGTCGATCTGGTCGACGACGGCGCGCAGGTGGCGCGGCTGGCGAAAGGTGGTCGACGCGTTCGCGTAGATCTCTTGAACGCGATCCGATCCCTTGCCGCCGAAGTGGAGGAGCAGCTCCTTGTAGAAGGTGAGCTGTTCGATTCCGTCGTGCTTGAGGAGATCGTTCCACCGGTAGCGCTTGGGGAGCTGATCTTCCTTGTCCGTCTCCTTCGCCATCTTGAGAAAGAGCAGGTACGTCAGCTCGGTCACGTACTGGTGGTACGTGATGCCGTCGTCGCGAAGGATGTGGCAGAGGTTCCAGAGCTTCTGGACGATGTCTTGTGTGGTGGGCATGTTCGTGGGAGCGGCGCGCGCTATCCAGCGTCCTTCCATACTTCGTCCGCGAGATCGCCGAGAAGCGCTTCGAGCGTGCCGTCGAAGACTTTGTTCAGACGCGTGAAGCCGCCTTCCGCTTTGAACTGTCCGGTTTCGAGCGAAGCGCGGTCGACGACGGTCTCGAGCTTGAGCTGCTTGGCGATGCGCTCGAGCCACTTGGCCTGCGGCTGGGTGAAGCTTCGGGCCTTCCGAAGGCGAGCCATCGCGCGATCGACGCGCTCGCTGTACGGGACGAGCGGCGATCCGAGCGCGAGCTGGCGGATGTAGCCGACGATCGTGGCGGCGATGTCCTCGTTCTTTTGCTCGCGCCACGCGGTCTGCAGCGACGCCTCGCTGAAGCCCTCTTCATCGAGGGCGAGCTTGAGCTGGCGAAGGTCTTCTCGCGTGAGCTCGCGCGGGCGCTGGGTGACGACGAGCAGCGCCGGGAGCTTGTTCATGCTCTCGCTGATGAACTTCTTGAACGCGTCGAGGTAGTCGCCGGGCGGCTTGCTGCCGTGGCGACCGTAGCCGCGCGTGATCTCGCGCACGTGGTCGTGGTGCTCGGAGACGACGACCTTGTAGGCGCCGCCGCCGGTCGCGCGGTCGAGGAACGGTGCGAGCGCTGGGTGCGACTTGAGATACTCGGCGGCGTCGCCGATGGGTGAGCGCTTGAGGAACGCGGCGAGCTCGCGGACGTCCATGCCGGCCGCAGCGTGCAGCTTCTCTTCGTTCTCGCCCTTGAGCGCGCGCTTCTTGCGCTGGAGCTTGGCAAGCAGCTCCTCGAGGGCGGCGCGCCGCTCGTCCTCTTCTTTGCTCTCGATGACCTCTTTGACGAGCTGCTCGAACGTGACGAGCGGGTTGACGACGACCGGCTTCATGTCGGTCACGTCCTTGAGCGCGGAGTAGAGGTCTACCGCGTCGAAGATGCGGAACCGCTCCTTGCCGATCTCGGAGCAGAGGCGCGTCGCCCTTCCGATCATCTGCTCGTAGAGGATGCGGCTCCGCACCCGGCGCAGGAACACGAGGTTGGCGATCTTGGGGACGTCCACGCCCGTCGTGAGCAGGTCGACGGTCACGGCGATGTTCGGGTGGCGCTCGTTCCGATAGCGGCGAATCGCTTCGAGCGTGCGATCCGTCGTGCCGGTGATCCGCAGGACCGCGTCGTCGTCCACGCCGCCGTACTTCTGAGCGAGCGCCTCCTTGAGGAGCGTCACCACCATGTCGGCATGCTCCTCGGTCACGCAGAAGATGAGCGTCTTCTCGTCCTGCTCGGGATCGATGTGGTTGACCAGCTCGGTGAGGACCGCGCGGTTGAAGCCCTCGGTGATCACGCGGCGGTTGAACGAGTCGACGTCGAACTTGAGCTCGTCGGGCAGCTCCTCTTTGTGCAGGCTCAGCGTGCTCCGGTCGAGGAAGAGCACCTCTTGCTTGGCGCTGTAGTGGATACCGTCCTGCGCCAGCGCCGTGATGATCCGAATCGGCGGCTCGTGATCGACGAGGAAGCCATCGACGACGGCTTCGCGGTACGAGTACGAGAAGATGGGCGCACCGAAGATCTCCTTGGTGTGGAGCGCGGGCGTCGCCGTGAGGCCCACCTTCACTGCGTCGAAATGATCGAGCACGCGCCGGTACTTGGAGATGTAGTCGGCTTCGTCGCGATACACCATCTCGCGATCGCCCATCTCGCGGTCGAGCAAGTAGCCGCGGTGACACTCGTCCACGATGATGCAGTCGTACTGGTCGACCGTGGGGATGTCGCTCTCGCCGTCATCGTCGAACGGCCCGAGGACGCGGCGAGTCATCGCCTGGATGGTCGCGATGTGGAGCTTCGTGCCCCGTTCCGGCTTGATGTCGCCGAGCTCCTTCACGTCGAAGATGTCGGTGAAGTGCTGCAGGTTCTCGAGCCGCATCTCCTTGAGCGCGTTCGCGGTTTGAACGCCGAGCGCGCTGCGGTCGACCAGGAACAGGATGCGGCGGAAGCGCTTCGTCTTGAGCAGCCGGTAGCAGAGCCCGATGCACGTGCGCGTCTTGCCCGTGCCGGTCGCCATCGCGACGAGCAGCTCGCGCTTGCCGTCTTCGAGACCGGCTTCGACCGCGAGGATCGCGCGCCGCTGGTAGTCGCGATCGATGTACGGCATCGGCTCGCCCTTGAGCCGCGCGTGCGCGTCATCGACATTCTGCTTCAGCAGGTCGAGCAAGCCCTCGGGCGTGTACCAACCCTCGAGCGCGACCGAATGGTTCTGCGAGCGCCGCGCATCGAGGAACCAGATCCCGCTCTTGGTCTGCAACTGGCGGAGGTAGGGCCGGCCGTTGGTCGCGAAGAGGAACGGCACCTTCAGCGCGCCCCAAGGCGCACCCTCGACCAGCTGCTCGTCGCCTTGTATCTGATAGCCGGCCGAGTAGCGCTTCGCCTGCAGGATCACGCCGGGCACGTCCTTGTGCTTGCGCTTCGCCTCGACCACCGCGATCGCGGTCAGGCCCGCGAACAAGACGTAGTCGGCCCAGCCTTCCTTGCCGTCGGCGCGCGTCGGCCACTCGGCGATCGCAAGGTTCTTCCCCTTCGTCGGCCGGACGCCCTTCTCGAAGGTGAGCGTGAGCGAGTCCGCCTCCCAGCCCGCGTCGCGCAGCTGTTTGTCGATGAGCCGCCGCGTCGCAGCCTCATCGAGCTCGATCGCCTCGCGCGCCGCCGCCGCCTGCTCCACCTGCTTCGCGAGCTCCGCCGCCGGCATCGCGGCCGCGCGCGCCTGCAGCTCCGCCAGCTCCGCGGCCAGCTTCCGATTCTGCTCCTCGAGCTTCGCTACCTCTTCGCTCGCCAGCGCTTCCCAGGTCGCGGCATCCTCGCGCGCCTTCGCCGCGCGCTCCTCGGCCGTCAGCTTCGCAGCCTGCTCGGCTTCGGCTTGCTTCCGCACCGCCTCGATCGCCGCCTGCGCCGCCTCCAGATCCTTCTTCCGCGCCTCCGCCTCATCGCGCAGCCGCTTCAGCTCGTCGTGCAGCGCCGTGTCCGCCCGCTTCGGATCCGGCGGCGGCACGAACGGGCCCGGATCGAACTTCTTGTGGTTGCCGAACGTGCGCTGGAACCAGATCCCGAGCTCGCGCGCCATCCGCAGCTGGTGCAGCGCCTCTTGGTGATCGCCCTCGTTGTGGTGCGCCGCTCGATTCCCCGCCTTCCGCAGATCGTGCAGCAGCGCCCGCTGCGTCGCCATGATCACGCCCCGATCGAAGAGCCGGTTGATCAGGTCGATCTGATCCTCGCGCTCGTCGACGTACTGCGCCGTCTTCGCAGCAGCCCGCTTCGCCAGCACCTCCCCGAAGCCCCGCAGCTTCACCAGCGCGGCCGTCGGATCGATCGCGAACAGCTGCTCCGCCTGCGTCGCGAGGGCGACGAGGCGCGCATCGTGGTGCGCCAGGTAGGCGAAGTTCGGGGAGGGCGACGGTTGCGGAGGGTTCACGGACGAGAGCGTGGCTTGATCGCGGCGTTTCAGAGCGGCGCCGGCGAGGAGCCCCAGGGTTTCGAAGTTTAGGGGAACGCGGACGTCCGTGGGGAGCTTCGGATGCGTCGGGCGGTGCGGGAAAGCTGGCAAAATGCCAGCTTTCTTAACAAACGTTGGTCATCGGTAGGATCGTCGCCGGGTCTCGCTAGGGCTGCCGCGAGCGGCGAAATTCAGCTCTTTCGGAACCAGGTCTCGTGAACCCGAGCGGCCGGCCGGCAGAACGACAGCCCGTTGAGGCTGCGGCATGACGCCGATAACCTGGCGTGATGCGCAGTCTAGCTTTGCGAGCACTCTGGCCTTTGCTCGCTCTGGTGCCCGCTTGTGGAGATGACGGGTCGGCTGGCTCAGGCGGCGGTGCGCCGTCCGGCACTGGGGCCGCGGGAGGAGGAGAGACCTCGACCTCCAGCGAGGCTTCCACGACAGCCAACGGTACGGGCGGCGCTCCAACGTTCTGCACCCCAGGGGAGGAGGAGCCTTGCTACTCCGGTCCCGAGGGCACCGAAGGCATCGGCGCATGCACTACAGGGACCCGAACCTGCCTCGCCGACGGGTCCGCCTTTGGGGGCTGCTTGGGAGAGGTGGTTCCCACTGCCGAGACATGCGCGACGCCAGGCGACGAAGACTGCGATGGCGCAAGCAATGAAGAAGGAGACGGCTGTCTCTGCGTTCCCGGTGAGGTCGAAGCTTGCCCCTACAACGGACCCGCCGGCACAGAGGGCATCGGCCTCTGTCAAGCCGGCTCGCGGACATGCGAGCCGAGCGGCGTGGCGTTCGGCGCGTGCGAGGGCGAAGTCGTCCCTGTGCTCGAGGTGTGCGCGACCATCGGTGACGACGACTGCGACGGCGAGGTCAATGAGGAGGGCAACGACTGCATCTGCGTGCCGGCCTCGGTGGAGGCCTGCTACTCGGGCCCTCCCGCAACGGAGGGTGTCGGTACCTGCCAAGGCGGCCTCCACACCTGCGAGCCCAACGGGCTCGGGTTCGGCTCCTGCGTCGGCGAGGTAACGCCGGCGTTCGACGCGTGCAGCAGCGCCCTGGATGAAAATTGCGACGGCATGACCGTCGCGTGCACGGGAGCCTACCAGTGGCTGCTGCATTGGGGCGATACAATCGATTCCGTCTCGCGCGCGGACCTAGCCGTCGATTCCTCGAACAACGTCGTGTGGCTCGGCGGAGCTTTCGAGCAAATCGATCTCGGGGCCGGACCGATCGGGAATGAAGGCTACCTGAGCTTCGTCTTGGCGAAGTTCGATGCTGCGGGAAGCCTGCTTTGGGGCAGTGCCTTTGTTAACGGTTACCCCAGTGGCCTGAGCCTCGACGGTAGCGGGAACATCCTGATGACCGGGAGGGGCGACTCGGGAATCGACTTCGGTGGAGGACCGTTGCCCGGCGCCGGCTATCCCACGCTCGTGATTGCCAAGCTAAATGCCAACGGGAACCACATTTGGAGCCAGTCGTTTCAGTCCGACAACGGCGACGCCTATCTGAATACTGGCGGCATTACAGCTGATCACTTGGGAAACGTGATCATCACCGGCCGGTTCTCGGGCACTTGGCTCGATCTCGGCGGGACCAACTTCCCCAGTGGTGGCGGCTACCTTGCGAAGTACAGCCCCGCTGGTGCGCACTTGTGGAGCAAGGTTGGCGCGGGTGGCTACGCGGTCGCTGTCGACAGCAGCAACAACGTGATCGCCAGCGGTATCGGTGTCCTAGAAAAGTACGATTCTGGCGGGACATGGTTGTGGTCCCACGGCTGTATTGCCCCCGGCTCCAGCGCCTGGGTCCGCGGCGTAGCCGTCGATGACAACGATGATATTTTCATCACCGGGCAGGTTTCTGGTTCATTCAATTGCGGAGCAGGCGCGGTGCCCGCAGTCAGCTTCCTGGCGAAACTGGATGCCGCCGGCAACCACATGTGGTCGCTGCCCGACTTGGGGGGTCGCGACGTCTTCGTCGACCCGGGGGGAGACATCGTCGCGGCTGGAGATGGGTCCGTGGTCAAGGTCGACCCACAGGGCAACGTGCTCTGGAGTCATGTTTACCCCTCGTACAACGCGGCGTTTCAAACGGTCGCAGCGGATGCGCTCGGAGCGGTCTTGGGCTCGGGAATCCTTCGCTACACCGTGGACTTCGGCGCTGGCTCGGTGACGGCTACTCCCCCTGCTAACCCCGATGACTTCTTCCTGCTCCAACTGGCGCCTTGAGCCCTTGCTCGGCCCCAGCGTCAAACGTCAGCGCGTTGGCGGCCGCCCTAACGCCTCCGCCGCGCCACCGCGACAACCGCCGCCTTCACGATCGGCTCCGCCGAATCGACGCAGCTCACCAAGTCCGCAACGGCGAGCGTCGCGCTTTCCGCCTTCTCCCACGCCATCGCGTGAGCCGCGGTCGCCGACGTGGAAGCGCGCGCAAGTCGAAGCGCGGAGACGAGCTCGGCGCCCACGCGAGCGAACCGCGCCAGCTCTTCTGGCGGGGCACCACCAGCCTTCGCTGCTCGCCACATGGAGCGAACCAAGCCCAAGAGGTCGCGCAGCGCGTCCACCGGGATCGGGTCCGACTCGCGTGCTGCGCTCGCGGAGGCGGCGCGACTGAACCGCGGCCAAGGTTCTTTCTTCTGCGCTCCGCAGTGCTCGATCCATGCGTGGAGCACACGCGCGGTGAGCTCCGGATTCTCGCCGTCACACGCGACCGCGCCGCCGCTCAGGCGAGCGTGACCGATCGTGCGGCCACCGAAACCGTCGATGACGGACCAGCCGCTTGCACCCGCGAACAGCTGGTACGTCGCCGGTCCCAGGCGAACGAGGCGCGACTCGTACTCGACGGAAACGCGTTCGGGTCGTGAGCTCACGCGGCAGACAGGATGCCGAGCACCGCCAGCTCGCAGAAGTGGAAAGCGATGCCCCAGGACAAGCAACGTCCCACCGGCACATCCTGCTGCCAGGCAGCCGCCTAGTGCCTTACCCGAGGACCGAGCGCGACCAGCCCGCCGTCACCGGCGACGAACGCGATGTCGCGCGTCGCGTCCCACGCGATCGCGCGCGGGGTCCACGGGACGGATCCGACCTCGGTGGCGTTGCCCGTCTGATCGTAGAGCGTGAGGGCCCCGGACTCGGACGCGACAAGGAGCGGCGCGTCGGCTCGCTCACCGCAGAACGTGGCGCAGGCTCCGCCTTCGAGGCGGACGAGCTCGAGCTTCGAGCGTGCGACGAAGATCGTGGTCGCGTCGATCGCCGCGACGAGCCCCGCGGCGCTCACGAGCAGATCGGCGCCGCGATCGAGGTGCTCGAGCACGTCCGCGGGGACGCTGAGCTCGGCGAAGTCACCGTCTTGGCCTCGCAAGGCGAGGAGCCGAGCCTCACCGGCCGTGAGGACGTAGAGCGTCCCTGCGGCTGCTGCGATGGAGCGAACGTCGTCTCGAAGCGGCGTCGCCGAGCCGGCGCGCTCGTCGATGTGAAAGAGCGAGCTCGCCGCGAGCGCCCAGACGCGACCTGCCGCCACCGCGACGTAGCGCGCGCCGTGGATCGGAACGACGAGCTCCTCGCGCGTCGCAGCCGCGACGAAGTGAATTCCCCGTTCGGTCGCGACGACCGTGCGCGGCCCGAGCCACGCGCACGCGACGGCCGGCTCGGACAGCGGTCGCGCGCGCGACGCAACGTCACCATTGCCGATCACGACGAGCGCGTGGCCGACCGCCGCGACGCTCCCGTCGTGCGTCGCGACCGCGGCGAGGGGTCGATCGAAGGAGAGGTCGGGCTGCGGCTCCCAAGGCTCCGCGCCGCCGCCCCCGAAACCCAGCTGCCGCAGCATGTCCTCGAGATCGACCTCGCCCTCGGCGTCGGCGTCGAGCTCGGGGAGCGCCGACTCGTCGACGTCACCCTCGGTCCCGTCGGTCATGCCTTCGGCGCCGCCGTCGTCGGGCGAGGCGGGAAGCGCATCATCGAACGCGTCCATCGCGAGCTCGGGGCCTTCGCCCGCCTCCTCGGCGGCCTCGCCGCCGATGTCCTCGAAGAGGGTCGGCTCGGCGTCGTCATCCTCCAAGGCGAGCGCACGCTCCGACGGCGGCGCAGTCGGCTCCTCGCCTGCGAAGTCGCCGATGTCGAGATCGGCGGCGTTTGCGTCGTCGGTCCCGCCGTCCTCGCGGAGATCGAGCTGCTCGTCGTCTTCGCTGTCGGGACCCAGCACCAGATCGTCGGCGTCGCCGTTCATCGCCGGGGGGACGATCAGCTCGTCGTCTTCCTCGGGACTTTCGGGCTCGACTCGGGCAGCACCGCCCTTCGTCCCACCTTTTGGGACGAGCGGGCGGGTCGGTCGGCGCGAAGCGGGCATGTTTGTTTCTTTTGGCTGCGGTACGTAAGCCGCGCAAGCCGGCGCCGTTCCTTGCGACCGCTGACGCGTCCGAACGTGCGCTCGCGTCAAGGCTAGACCTCGCTCGCGAGTTTTGCGAAGTTCTCCTATCGCATGGCGGTGCGAAGGAAAAGCGCGGACAAGCCGACCTACGTGCTGTCCCTCGAGGAGGCAGGCAAGGGCCTCGCCGTTTGTGAGCTCGAAGTGTCACCGTTGGATGTCGTCTACGTAAAGAGCGTGGTAGAGGCGAGCGAGGGGTTGGCGAACGTGTTCGCGGAGTCGGGAGGGCGCGCTACTGATGGATTCGAGCGCTCACGCGCTCGAATTACCTTGGCATCGCCGCCGGATCGGGCGCATGCGCTCTTCGAGCTCGCGACGGACGTCGTCCGTGATTGCGAAGGCGCGCGGCTCATCGCGAGAGACCGAGGCGAGTAGACGTGGCCGATCTCGACCCTCGCATCCTCGCGGCCTGGCGCGAGTGGCTCTCGGCGCTCGCCAGCGATCCCGAAGCGGCCATCGCAGCCGCGCATGTCTACGACGCCCTCTCGCCCGAGGGACGCGACGCCTGGCTCACCGCGCTCGAAGAGGACAGCCCCAAGCTGGGTGTCCCGACGGTGGCGCTCTACGCGCCGCTCCTCAGCGTCGAGTCGGACGCGGCACGCATCGAGCGCATCCGCCTGGCAATGGTGGGCGACGTCCCGCCGGTCGATCTGCAAAGCACGATCGCCTTGCGTGGCGTCGCGCCCGATCGCACCCGCATCGCGGTGCTCGTCGCTCCGCTCTACGTGCAGTTCGTTCAAGTGCTGTCGGTGCGTTTCTCGCCGCACACAGGCTTCGTCTGGGTGCGCCTCGATCCCATCGTCCGCGCATCCGAGGCACCGACCTCGGGCTACCGCCTCGACGGCGTGACGCTCGAGCACACCCCGCTCAAGCCGGTCGTAGAAGAGCTCGCGCTCGCGATCCTCGCCCAGCGCCGGCAAGGGCAGGAATTGCCGCGTTCGATGGTTGGCTTTGCAGGGCTCTTCGATGCAAGGATCGACAACGACTCGAGCGCGTGACGCCTCGTACGTGCGTCGCAGGGGACCGCCTCGCTCGGGGCCTCTCCTTTGGGCCGCCGTCGCCTCGCTGACCGTCGCCTGCGCGGCCGCCGCTCCCACCACCGAGTCCAAGCCGACCGCGACCGCTCCAAGCACGGTGGTGCCGGACGCGCCGCCGATCGCGTTTTCGTGGACCGACCTCCGCGGTAAGCCGCTGACGACCGAGACGGTGCGCGGTCGGGTGACCGTCGTGTGCTTCATCGCGACCTACGACGTCACCTCGCAGGCGCAAGTCCGCTTTCTCCAGCGACTCCACAAGGAGCACGCGCCGCGCCTCAACGTCGCCCTCATCGTCCTCGAGCAGCCTGAGAATCGGCCGATGATCGAGGCTTACGCGGACGCGCTCGAGCTCCCGTTCCCCGTCGCGATCGCGGACGCCGCCACGATCCGGGGCGAGGGGCCGTTTCAGGGTCTTCATCACGTGCCCAGCATCAGCATCCTCGACCGCGAAGGGCGAGAACGGTTCCGTCATCTTGGTCTGATCGAGTGGACCCCCCTCGAGGAGGCCGTCGAGCGCGTGGAGCTCATGACCGGCGTGAAGAAGAAGGGCGCCTAGCCCACCGTAAGCGCGTAAACGGGGGACCACCGTAGCGCTCCGGACCTAGGGGTATCCGGGGTCCCGCGGCCCGCGATCCTCGTGTAAAGTGGTCTGCGATCTACCTTCTTCTGCCGGGGGGTCGTAAAGGCCCGAAAGCGAGACCCTTCACCATGTGGTCGTTCTCGACAGCTCACCGTTTCATCTTGGCCTCTCTCATGGCCGCCGCCTTGCTCTCTCTTTCCACCCCCGCGCGCGCCGACAACGCAGGCGCCGCACAACAGCTCTACGACCGCGCGGTCGAGCTGATGGGACAGAAGAAGTACGGCGAGGCGTGCCCCAAGCTCGAAGAGGTGACCCGCCTCGTCCCCGAGGGGTTCGGCGCGAAGCTGACGCTCGCCGAGTGCTACGAGGCCCAAGGAAGGCTCGCGAGCGCGTGGGAGCAGTACAGCTTCGTCGAGTCGGCGGCGGCGCGCTCGAACCAGGGCGAGCGCCAGCGCCTCGCTGCCGAGCGAGCGGCTGCGCTCAAGCCGAAGCTGGCGAAGCTGACCATCAAGGTCCCCGAAGCGGTGCGCAAGATGCCTGAGCTCGTCGTCAAGCGCGGCGGCAACATCATCGGTCCGGCGCAGTTCGATGAGGCGATCCCGATCGACGTCGGCACGCACGTCATCGAGGCGACGGCGCACGGAAAGAAGCCGTGGTCGCTCGAGACGAAGATTCCCGCCGACGGCGCGTCGATGACCGTCGAGGTTCCGGTGCTCGAGGACGATCCGACGCAAAGGCTCAAGCAGCCGCCGCCCAGCGACGGTCCGGCAGCCGAGGACAAACCCACCTGGCTCTTCCCCGCGGGCTTTGCCGTCGGTGGCGTCGGCGTCGCGGCGCTGGCCGTGGGCGGCGTGCTCGGTGGCCTCGCGATGACCAAGAACGACGACGCAGAAGCCGAGTGCCCCAACGGCTTCTGCACCGCCGCAGGCAACGACCTCCATGTGGAAGCCGGCACGTTCGCCGACGCCGCGACCGGGCTCTTCGTCGCGGGCGGCGTCCTCGCCGCGGGTGGGATCCTGATGATCATCCTCGCGCCCACGGAGGACGAGCCGACAGAGAAGCCTGCCGACGCCGCGGGCCTCCACCTTCGCTTCGCACCCGTCGCCGGCGGCGTCGGGCTTTCCGCAGACTTCTGATCCTTACGAGAGCCGAACATGAAACATCGCCTTGTCCCGACCTTCTTCGCTCTCGGTCTCTCCACCATCTTCCTCGGCGCCGGCTGCCGCCAGATTCTCGATATCGAGGAACCGGTGGCGTGCGGCTCGGACGACGCATGCACGACCGCGGACAGCCCGTGCATCGCCGGCGAGTGCGTCGACGGCTTCTGCGCCTACTCCTTCAAGGCCGCCGGAACGGTGATCGACGAGGCGGCCGAGGACGACTGCAAGAGCAACGTCTGCGACGGTAACGGCGAGCTCGTCGTAGCCATCGTGCCCGAAGACGCACCGCCCGATGCGACGCCGGGTGATTGTCAGGCGCCCGCGTGCGACGCCGAAGGCAACGTCATTTCGGGTCCGGCAGAGGACGCGCCTCCCGACGACGTCTCCGGAGACTGCAGCGCGCCGGCCTGCGACGGTCAGGGTGGCGTCACCGTCGCGCCGAGCGACGGCGACGTCCCGATGATGGGCGATGCGCCCGGCGATTGCGTGCGGCCGGCGTGCAGCGGCGGCGCCGTCGTCGACGAGCCGAACGACGAGGACGCGCCTGCCGACGACGTGCCGGGCAACTGCTTGAGCCCCGCGTGCGACGCGGGACAGGTCGTCCAGCTCCCCAGTGAGAAGGACGCGCCGGGCGAGGACATCGACGGCGACTGCTTGGCGCCCGCCTGTGACATGGGCGGCATGCAAGCCATCGACGACACGGACGTTCCCACCACGGGCTGCGGCAGCTGCAGCGGTGGCGTCGTCGTCCCTTGGGCCGAGGTCGGAACGGCTTGCTACACCGGCGACGCGGGAACGCAGGGCGTCGGCATCTGCGTGGGCGGCACGTGGGCGTGCGATGACAGCAACGTCAAGGTCTGCGCCGGCGAGCAAGTGCCGATCAGCGAGACCTGCCAGGCCGGAGGCTCCGGCTTGGACGACGACTGCGACATGGATGTGGATGAAGAAGGTCCCGGCTGCCTCTGCCAGCTCGGCCAGACCCAGGCCTGCTACACCGGTCCGGGCGGCACGCAGAACGTCGGCATCTGCGACGACGGCGTGTCGACCTGCCAGGCGACCGGGATGGGCAACCAGTTCGGGGCCTGCGTAGGCGAGGTGCTGCCGCAGGCGTGCGACTCGTGCCTCGTGCCGGGCGATCAAGACTGCTCCGGAACCGCCTCGCAATGCGATGGCAGCCACGTGTGGAGCAAGAGCATCGGCGGGACCGAGTTCGAGACGGGATACGACATCCAGCCGCTGCCGAACGGTGAGATCCTCGTCGCAGGCATCTTCGGGACGTCGATCACTGCCGGGAACACGGTGACCAGCGACGGCGGCTGGGACGGCTGCCTCATCCGCCTGGATGCCGACGGCAACTCGATCAATGTGAAGGAGTTCGGTGGCTCGGGCAGCGACTCCGTCGAGGGGATCACCATCCTCGACGACGGCTACGCGATCTTCGGAGGCCTCGGCAACGGGTCCTCCGAGACCTTCGGGTCGGGGGCAACGCTCACAGCCGTGGGCAACGATGGGTACATCGCGAAGTTCAACACGTCGCACCAATTGCAGTGGAAGAAGCTCATCGGCGGGACGACCAACGAACGAATCAGGGCGATGGTCCGCATGCCGGACAACGGCGTCGCGATCGCCGGCCAATTCGACGGCACGTTGAACGTTGGTGGCAACAACCTCGTGAGCTCGGGCTTCGACGATATCTTCGTCGCGCGCTTCGACGCGGCGGGGGTGCACGTCTGGAGCAAGAAGTTCGGCAACAACCAGCAGAACAACGTCTACGACATGGAAGTCGACGACAGCGGCAATCTCGTCATGGTCGGCGACCTCGGCTCCAACATCACCTTCGGCGCCACGACGATCACTGCGCAAGGTGGCATCGACGGCTACGTCGTCCGGATGGACGACGACGGCAACGTCCTCTGGGCCAAGGGGATCGGCTCGAGCGGAGACGAAGTCGTGACCTCCGTCGGCATCCTCTCCGACGGATCGATGTGGGTGGCCGGCGATTTCGACACGGCGCTGAACCTCAACGGCGTCGCCGGAACCGAGATTTCGCCGACCTCGACGGGTGAGGACATCCTCCTCGTGAAGTACGCGGCCGACGGCACCTACCAGGCGAGCAAGGGGATCAACAGCAGCGGCACGGTAAGCGTGACCGACGTGGGCGTGGGACCGGACGACGGGATCGTGGTCACCGGAACGTACAGCGGCGCGCTGTTCTTCGGGATGATCGCCGTGTTGAGCGAGCAGACCGACGCGTTCATCTTCAAGAGCAATCCCACCAACGGGAACGTGCTCTGGAGCCGCAAGGTGAGCGGGCTCTCCACGCAGTCCTTCCGCTCGGCAGAGATGCTGCCCTGCGGGGACGTCCTGGCGGTCGGCGAGTACTGGGAAGAAGAAGCGAACTACGGCGGCGGCGTGTTGCCGAACGCCGGCTACAGCGACTTCGCCATCGCCAAGTACAGGCAGTAAGCGCTCAGACGACAAACGCAGCGTGCACCGCACGCTGCGCCGGCGCCACGTCGTCCCCGCGGACGAGCGCGGTGAGGCGCAGTGGTCCGGCGGTGATCGCCAGAGCGGAGACGCCGGCATCCCCGAGCACGCGCGTGAAGCGTTCGAGCGGCTCGGACGAGTCCGCGAAGCCGTCGCCGATCACGCTGACGGTGGAGACGCCGCCGACGATCTTTCCATCGGTGAGGCGCTGCGCGAGCTCGCGCGTCGCTGCGTCGGGCGTCGGCACGTTGAGGAGCGGGACGAGCGCGCTGCCGCCGTGGGGCCCCTGCGACAGGTCCTTGTAGGTGAGCCCTGCCGCGCGCAGCGCCGCGAGCGTCGCGGCGGCATCCGCGCCCGGCCAGGTGACGTAGAGGAGGCGTTGCTCTGCGCAGACGGCGCGCGCGCTTTGCCTGCCCTGCCCTGCGGGCACGATGACGCTCTCTCGCCGCGCATCGAACGTCGAGCGCGCGTGGATGGTGATCCCTCGGCGCCGCGCCCACTCGACCGCTTGGGCGCAGATCACCTTGGCGCCGCCCTCGGCCATCTCTTGGAGCATCGCGTGATCCAGCTCCGGCAGATGCCGAGCGTCCTCGACGACCCGAGGGTCCGCCGAGTAGACGCCGTCGACGTCGCTGTAGATCTCGCACCGCTCGGCCGACAGCGCCGCGGCGAGGGCGACCGCCGTCGTGTCCGACCCGCCACGACCGAGCGTGGTGATCTCGCGCTTGTAGCTCATGCCCTGGTAGCCCGCGACGATGACGACCTTGCCGCGCGACAGCTCGTCTTCGATGCGATGCGGGCGGACCTCGATGATCCGAGCGTCGAAGTGGCGGTCGTTCGTGAGGATACCCGACTGCGAGCCTGTGAAAGAGATCGCCGGCGCGCCGCGCGACTGGATCGCGATCGAGAGGAGCGACATCGACACGCGCTCGCCCGTCGACACCAGCATGTCGAGCTCGCGCCGCGGCACCTCGGCCCCGGATCCGGCGACGTCGTTGGCGAGCCGGATGAGCGAGTCGGTGGTCTTGCCCATCGCGCTCACGACGACGACCACGTCACAACCTTCGTTGCGCGTGGCGACGACGCGATCCGCGACGCGACCGATCTTCTCGACGTCGGCAACCGAAGAGCCCCCGTACTTCTGAACGACGATGGGTCTCTTGTCCGGCTCTGCCACGAATGACTCCTCTACTACTGAATCATCGACTCGTACAACGCCGCTTCATCGGCTCGGCCTTCCCGGCGAGCGGCGACGGCAAGTCGGTGCAGCACGCGATTGCGCCAGCTCTCGAGGCCCGGACGCGCCGCAGGGGACGCTTCTTCCAGGCGTCCCGAGAGGAGCGCGAGCACCTCGAGGTCTCGGCCGAGGCGTTCGAGCGTCGCCCCGAGCGCGGCCACGTTCGCCTCGTCGGAGGGATCGGCGCGCAGCTTCTCGGTCAAGCGCTCGACCATCGCCTCGTCGTTGGCGAGGTCGCTCGTCTCGCTGTCCTCGAAGACCTCGGGCGACTCGGGAGAAGGAGGCGGCGGGGCAGGCGGCGGCTCCGGTCTCGCCTGCACGCTGGTGTCGCGCGCCACTCGCCGCAGCTGACGCGCCGCCTCTCGATGCGACGGATCGAGGCGCACCGCGAGCGCCAGATCGCGCTCCGCCGCCTTGGCATCCGAGAGCAGCCGCTCTTCGAGCGAGGCGAGCTCGACGAGCCGATCGGCGACCCTACGAGCTTCGTTCGCGGGCGTAGCCTGCGCGCGTGCTTCGGCGAACGAGCGCAGGCGCGCGGCGGCACGAGACGCTCCCGCGCCGTCGCCGAGCTCGGCTCGCCACGCGGCCTCGAGCAGACGCGCTTCGGCGGCGTGCTCCGAGGTCTGCGGCACTTCCGCGACGCGCGCGATCGCCGCCGGCCTGTCGCCGGCGTACGTCGCGAGGAGGCGCGCCATCTCGAGATCCGCGGCTCGGTCCCGTTCCGGATCGGAAGCGTCGATTTCGATGGCCCGCGCGAAGAGGTCCAGCGCGCGCTGCGGCTTGCCCAGATCGCGAAGCGCTCGCGCCAGCCCGACGATCGCCGCGGCGCTCTTGGGCCGCTGCCGGAGCGCCCGCTCGAACCACGTCTGCGCTTCGGCGAGGTGCCCGCGCTCGGCGAGGGCCTCGGCGGCTCGACGGCAGACGTCGAACCGCTCGTGCGACGGCGCCGAAGCCTCGGCGTGCTGCGCGTCGCCGAGGGCCCCGCGGATGTCACCCGTGTGAAGCCTGGCGACGAACCGCTCCCAGCGTGCGACCGAGAGCGACGGCGAGCGCACGATGGCCCGATCGAGGGCGTCGGTGCGCGCAGCGGCATCGGGGGCGAGCCGCGCGGCGCGCAGCCACGCGAGCGCCGCGAGCGGGCCGAAGGGCTCGTCCGCCGCTGCACGGGCGGCGGACGCGTAGGCAGCTTCGTTCTCGCCTACCGACTCCAGGACCAGGCTGCCGAGGAGCCCGGCCCCGAGCGGGCCGCTGAGATCGACGAGCGTCGCGAGCGCTGCCTCTGCGCGATCGCCGAGCGAGAGATCGAGCGCCGCGAGCCGCGTCGCGATCTCTGCGTGGCGCGGGGCGCGTTCGAGCGCCGCGAGGTAGGCCGTGCGCGCGGCCTCGAGATCGCCGGCGAGCGCGGCCTGGTCGCCGGGTCCGGCGAGCTCCGCCGCCTCGAGCGCGCGAATCGCGCGCGAAGAGAGCTCGCCCGGCGCGCCGACGCGACCTTCGAGGACGATGTCGAGCGCTCCCTTCTCTCGTACCGAAATGGCGAGGCCGCGCGTCGCCGGAGCGCGAGCGCCTGCGTCCGGCAAGAGGCGCCTGGCGATCTGTCCGAGCGGATCGCGCACGATGAACCCGCCGCCTGCGACCTCGGCGAGCCCGCGGAGCGCGAGCCCGACGAGGCGGACGGCGGCTACGTGTGCGGGCGCCGCGAGCCCGAGCGCTCGCGCGTCCTCGACGAGCACGCGAAGGTCCTGCTCCATCGGAGCGAGCACGACGTCGAACGCGAGCGCTGCGCCTTCGGAGGCGACGCCGACGCTGATGACCCCCGAAGGCGCCGACGCAATCGTCAAGGCCACCGGCAGAGGCGCTACGAGCTGACCCCGGAGCTTGGGCTCGAGGTGCTTGCCGAGCGCGCCGAGCTCGAAATCCACCGTGCCGCCCATGAGCCGGCCGCGACGATGACGGAACCGCGCGACGCCGCCCGAGAGGTCGAGCGGAAACCTCAGGTCCTCGAGACGGACCGAGATCTCCTGCACGTCTACCGGCCCCAGGCGAACCGGCGCGGCGAGCTCCATCCCCAGGCTTCCCTGCGCGAGCGCGAGGCGCAGGCCGACCTTGCCCTCCTCGCGAGGGGGCTCGGCCGGCCGTTTCGGTCCCGGCTGACGAAGGCTGGTTTTGGCGCGTCGCGCGCCCGAGAGCATCGGGCCGATCGTATCAGGCGAGGCGCCAAGCCGCGAAAAACGCGGCAACGCGAGCGGGGTTGCGGCCCCCCGCGCAGGGCCCGAAGAGCTACTGCCCCTTCGCGATCTTCTCTCTGAGCTTCTTCACGAGCTCGTCGTAGCCCTTCTCTTTGTAGATCTTCACGAACTGGACCCGGTACGCGTCCACGGTGCTGACGCCCTCCGGGTAGATGTCGATGACCTTGAGCTTGCCGCCCTTGTCCTGAACGAGGACGTCGAGCAAGATTTCATCGGCGCGGCTGTCGGTCTTGTGCGTCGCCTTCATCTTCACGAGGGTCTTTCCCTCGCCCTTCGATTCCTCGGACAGGTAGCTGATCTTGTAGGGAAGCACCTTCGTCAGGTTCTTCTCGTAGCTCGAGGTCACGAGCTGCTTCAGGAGGCCCGAGAACTCCTTCTTCTGTGCGTCGGTGAGCTTGTCCCACTGATCGCCCATCGAAGCCTTGGCCATCGTCTCGTAGTCGAGCCACTCGTCGAAGATCGCGGCGATCTTCTTCTTGTTCTCCTGAGGCTTGTCGAGGAGCTTGAACAGCTCTTCTTGCTTCGCCTTGACCGCGTCGGTCGCGCTCCCGGCAAGGACCGGGGCCGCGACGAAGAGGACGAACGCGCCGAGGATGGCGAAGAACGAGCGACGGATGGGCGGGTAGGATCGCACGAAGACCTCTCCAAAAGCGGGCCCAGCCCGCGGAACCAGTCAGTAGTACGTGGACGGGCGAAATCCAGCCCCCATTCAATACGGTATCTTCGTGAGTCTGCTCGTTAACCTGTCACGCGTCGCCTTCTTGCTCTTCGCGGTCTCTGCCTGCGACGCAGCGCCCCAGGACGCGGCCAAGCCGCCCGCTTCGGGTGTCCAGGTCGCGGTGGATCCGAGCAGCGTGAACCTGCTCCCGAGCGCCACACTCCGGCTCGATCCCGCGCTCTTCGAGGACGGCAAGATCAAGCCTCCGCGGATCGATCCTCTTCCGACAACACCGCCCCCGGCGGGATCAACACGCTGAAGGTCGCCCCGCGTCCGTCGGTGCTGCGGACGCGAATCGCCCAGCCGTGATCGTCGACGATCCGCTTGACCACCGCGAGGCCTACGCCGGTCCCCTGCGAGCGGGTCGTGAAGAACGCATCGAAGAGCTTTCCTTTCGCTTCCTCGGGGATCCCCGGTCCCGCGTCCGAGACTTCGAGCACCGCTCCGCCGCCCTCACGTTTCGCCAATCGAACCCGAACCTCGTCACCCGGCGAGCTCGCCTGCACGGCGTTGCGGACGAGGTTCCACAGGACCTGCCTCATCTGCGCGGAGTCGGCCGAGATCCGCAAGTGCGTCGGCCCGACGTACTCCACCGTCACGTCGCTGCCGCGGCCGACCTGCGACGCGAGCTCGACCACCTCGCGCGCCAGCACCGCGGCTTCGACGTCGCCGATCGCCGGCGGCCTGGTGCGCGCGAGCTCGAGCATGTCGCCCACCAGATCGTTGAGCCTCGAAGCCTCACGCTGGACGATCCCGCAGAGGCGCTTGTCCTCTTCGCTCAGGCCGGGGCTCGATCCGAGCAGCTCGATCGATCCGGCGATCGAGCCGAGCGGGTTTCGGATCTCGTGAGCGAGCCCTGCCGCGAGGCGACCGAGGGACGCGAGCTGCTCGGCGCGCTCGGCGCGCTCACGGGCTGCCTCGAGATCGCCACCGGCCTCCCGTAGCCGCTCGCCGAGGTAGCTCGCGAGCCCGGTCACCGTCGCGAGCGCGAACAGGTTCGCGAGCATCGGGTACGCGGCGTCGGCCCACGTGGAGACGTACACCGAAGGAGGCTGATCCGACGGGATCGGCAAGAAGCCCTCGAGCAGAGCGACCGCGAGGCCGAGGTAGGCGACGGCGCCTGCGAACAGCGCGACGAGCCCGCCACGGACGCCGAGCAGCGCGGCGCCGACGAGGCAGGTGAGCCCGTAGAGCGAGACGCCGCCGCTGGTCACGCCGCCGGTGACGTAGACGAGCGCCGTCCAGAGCAGCTGATCGGTGACCAGCTGGGCAAACGCGATCCCGCGCAGGAACCGGCCGCCTCGGAGCGCGATGCCGTAGATCGCCGACGCGGCGTAGGCGAGCGCAACGGCGGCGAAGGCGACGCTCGAGGAGAAGCCGCCCGTCTGCCCGCGCAGGTAGACGAAGGTGATGATGCCGAGAAAGCCCGTCAGCACGAGCAGCCGCATCGCTGCCATGCGCGTCAGGCGCCGAACGAGATCGGCGGCCGAAGCGGTCGCGTCGACGCCCGGCGCGGAAGGCGCAGCCGCCACCTCGGAGGGCGGCGGCTGGCTCACTCGGCCTTGATCTTGCCGGCGAGATCGAAGATCGGGAGGTACATCGAGACGAGGACGACGCCGACCATCGCGCCGATGACGACCATCAGGATGGGCTCGAGGAGCGACGTGAGCGAAGCGACCGCGACGTCTACCTCATCCTCGTAGAAGTCGGCGATCTTGCTGAGCATGGTGTCGAGCGCGCCGGTCTGCTCACCGACGGCGATCATCTGCACGACCATGCCGGGGAAGACGTTCACCTCTTTGAGAGGCTCGGCCATGTTCTTACCTTCGGAGATCCGCTGCTTCGCGTAGATGAGGCCGTCCTCGATCACGAGGTTGCCTGCCGTACGCGCGACGATCTCGAGCGCGTCGAGGATCGGAACGCCGGAGCCGAGGAGCGTGCCCAAGGTGCGGGAGAAGCGGGCGACCGCGATCTTCTGGAGCACCGAGCCGATGATTGGGATCTTGAGGAGGATGCCGTGAACGGCGCGCTTACCCTGACGCGTTCGGTAGAACATCACCGCCAGGACGGCGATGATGATCATGCCGACCAGGATGAACGGCAGGAAGCTCACGAAGTTTCGTGAGACCGAGATGACGACCTTGGTCAGCCACGGCAGGGCGTCCTTGGCACCGAACTCGGCGAACATCCCCTCGAACGCGGGAATGACCCACGTGAGGAGCACCGTCATCACGATGATCATGATGATGATGACGGCCGTCGGATAGGTGAGCGCGCCGCGCACCTGACGAGCGAGCTTCACCCTCTTTTCGATGTAGACCGCCAAGCG
>JBGTSH010000072.1:0-35607 GCA_041940405.1 Polyangiaceae bacterium
GGAAGGTGGTCCCGCCGGGCCGCTCCCACGGATCACGCTTCTCGTGCGTCACCACGAAGACCGCCGTGTGGAACGGCGCTTCCTCCGGCCACATCTTCTCGCCGGCGTCGAACATGCGCTTGCCCATCACGCTCGCGCCGGTGCGCTCGAACGTCTCGCGCAGGATGTCGTTGTCGCGCCCCTCCTCACCGCCCGCGCCCAGCTTCAGGTTCTCTCGG
Source organism: Polyangiaceae bacterium (assembly GCA_041940405.1). Lineage (GTDB taxonomy): Bacteria > Myxococcota_A > Polyangia > Polyangiales > Polyangiaceae > Xiheicaenibacterium. Next base: position 219 of record JBGTSH010000072.1, read on the forward strand.
AAGAACCGCTGCGGAAAGACCCACGCTTGCAGCTCCATCCATTTTTGTTTCATCAAGTCGCCGAGCGACGCGGGCGCGATGAACCCGTCCAGCGACATCGACACGCTGAAGAACACCTTGCCGGCCATCAGCCCTTCGCTCCCTTCCCAGCGCCCTCGGTGACGTACGCGGCGAGATTGCTCAGCGTCTGCTGGCCGCCCTCGATCGCGCGGTACCTCTCGACCGCCTGATCGCGCATCTCCTTGGTAGGAAACACGGTGCGCATCTCGATCCGGGTCGCCCCGCCTTCGGCCGCGAACGTGATGACCGACTGGAAGGCATTCGGATCGCCGCGCGACTCACCGTGGAGCAACGCGATCCGCTCCGGCACGAGGATCTCGGTCCAAGAGATCCACTCCTGGTAGTCGGTCCCGTCGGGGCCGTGCATCACGAAGATCCACCCACCACCGACGCGGAACTCGAACGACCGCGTGGTGGTGGTGAACCCGTTCGGGCCCCACCACGCTGACAGGTGCCGCACTTCGGTGAACGCCTCGAACACGAGCTCGCGCCGGGCGTCGATGACCCTCGAGATCACGATCTCGCGGTCGGCGGTCGGGCTCATCAGCTGCTCCTCCCGCGTTGCCGCTTCAGATCCTGCACGTAGGCGTCGAGCCGTTCGAAGCTCTCATTCCAGAACCGTGCGAACCCGCCCGTCCACTCGTGGACCGGTCGCAGCCCACGCGCATCGAGGCAGTACAAGCGCTGCTTGCCCGCCTTGCGGTCACGCACGAGCCCAACCTCTCGCAACACTCGCAGATGTTTGGACGCCCCCGGCTGGGTCATCCCGAGCTCGTCGGCGAGCTCGGTCACCGGCCTCTCACCGGCGCGCAGCAGGGCCAAGATCTCTCGGCGTTGCGGCTCGGCGATCGCGTTGAAGACGTCGGACGTCGTTGCTGCTCGTGCCATGCGTCACATCATATTCCGATATAGGAATGCGTCAAGGGCTCGCCGATGGCGTGCGGACGTGACCGCGAGCTAGGCTCGAATGACCGCTCCGATGCTCGTTCGACCTGTCTCGCTCCTGCCGTTCCTCACGCTCTTGTCAGCGTGCAGCGACGACGCGAGCGAGCACGGAAGCGGCGGCGGCGGAGAAGCTTCGACGGCCACGTTGGCCGCATCGACGGGTGCCATCGGGCCGGAGCAGCAGCGCCCTTCGCCGTGCGGCGAAACACCGGATGCACCCGAGTTCGAAATCGGAACCGGCGAGGTCTGTTACGAGCCGCTGGTCGAAGGACAGATCGTCCCGCACATCACCGGTCCGCAGGGCGGGTACCACGTGTGGGCGGCGGTCCTTTGCCCGGGCTGTCCTCCGAAGGTCACGGCCACGGTGTTCGCGACGCTCGCGGCGACGGGTGAGAATGTGGGCGAGGTGACGACGCGCGTCATCGAGCTGAAGTCGGGCCAGACGGCAGGCCTGCTCGCGTACCTCTTGGGCTCGACCGTCGATCCGGCCTCGCACCTTCCCGAGGGGACCGAGCTCATGGTCCACGTCGAGCTCGCGACACTCGCCGGCGAGCCGCTGCATGCCGGCCAGCGCCTCGAGGTCTTGGGACCCGTCGAGATCTGGCTGAATCAGTGCGATCCGGAGCCCTCGACCTGCGGGCAACCCGGCGGTTTGAAGTGTTGCTCGGATTGATGGTCACGAACCCACCCGACCCAGGCACGTGCTTCGACAAGAGGTTCGAATGCGCTGGTCGGCTTGGCAGAAAGGTCGTGTAGGGGTTCAACTGCTCAGTGGCACGTCGCTCGCATTGGCCATCGGCTGCAGCGGCGAGCCAAGCGTGAAAGAAGAGCTCGCACCGATGGGGCTCGACGGGATCGAGCAGGTCGAAGAGGCTGCGCAGGCCGCGCGGCGCCGACCGACGAGCTACGACGACCGCCTCGAATTCGCTTCGGCGACCTCGCAAGAAGCGACGACCGCCAGCGGCGACGCGCCTTGGTTTCTCCGCCCCGCGGGCGAGGCGCAGCCCGGGGCAGTGATCGAGCCGCCTCGTCCCCAGCCCATTGCGAACACCTCGCCCAACTTCTCGAACGTGTCGGCAGAGCAGCCGAGGCCGATCGTGAACCCGCCGCCGCGGCCGGTGCGTCCGATCAACCGCCCCGGCGGCTGGCGGGTCAAGGCGGCGTGCGGTCGCGGCTGATCGCTCGAGCGTCGTGATCGCGACCCGTCCGGTCGACTAACCTTCCGACAATGCGCGTCCTCTGCGGCATCTCGCTCCTCCCCGCAGAGGACGTTCGCGTCGCGACGGCACCGCTCTTCGAAGCGGGCGTGGTCGACGCAGTGGAGTGGAGCCTCGACTTCGGCTTCGGCGAAGACGGAATCGCGCCCTGGGCTCGGCGCATCCTCGATGACTACGAATCCCGGAACGCGGTGTTCGCTCACGGGGTCGAGCTCTCGCCGATGTCGGCGCGTCTCTTGCCGCATCAAGAGGCGTGGCTCGACGAGGCGCGAGAGACCTTCGAGCGCCGGAAGTTCCGTCATCTCACCGAGCATTACGGCTTCATGACCGCGGGCGAGATCGTCCGAGGAACGCCGCTGCCGCTCCCACCGAGCATGGCAGTCTTGAAGGTCGCCACCGAACGCGTCGCGCGCCTCGGCGACATCGCAGGCGGCCCCATCGGCATCGAGAACCTGGCGATGGCTTTCGGACGCGACGACGCGCTCGCGCAGGCGGATCTCGTGCGCGAGCTCTGCGGACAAACGGGGGCGTTCCTCCTGCTCGACGTCCACAACCTCTTTTGCCAGGCGTTCAACTTCGATCTCGACCCGCTCGCGCTCGCCGAGCGCTACGGCCTCGATCGCGTGCGCGAGATCCACGTCGCCGGCGGCGGGGCGACTTACCCTTCCGCGGATCCATCACGCCCGTTCCGTTGCGACAGCCATGATCACGACGTTCCCGAGCCGGCGTTCGAGCTGCTCGCGGCGCTGTTGCCGCGCACCACGAACCTCGAGGTGGTGATCCTCGAGCGCTCGGATCGCTCGCTCTTCTCCGTGCCCGAGGCCGAACGCTACAGAGCCGACTTCACCCGCATCCGAAGCGTCATCGAGCAGATCGAGCGCGCCGACGCCGGACCGATCACCACGCGGCCACGCGACGACGGTGCGCGAGCCGCGTTCATCGAGGACGAGCCCGCCGATCTCGACGCCTACCAGCGAGCCCTGCTCGAGGCCCTCACCGCCGATGGTGAAGCGGCGGGCGCCCATCGCCGCCTCATCGAGCACGCGGGTGCGATTCGATATCGGGCGCACACGCATGGCTTCGAGCCGCGCGCCGTCGAAGTGGGCGCGCACCTCGCTCGCGAGTGGTGCACGCGCGACATTCGTTCGGGCGAGATGGCCGCAGCCGTCTTCCGCCGCAAAGGCTCGCCGCTCGAGCTCACGCCTCTTCCCATCCCTTCGGCCGGTCCCGGTCAGCTGCTCATCCGACCGATCGCCGTCGGCCTCTGCGGCACCGATCTGCATGCGCACACGGGTCGATTCCCCGTGCCGACGCCGATCGTTCTCGGGCACGAGGTCGCAGGCATCGTCGAAGAGGTCGGCGACGGCGCCGCGGGCTTCGAGCCCGGAGATCGCGTCGGCATCAGCTGGATCCAGCGCGTCTGCGGCGCGTGCGCGGGCTGCGCGCGCGGCGAAGAGACCCGCTGCACCTCGCCGGTGACCTGGATCGAGAACGGCGGCGGGCTCTCGGAGCTGGTCGTCGCCGAAGCGTCCGGCTGCACCAAGCTCCCGGCAAACCTCGACCTCGAGCTCGCCGCACCGCTCTTCTGTGGAGGGCACGTAGCCATGTCGGCCTATCGACGCGCGAGCCCTCGACCCGGCGAGCGCATCGCGATCCTCGGCCTCGGTGGGCTCGGACACCTCTCGCTGATGATCGCGCGGGCGATGGGACACGAGGTCGTCGTCGTGACGAGCCGCACCGACAAGGCTGCCGACGCGCGTGCGCTGGGCGCCGAGGCCATCGTCTCGAACGACCCCGGCGAAGCGCTCCAATCGATTGGAGGCACGGACATCATTCTGGCAATGACAAGCTCGATGCGCGACGCGGGCCTCGCGGCGCGCGGCCTCGCCGAAGGCGGGCGGCTCGTCCTCGCCGGCTTGGGCGACGGAGCACTGGAGCTCGATCCGATCGACCTCGTCCTTCGCCAGCTGTCGGTGGTGGGCGCGATCCAGGGCCCGCGCAGCGACCTCGATGACGTCCTCGACCTCGCCGCGCGCGGCCTGATCGCGCCGCGCGTCGAGACCTTCCCGCTCCATCTGGTCAATCGCGCCATGACCCGCCTCGCCGAAGGCCGCGTGCGCTACCGCGCCGTCGTCACCTTCGGCTGACCGGGTTCACTCGAAGCACTTGTCGCAGCTCGCGGACCCGCACTGCCAGAGCTCTTGGTAGAGCGCGAAGCCCTCGGGATAAGCCTCTTGGCACTCGGTCGCGCAAAGCAAGTCGTCGGGAGCGCAAGCGGCGATGCATTGGCTGACATCGACGCACGGCTGCGATTCCAAGCACGCGATCCCCTCGCCGCAGCACGAGAGGGCCAGGCAGCCACCGCAGGGCGTGCCGTCGTCGAGCCCTGGGCAAATGTCGCCGGTGGTCATCGAGGTCGACGTCGAGCTCGGACCGACGCCGTAGGTGCTGACGGCCGAGGGGTAGCCGGTCGTACTGCCGACGTAGATCGTGCTGGACGCCTTCGTCGTCGTCTTGCCGGGACTCCCGCCGCTGCCGTCCCCGAACGGCCAGTCGCCGCTGTCGCCGTCGCCCCCGCTGCCGTCGTCGTCGTCGATGTTGCGCTTGTCGTCGCACGCAGCGCTCGTCCCGGCGACCATGCCGAGGCCCATCATCACCGCGACGATGGCCGGCGGAAGACGCCCCCCTTTTCGCTCGAGGACGACATCACAATGGGGACAAGACGCGCTGCCCCGAGCGACGTGGGATCCGCAGTGGGGACAGGCCTCGAAGGAAGCTCTGGAAAGCATCGGCTCGAGCGGTAGCACCGACCGTGCCACCAAGAAAACTGGCGTAGATCACCCCTTCCGCTCGTCGCGGACGGCACGGCCTGACACAGGCGAAGGCGTAGGCGATCAGTCTGCCAGGCACTCCTGCTCGCAGCTCTCGCCCAGGCATTGCCGGAGCGCCTGCTGCAGCGTGAAGCCCTCGGGATTCGCCTCCTGACAAGCGGTCGCGCACGCCAGGTCGTTCGGATCGCACGCATCGAGGCAGTCGCCCGCCTCGGCGCAAGGCAGCGAGTCGGCGCACGCCAGGCCCTCGGCGCAGCACGACAGCTCGACGCACCCTCCGCAAGGCGTTCCATCGTCGAGCGTCGCGCAGGCGTCGCCGCCCGAGGATGACGACTGCGTCGTCGAGCTGGGCCCGACGCCATAGGTGCTCACCGCCGACGGGTAGCCGTTCCCGTCGCCGTCGTCGACGCCGGCACCCTCGCCGCCCGCTCCGTCGTCGCCCGAGCCGCCGCTGCACGCGGTGGACGAAGCGGCGACTGCACCGAGACCCATCATGACCGCGACGAGCGCGGGTTGAAGTCGGCCGCGCGTACGCTCGAAGACGCGGTCGCAGTGAGGACAAGAAATGCTGCTCCGAGCGACGTGGCAACCGCAGCTCGGGCAGACCTCGAAGGAAGCTTTGGAAAGCATGGTGACCGGTCGAAGCACCGGACATGCCAGATCGAACCCAGCCATCACCCGATGGCATCCCTGGTGCACCGGCGGGGCCAATCATGGTCATTCAGCGCGAGATTCGAGCGAGGGCGACGTCGACGTCGGCACGGGCTGGCACATGAGCGATCCGAAAGGCAGTGATAGCCTCGTCATGATGTCCGGCGATCCCGATCCCAGTCGCTTCGGAAAGAACGCGCCGGTGCGGGCGCTCCGCGCCGACGACGAAGGCGAAGCGCGTCCCGTCTACGTGGTCTGGGAGATCACGACCAAATGCGACCAGCCCTGTCAGCATTGCGGGACCCGCGCCGGTCCGGCGCGGCCGGTCGAGCTCTCGACCGAGGAGTGTCTCGAGGTCGCGCAGAGCCTCGTCGATCTGCGAGCCCGTGAGGTGACGCTGATCGGCGGCGAAGCGTACCTGCGCTCCGACGTCACCACGATCATCTCGTACCTCGCCGATCGCGGCGTCCGCGTGACGATGCAGACCGGCGGTCGCGCCTTCACCAAAGAGCGCGCACGAATCTTCCGCGACGCCGGCCTCGCCGGGCTCGGCGTCTCGATCGACGGGCCGGCGATCGTTCACGACAAGCTGCGAGGCAACCTCGGCAGCTTTCGCGCCGCGGTGCAGGCACTCGACAACGCGCGCGAGGCGGGCCTCGTGCTCAGCGCCAACTCACAGATCAATCGGCTCAACGCGCACCTCCTCAAAGAGACCGCGGCGACGTTGCAATCGCACGGCGTGCAAGCCTGGCAGGTCCAGCTGACAGGCCCGATGGGCCGCGCGGCCGATCACCCGGAGTGGATCCTCGAGCCCTGGCGCGTGGTCGAGGTCATCGACACCCTCGCCGAGATCCAGCGAGCCGCCATCGACGCGTTCGACGGCAACGGCGTCTGCTTCAACATCGTGCCGAACAACAACATCGGCTACTTCGGCCCGCACGAGCAGCTCTTGCGCTCGCGCCCCGGCGGCAACGAGGCGCATTGGCGCGGATGCCTGGCGGGCATCTACGTGATGGGGATCGAGTCGGACGGAACGGTCAAGGCGTGCCCGACGCTGCCGACCGCATCGTATGCCGGCGGCAACGTGCGCGAGCTCTCTCTCGAGACCCTCTGGGCGGAGTCGAAGCAGATCCGCTTCTCGCGCGACCGCGGGCTCGATGAGCTCTGGGGCTTCTGCAAGACCTGCTACTACGCCGACGTCTGCCGCGCGGGCTGCTCGTGGACGGTTCACACGACGCTCGGCAAGCGCGGGAACAATCCCTTCTGCTACCACCGCGTCGTGCAGCTTCGAAAGAAGGGCATCCGCGAAAGGCTCGTTCATCGCGAGCGCGCGCCGAACATGCCCTACGACCACGGCCGCTTCGATCTCGTCGAGGAGCCGTGGCCGACCGAGGACGCCGGACCGAATCCTTGAGCGTGCACGGTCGGGTGGTCTTCGGGGGGATCACAGCGCTGGTGTGCGCGGCGTCGCCGGCGCGCGCGGACGAGCCAATCGCGTCGCTCGATCCTGAAGCGCCCCCGCCCGAGCGCTGGGAACCCGGCCTCTTGCCGGTGCTCAGCTATGACAGCGATCTGGGGTTCGGATTCGGCGCCATCGGCGTCTTGGCGCGCTTCGAGCCCGGGTACGATCCATACAGACTGCGATTGCAAGCCGCTCTGCAGGCGACGGTCGCGGTGGACGAGGCAGGCGATCCGCACGTCCCCTATCATGACGATTATGTCCGGATGGACATGCCGGGATTGCTGGGCGATCGCCTCCGGCTGCAGGGCGAGATCGCGTTCAACAAGCTCGCGACCACCGGGTACTACGGCTTCGGCCAGCGGAGCCTCAGTATCGATTTTCCGGATGAAGTCCTCGAGGAGAGCGAGACGGCTCGCAGGTTTTACCAATACGACAAGATGGCGCTCAGCCTCGACTTCTTCGCTCGCTTCACCCCGTTCAAGATCGATCGGTCTGGCGAGGATCCGCGCCTCGAGATCTACGACGGGACCCACGTGGCGTACTACTGGGTCGAACGCTACCCCGGCTCGAAGCTCGAGGACGACGAGCAGCTTCGATTCCAAGCGTCGGAGCAAGGCAGGGCGCTCCGCGAGCTGCTTCACGGCACCTCGGACCATCCGAGGATCGCGAAGAGCTTCGGCATCCTCTGGGACGACCGCGATCACGAGTTCGCGCCCGACAGCGGGAGCCTGACCGAAGTCGGGGTCCGCCTCTCGCCGGGGCTGACCGACAGCCTGTCGCACTCGCGGTTTCATTTCGGCACGCGATGGTTCGCGCCGATCATGCGCGACTACCTCGTGTTCGCGCATCGCGCCGCATTCGACGCGCTCACGGGGCACCCGCCGGTCGACGAGATGTCGCAGCTCGGGGTCCTCTTCCCGGAGGACTTCGGCGGCAGCACGACGCTTCGCGGCGTGCCGCTTCGCCGGTTCCACGGTCGCATGAAGCTGCTCGGACAGGTCGAGCTGCGCGGCAGCTTTCCCTGGTTCGAGATCTTCAAGCAACGCTTCCAGATCGGCCTCGTCGGCTTCGTCGACGCCGCGCACGTGTGGGCGGACTTCGTCGATCAGCCCGCGTTGGACCTCGACTTCGAGCGTCCGCCCTTCACCCTCGGCGCCGGCGGCGGGCTGCGCATTCGATGGGCCGACACGTTCGTGCTCCGCATCGACGGAGCCTACTCGCCCACCGAAGAGACGCCTGGGGTCTACCTCGACATCGGACACGCGTTCTGAGATCAGCGCAGTCCGGATTGGCGAACGAGGCGATGCACGAACGTCCCGCGAGGATCGAGCGCCTCGACCGTGCGCCGCCAGAGCGCGAGCGAGGGAATGTTCGCGAGGAGCCTGTCGCGCGCCGCACGACGCGGCACACAGAGCCCGAAATGGATGCGGCCACCGAGCGCCGCCAAGAGGTCGACGTACGGCGAGAGCACTCGATCCTCGTCGCACGTCCCCGACAGGACGATGAGCTCGATGGTCGCGCTCTCGCGACCATACTGCGGCGAGAGAAGATGACTTGACGGTCCCTGGAAGCGAAGCGTCATCGGCGCGGTGAGGACCCGACCCCGACGTGCCTCGTCGCGCGCCAGCGCAAAGACCGCCTCGGCCGCAGGAACCGCGTCCTCGAACGGGACCGAGAGCTCGACGGCTTGGGCTTTGACCGTCTCGTTCAGCGGCGTCGCGGCGAGCACTTCGGCCGTGCGACCGACGACGCGGCGGCCGCGAAGCGCGGTCAGCGCGAGGTCTACGGCAAGCGGCGTGCTTCCCGGAAACCTCCGGAGAAAGGAGGTTAGACACGCGCCCACCGGCACGCGCGAGACGAGCCGCGGCACGAGACCGTCATGGCCGGCCGCCGAGCTAGCCCCCTGAGGTTCGACCGCACGCTTGATGGCCGTGACGGCCGCCAGGTGACGGCCTTCTCTTTCGTTGGGGTTGACCAGGACGGCGAGATCGCGAAATGAGGCGACGTACTCACGCGAGCGAAGACGATTTCGTAGCTCCTCGAACGTCGTCAGCGTGCGCGTCTCTTCCAGCGTCTCGTCGGGGACGACGGACAGCGTGAGCGAGTAGAGGGCACCCGCAGCGCCGAGGCCGGCGACGACGGAGTAAAACGTTGTGTCGTCCTTCACGAGCTCGCATCGATCGCCGGAGAACCAGCGCGGATCGGTCGGCCCATCGTTCGGCTCGACGCGGAGCGCACGCCCGCCGCCGCTGACGATCTCGGCGCTCACGACGGCATCGCACATCGGCCCCGTCGCGAGACCCGAGCCGTGCGTCGACGTGGACACCGCGCCGCCGATGGTCTGACGCGCGAAGGCGCCCATCGTCGGAAGGGCCAACCCGCGTTCGGCGAGGCGCAGGTTGATGGCTTGCACCGATGCGCCTGCTTCGCATCGGAATAGGTCGCGGTGCGCCCAATCCTCCCGCCGCTCGCGCGCGCGAATGCCGAGCCGCCGTCGCATTCCGTCGGTGCGCAGCTGGAGCCCGCGCGACGCGTGCGGCCGCGCGAGCGCATAGCGAGCCCCGACAGGAACGATGGAAACGCCGAGGTGCTCGGCGCGCCGCACCTCGTACACCAATCGCTCGAGCGTCCTCGGTCGTGCGATGTCGTCCGGGCTCTCGCCGGCTTCGGCAGTCAGCATGCGAGCTCCAAGCTTCGCGTCCACACGCGGTCGGCGAGCGCGGCGTCCAGCGCGAGCGCGCTCGGCGCCTTCACCTTGCAATCGTCGTAGTAGAGGCCCGTCTCGTCGGCGACCGCGTCCGAGGTCGCGCAATGGACCGTCGTTTTGGCGCCCTCTTCGTTCGAGAGCATGTCCCGCGTCATCCACACGCGAACGGGCCACGGGATGCGGCGCCAGGCGTCGGAGCGAACGACACCCGGATGAACCGCGTACACGGTGACGAGGCGCGGATCGAGCCGCTCGGCGAGCGCCCTCGTGAAGAGGACATTCGCGAGCTTCGAGCGCTCGTATTCGCGCAGTCCGGTGAAAGTCTTCGTGACGCCGAACACGTCGCCGAGATCGAAATCACGTGCATCGTAGTGCGCCTTGCTCGCGACATTGACGACGCGGGCGGGTAGCGCGCTCAGGAGCGCCGGCAGGAGCAACTTGGTGAGCTTGAAGTGCCCGAGGTGATTGACGCCGAAGTGGATCTCGAACCCCTCGCGCGTCACGCCTCGTTGCCCCGCCACGCCGGCGTTGTTCACCAGGAGGTCGAGCGGATGCCCGAACGAGAGATAGCGATCGGCGAACCGCTCGACCGACGCGAGCGAGGCGAGGTCGAGGTGCATCACGTCGACCTCGGGGTTCTTCGTTCTCCGGCGGATGTCGTCCGCCGCGGCGGCCCCCTTGTCGAGGTCGCGGCACGCCATCACGACACGCATCCCCTTTCGGGCGAGCTCGAACGCCGTCGCTCGCCCGATGCCCGTGTTGCTGCCCGTGACGATCGCGGTCTTCACCCCGCACCACCTCCGGCGCCGAGCTCGCCCTCGGTGCCCGGCGGCATGACGCACGAGTCGAGAATGCAACCGCAGATCTGGCCGCCGTTCTCGAACACCGGGCATCTGCACGAGGCGCCCTCGCCGCAATCGGTTGTCTCGTCGCAGACCAGCGTGCACACGTAGCTGGTGATGATCAGCTGACCATTGAGGAGCGCGCTGCACGTCGTGGCGCTCGCGTTGTCGTCGCATTGGCCGCCGTCGCTTGTGCAGTACTCGCCGACACCGAGATCGTTGCCCTTGTCGCAAGGAGCGCCGCACGCCGCCGTGGGATCCGCAGGGATCGACGAGCAATCCTGCGGGCCGGGATCGGCAGGAGGCGCGGCTCTCGGATTCGGGCATTCGTCTGTGGTAGGCGGCGCGGCCGGCAGCTCGGCGAGCCTCAGGTCAGCGAGCCAGATGTCGGTCTCGCCGAGCATCCCCGTGGTCCACGGTTGGTCCTTCGCGACGTCGCCCGAGTACCAGGAGAGGAGGACGCCAGCGCCGTCCTTCAGCGGCACCGCGCCCGCGTAGGCCGTGTCGCTCGCCGAGGGCAGCTCGGCCCATTCGACGACGTCGAGCGGTCCGCGCTCGAGGTCGCCGACGAGCTCGAAGACGCTGGTGCGCTTTCGCATCGTCGGCTGCAGGTGCTTGCGCGCGACGACGAAGAGTCGACCCTCGTGCCAGAAGTGGACGGCACCATCCAGACGCTGGCCGCCGATCTCGTGCGGGCACGTGAAGCTCGTGTAAGGAGCGTCGGCCCAGCAGAGCTTGGTTCGCAACCGCCCGGCCTCGCCCATCAGCTCGTCGTCGGTTCCGTCCATCCGGACGATCGCGAGCATTCGCCCCTCAGGCGTGATCACGAGCTCGGTCTCGAGCGGGGTGTCCTCGGCGACGCCGTAGATTTGGGCTCCCGGCGTCCAGTTCACCCCGTCGGTCGAGGTGTGAAGCACCACCTGCAGATCGCCGTCCTCGTAGGCGGCGGAGTAGAGCGTGCCGTCGTGCTCGGTCACCCGCCAGAAGCCCCACCGCTCGTCACCGATGGGCCCGACGTACGACCATGCCACGCCGTCGCTGCTGCGAAACGTCACCGAGACGGTCTCGACGTCTTGGTCGCGCGGCGTGAAGCCCCGCACGCGCGTGATCGCCTTGATGAAGAGCTCGCCGCCGACCTCGTAGAAGATCGGGTCGCGGATGTCGCGATCGTTCACTGCAGGAATGACGGCGACCTTCTCGAAGCTCTTGCCCTCGTCCCGCGAGCGATAGACGAAGAGGGCGCTGTTCGGTCCGAGGATCTGGCTCTCTGCGGTGCGGTGCACCAGAAAGACGTCCCCCTTGAACCGGAAGAGATCGGTGTTTTCGTTGTGACGGCAGAGCTCGCCGGAGCGACAGTCGTCGTTCGTGACGCCGATGCCGGCGGCGAGAACGCGCGGCTCGTCGACGTACCGCGGGAGGCCGCTCTCGTCGCAGATCGGCTCTTCGGGAGGCTGACCGTCGTCACCGTTGCCGGTGCAAGCGGCCGCGAGGCCCGACGTAGCGAGAGTCAACCCACACGCGAGAAGGACACGGTTCATGGCGGCGGCCCATCGCAAGCCGCGTGCCGCCTGAAAAAGCACCAATCTCCGGGGCGTTGTGCACGGACGGAGCCGCCGCCTTCGGACCGTGTGCCCTGCGCTGCACAGCCTCGTGCTCAGTCGGCGAGCGCCGCCGTCACCAGCCGATGGAAGTGGTGCACACCCTGCTCGCGCGTCGGTGAGTACCGCCCACCGCGGTAGAGCGGCGAGCGAACGCCGCGCGCGACGCTCTCGACGACCGCTTCGTCTTCCATTTCGACCTTCTCGAGATCGCCGCCGGCTCCGACCCCGCGCCGCGACTCATCCCAGACCCACGTCGCATACTTGATCGCGGTCCGATCGATCGAGCGTGGCTCGATCGCGTTCATGCTCACGCCCCACGGGTAGACGTTCACCATCGTCGTCGGAAAGACGTAGAAGTAGTACGCGGCGACGTTCGAGCGACCATCGGGGTGACCATCGGGCAGGGCGAACGCAGCGTCGTCACGCTTCGCGGTCCCGATCTGCAGGCTGACCTGGTCGAAGAGCTCGGTCCTGTAGCTCACGTAGTCGAGCTCTTGAGCCAAACCGGGGTGAACGAACGGTACGTGGAAGCCCTCGAGATAGTTTTCCACGTAGAGCGCCCAGTTGGCGGCTACCTCGTAGGTGCGCTCGCCGTCGAGACGAAGCTGGCTCCACGGAAGGAAGGCGAGCCGCTCCCGAATGGGCCTGACGACCTCCTCGAAAGACTTCGCGGGAGCGACCGACGCGAAGGGGATCGGACCGAGCCGGGCAGAAGCCACGACAGGGAGGTCGTCGGCCGGCGACGGAAAGTCTTCGGCCCCCTCGAACTCGGGCATCGAGACGAAGCGACCGTCGAGCGAGAAGCGCCGGCCGTGGTAGCGACACCGCAACGCACGCAGGCAACCCGGCGCGTCGATCACCAGGTTCGCGCGATGGGTGCACACGTTGGAGAGGCATCGGACGATCCCGTCGTTCCCTCTGACGAGAGCGAGCGGCGCTCGAAGGACACCCGGCAGAAGCTCGAACGGTAGCGCCAGGCCGATCTCTTCTCCGACGAGCGCGGGTGTCATGAGCCACGCCGACCGGAAGACGCGATCGACGATGCGGTCGAAGACCTCGGCGCTCGTGTAGAGCTCGGGCGGCGGCGTGCGTGCACGGCGGATGTCGGGGTCGACTTCCCAGCTCATCGAGCTAGCTCTTCTCGATCACCCAGACGCCGTTGACCGGATCCATCGGGACTTCGCGGTCGCCGCTGCCGTCGAGGATGCGGACGTGCGGCAGGATGTTCTTGGGGTAGCCGGGTTGCAGGTACGCCGCGAGGTCGTCGGGCACCGGGACCTCTTTCGGGGTGCTCTCCGGATCGACCTTCTTACAGGCCTCGATCATTTGCGAGACGTACTCGCCGCGCGGCAGCACCGCGCGCTGCTCGCGGACCTCGTAGGGGAACGAGTCCGGGCCCCAGGTGTACGTCGTGAGAAACTCGAAGAGGTCGCGCGCGCCGATCCTGACGCGATTGTCAGCGAGTGGCTCGAAGTGGATCGCTCGAGGCTCGTAGGCCTTCGCAAACAGATCGAGCCCTTCGCGCCAGGACGGATCGAGGAACTCGAGGACGCGCGGCTCGTCGGCCGGCATGATGCCGTCGCGAACCACGATACGCCCCTTGCGCTTGAGCGACCGGTACGCGGCCTGGACCATCGCCATCACCGCGTCGACGCTGAACCGCTTGGGCGGATTGCCGTAGGGGACGTAGCTGAAGACCTCGTGAAGGACCGAGCAGAAGACGATGGTGTCGACTTCGCCGCGCCCGAAGATCGACTCGAGCTCGAACGCGTCCCCGTGGATCATCTCGTACGCGAGCGTCTTCCCTGCGGCCCGCTCCTCGTGCGCCTCGACGACCGCGCGTGATGCGTCGAGGCCGACGATGCGTGACGTCGGGAAGCGCTCCGACAAGAGCTCCAGCACGACGCCGCCGCCGGGCCCCACTTCGACGATCGTCCCGGGCTTCACCAGCTCGAGCATGCGCGCCTTGTCGCTCCGGGCTGCGTTCATCGTGACCAGGTACGCCTGCTCGTTGTGCACGCGGTCGAAGTCGTCTTTGCGGAGCGCGTAGAGATCGCAGAGCGCCTTGAGCGTCTGGTGGAAGGCGGCGGACGGCTTGCGCTCGTAGATCGCGAGCAGCGTCAGCAGCGCAGCGGCCTCGGGGCTCTTCTCGAACCGCACCGAGAGCGCGTGCTCGCCGCCTTTGGTCGACGACATGCCGGCGAGCGCGTTGCCGGCCAGCTTGCCTTGCAACAGCTCCTCTACCTTGGTGGCCTCGAGCAGCGTCTCGAGCAGCCGCACGGGATAGCCGCGCGGCTGACCCTTGTCGTCGCGAAGCTCGGCCACCACGTCCAAGAGGTCGAGGTGCCACGGACGGTTCGTGTCGATGCCCGCCTGGACCGCGCGGCCCGACAGGTGAAGGAGGAGCCGCACCGCGCCGTCGAGCGAGAGACCGCCGATGGCCGCCTCGGCGTACCAGATGCGGCATTTCGCGAGCCTGCCTTCGAGCACCGGGCGACCGCCTCGAAGGCGATCGAGCGCGGCTTCGACGTCGCTCGGCGACTCGCGCGTCATCAGGGCCCCGCCGCGCATGCGTGCGATGCGCTCGCCGAGCGGCGAGCGCGAGAACCCGCGGCTCGAAGGCGGTAGAAGCAGCGCGCGCTCTTCGTCGGCGAAGGCTCGCGCGAGCGCTTCTGTCCAGAGGCCCGTACGCACGGCGCTGGTCTCCGATTGGTTCACGACCGACCAAACCCGCGCGGTCGCTTCGCCACCATCCGGCTCGGCCTTCAAGAAGTCGTGGAAGGAGCTCAGGGCGTCGCGGCCCACCTCGCCGCGCAGTCGCATGCCGACGAGACCGCTGGCGGCGCAGAGCACCTTGGCACGCTCTGCCCAACGCCCATCGTCCGAGAGCACCGCCTTGCCGAGCACGCGGCGGATGACGTCGTCGAGAATGACGGCGGAGTCCTCGTTGTGCACGGTACCGTCCACGCCGAGACGCACGCGCCAAGCCTCGCGCTGAGCGGGCGTGCCTCCCTTGGCCACGTCGGAGAAGAGAAGGACGACCGTCGCCAGCGACCGGCTCGTCCAGTCGAGCCCTTCACCGTGCTTCGAAGCGCAGGCGAGCGCGCGAAGAACACGGTCGAGGAGCGGCGTCGATCTTCCGGCGTGCAGCACGCCCTCGTGTTCGTACGTGGTGACGCGATCGACAGCCGCGAGGCCCGCGAGCTCGGGGAGCACATGCGCGATCCTCGCGCCGGCGAGGGATGCAGGCATGTCGGCCAAGAGCGCGAGCGCCGCCGCGCCTTGAAACGGATCGGCGACCACCCATCGCGCGACCGCCACATCATCGTGCCATTCGACCTCGGCCAGCGCGCTCTCTGCACGGTCGAGGGTCGCCTGCGGGTCGCCTTCGAAGGCGGTCACCAGCCGCTTGGTGGCCTCGGGCGCGTGCCTCAGGAACGACTTGCCGCGCGGATCCGACATCGTCCCCCAAGGTACCCCCCTTGGGGCGAGGCCGGGCGAGCGGAATCGAGACCCTCGGATGGGGCCCTAAAGATTTTTGGAACCGATCGGCAGAGTCGCTGTCTCTTCCCCTTGACCGGCACGTGAGCCGGCCCCGGAGCGAACCGAGGCCCCAGCCACGAGCCCCGAACCCACCTGATCCCGCTCGCCTGGCGAGCGCGTGTGTTCGTGTCCTACCCCGGATCAGATCCCCTGGAGGCTAGTGCCATGGCTTCGTCGCCCGTGTCCCCTTTCGGTTCGAGCTCGCCCTTTTCGCCGGAGACCAACCCCTTCATGAACCCGGCTCGCGAGGTCGAGGCGCGTGAGGGCTACGCGATGATCCCGGCCGGCCCGGCGCTCGACGCGAGCGAGGTGGAGACGTCGGAGCTCGCGACGGAGGTCGTGGTTCGCTGGGAGGAAACGATCCTCCACGTCGGGCACCTCGCGCAGGGCAAGTCGTTCATCGCTGGTGAAGCCGCCGACTGCGATCTGATGATTCCGTCGGAGCGCCTCGGCACCGACCGCCTCCCGGTCGTCGTGACCGAAGGCAGCGCGACCCTCGCGGTCCTCCCGAGCGGCGCCGACGTGAGCATCGAGATCGGCGATCGCAAGATCGACCTGGCGACCGCGGCTGCCGAAGGCCTCGCGACGAGCTCGGCGCACGCTCCTCGTGCGATGGCAGTCGCGCTCGCACACGGCACGCGCATCACCATCAAGACCAGCGGGTTCGTGTTCGAGGTCGCTTCGGTCTTCGCCGGCAGGCGCGTCGCGGGCAAGGGCCGCGGTGACAAGAAGTCGTTCGCTGCGCAAGCGCTCTCGTTCGGTCTGCACGGCGCGATCCTCGCCACGATGTTCGCCTTCATGCCGGCGCTCGCCGCGACCGACGAGGCCGAGCTCTCCGACGACCAGGCGCACCTCCTCGCGGCGACGCTCAAGGCGCAGGCCGAGAAGGACATGAAGGAGCAAGAGGAGCTCCAGAAGGCCGAGGACGGCGCGAAGGAGAACGGCGGCACGGGCCAGGCTTCGCCCGGCGAGTCCGGCAAGATCGGCTCGTCGACGGCGGCTCCCGCGAACAAGCACTACGCGGTCGCGGGCAACGAGAAGGAGCGCGCGCTCTCGCGCCAGGCCGCCCTCGAGGACGCGGCGAACTTCGGCTTCGCCGGCATGCTCGCGTCGCTCCAGAAGGACGACCCGAACGCGCCGAGCTCGCCCTGGTCGAACGGCGCGATCGGAATGGATTCGGTGAGCGCGAACGGCAACATGTGGGGCGCCCTCCCCGGCGACGCGTACGGCACCGGCCTCGGCCTCTCGGGCACGGGCCTCGGCGCCGGCGGCCTCGGCACCGGCGTGGGCCTCGGCTTCATCGACACCGCGGGTCACGGCAGCGGAACCTGCGCGGGCTCGCACTGCCAGGGCTTCGGTAACAGCGGCGGCATCATCGGTGGCGGGCACACGCCGCGCGCCGCAAAGCTCCGCGTGACGGACACCAAGGTCTCGGGCCGCATTCCTCCCGAGGTCATCCAGCGCGTGGTGCGCCAGAACTTCGGTCGCTTCCGCGCTTGCTACGAAGCCGGTCTGCGCAACAACCCGAGCCTGCAGGGCCGCGTCGCGGTGGCCTTCACGGTGGGGCGTGACGGTTCGGTCGGCAGCGCCCAGAGCGCCGGCTCGGATCTCCCCGACTCGAACGTCGTGTCCTGTGTCGTCAAACAATTCTACGGACTGTCGTTCCCAGCCCCCGAGGACGGCATCGTTCGCGTGAGCTACCCGATCATGTTCTCGAACTGAGAGCAGCTCGAAAAAAAAATAGGAACTCGCGGGAGGCTCGGCATGTCCGAGCCTTTCGCATGTCCGAGGAGGAGGATCAGACCGGGCCGGCGTTCGCCACGCTCACACGACAGGAGGCGGAGTGGAGCTGGCCTCCACCTGCCGTGGCGCCGGTGGATCCGACGGAAGTCCCGGAGGTCGAGCGCTTCTTCTGGCGGGCGTCGAAGGCGACGAAGATCGTCGCGTACGTCCTCGGCGTGCTGCTGGTAACGCTGGCGGGCGTGGCGACGGCGCGCGCGAGAGATCAGTACTTCAAGATCGGCGCGGAAGCTTCGCCCGCAGCTCCTTGAGCAGCTCTGCCTCCATCGCCTCGGTGGGCGGCTCCGCCGGTTGGTCGTGCAAGAGCTCGAGCGTCTTGTCGACGGATGCCTCGAACGCCTGGCAGTACGAGCAGACCGCCCGGTGCATACCCGCACGAGTCCGGTCCCACAGCGACAGCTTCCCCTCACGGGCGTCGGTGGAGAGCGCAACGTAGTGGCGGCAGCTGATCAGCATCGGGCGCTCATGCATCACGGGAGAGTCGGCGCTCCAGCGCGGCTCGCAGGCGTGTGCGGGCGCGATGGAGAAGGACTCGCTGGTTGGTCTCGGTCAGGCCGAGGACGTTACACACTTCCTCACTCGACCACTCTTCGATGTCCCGAAGCGTGATCACGGCGCGTTGTCCGGGGGGCAGACGGTCGACCTCTTCGAGGATGAATCGGCGGAGATCCCGCTGCTCGATCAGGTCATGAGCGCTGGGGTTCTGTTTGGGCGGGGCAGACCAGAACCCGAGCCCCGAGAAGCGCCCCGCATCCGGCTCTTCCCACGCATCTTGGTCCAAGAGAGGCCGCTCGCGCGACTCCTTCACTCGGCGCGTGCGCGCCTTGTTGACGACGATGCTCCCGAGCCATGTCTGGAGCGAGCTGCGTCCCTCGAACCGCGCAAGCCCGTCGATGAAGCCGACCCACGCCTCTTGGACGATCTCCTCCGCGGCAGGACCCTTGCCTACATACACCTCTGCCAGACGCAGGAGGGGCCGCTGAAGACGCCGAACCAACTCGATGAAGGCGGCTTCGTCCCCCTCGAGGATTCGCCTCACACTCGCCAGATCGGCTTCGTGCGAAACGTCCATGACCGTCGAAGTCGTGTAACGCTTTGAGGCTCGGCCGTACAGACGATGTGTGGAGCCGAAGCAGGAGACGACGATGACTGGTCGCGCCGCCGATGTGCGTAGAAGGACGGTTGCCTACGTGTCGCCCGCGTCGTTGGGGGCGACGCTGCCGGCACCGACGACGAGGGTCGCAGCGGAAACCGTCGCGATGCAGACGCTCCCGGCGGGGATGAGCCTCGGCCCTACCCAAAAGAGCGCAAGCCAGAGAGCGCTCGCCGCGCTGCTGGGCGAGACCGAGCTCGCACCGGCCTCGACGCTCCCGATGAGCGGAGCGGCAATCTCGGTGAGCCCGAGCTCGGCGGGGCCGCGCGTCACGGTGCTTCCTCGCGTCGAGATGGTCGGCGCCGAGCCGCGCGTCGTGAGCGAAGCGCGCGAGCGCTACGTCTCGGAGAAGAAGCTGGGCGAAGGCGGGCTGGGTGAGGTCATCGGCGCCCGCGACCAGGATATCGGGCGGCGCGTCGCGGTGAAGCGCCTGCGCCAAGAGGTGAAGAGCGACGCGACGCTCCTCCGCTTCGCCGAAGAAATCCGCACCATCGGCAAGCTCGAGCACCCGAACATCGTTCCGGTCCACGACGTCGGCGTCGACGAAAAGGGCGATCACTATTTCGTCATGAAGTACGTCGATGGCGAGACGCTCGAGACGGTCATCGAGCGCCTCATTGCGCGCGATCCCGCGTACGTGGCCAAGTACACGATCGAGCGGCGCGTGGAGATCTTCATGGCGCTCTGCGAGGCCGTCGCGTTCGCGCACGCGCAGGGGATCATCCATCGCGACATCAAGCCGGCCAACGTGATGGTCGGTGCCTACGGCGAGGTGGTACTGATGGATTGGGGCGTCGCCAAGCTCAAGGGCAGCAGCGAGCCGGCGTGCGTCGCCCCCGCCGGGCCGCCATCGCTTTCGGCGAGCGGTTTCTCGACGGTCGCGGGCTCGATTGTCGGCACGCCGATGTACATGTCGCCCGAGCAGTCCAAGGGTCAGCCCGTCGACGAGCGCTGCGACATCTATTCGCTGTCGCTCCTCTTCTACGAGCTTCTGACGCTGCAGCACCCGCTCGAGAAGAAGGAATCGCTCGAGGCCGTGCTCGAGGGCATCGCGAGCGATCCGCTGCCGTCGGTCTTCGCGATCTGCGGCGCCGGTCCCGATCCCGTCCCGGCCGAGCTCGCACACTTCGTGGTGCGCGGCCTGGAAAAGGATCCCGCTCACCGTTTCCAAGCCGTGACCGACATGCTCGACCGCCTGCGGGCCCGCGCGACCGGGGAGATCCCGATTCAATGCCCCGTGACCTTCATGAAGTCGATGACCGGCAGGTGGACGCGCTTCGTCGATCGCAACCCAACGCGCGCGCTCGCGGTGGTCAGCGTCGGCGTGCTCGGTGTTTTGGCGAGCGTCGTGACCAGCGTGATCCTCGTGGCTACATGACCCCCACCGTTTGAGGTCATACCGCGGCGAGCCGTAGACGCTTGCATCGACGCGCGTGTACTGTGGACTGTTGGCCTTTTGCCAACTTGCGACAGGAGACGCACTCGATGCCCAAACGAACTAGTCCACATACAAGCGCATATCTCGGAGCCCTCTGCGCGTCGTTCGCCCTCGTTGCATGCGGCGACGACAGCGGTTCGACCGGCGGCGGCGGGGGTGGCGGCGGCGCCACCACCAGCAGCGACGTGACCGGGAGCACCACCGGCGCCACCACGACGGCGGCCACGACCACGGCCACGACCGGCACCGGAGGCGAAGGCGGAGGGCCGGGTTGCCCGCAGGGGCTGACCGAGTGCTCCGGACAGTGTGTGGACACGGATGTCGACGGTACCAACTGCGGCGACTGCGGCGTGACCTGTGACCCGGGTCAGGTCTGCAACGGCTCCGGCGACTGCGCCCTCTCCTGCCAGCAAGGCCTCATCGACTGCGGCGGCACCTGCGTCGATCCGAACACCGACGAGTCGTTCTGCGGTGCGGGCCCCGACTGCTCGGCGAACCCGGGCAGCGTCTGCGCAGCCGGCGAAGTCTGCAACGGCTCCGGCGTTTGCGAGCTCTCCTGTCAGCCGGGCCTCATCGACTGCAACGGCACTTGCGTCGATCCCGACACCGACGAGTCCTTCTGCGGCGCCGGGCCCGACTGCTCGCTCAACCCGGGCGCCGTCTGTGCGGCCGGCGAGATCTGCAACGGCGCCGGCGTGTGTGAGCTCACCTGCCAAGGCGGTCTCATCGACTGCAACGGCACCTGCGTCGATCCCGACACCGACGAGTCCTTCTGCGGCGCCGGGCCCGACTGCTCGGTCAGCCCGGGCGCCGTCTGCGGGCCTGCCGAGTCCTGCATCAACGGCACTTGCGATCTCATCTGCCCTCCGGGCCTCACCGAATGCTCCGGTCAGTGCGTCGACGGCGACAACGACCCGCAGTTCTGCGGCGCCGGCCCTGACTGCGTGGCCGATCCCGGCGTCGTGTGTCCGAACGGGCAAGCGTGCGTCACCGGCGCCTGCGTGCCGCTGCAGGCGGGCTGCGATATCAACACCGCCGCGCTTTCCCTCCCCGTCACGGTTCACCCGAGCAACTTCTACGGCGGCATCGCATTCGACGCCAACTGCGACCTCCTCGTGAGCGGCAACTTCTTCGACCACACGCTCTACCGGATGAACCGGCTCACGGGCGCGGTGACCACCGTCGCGACAGGCCTCGGCAGTCCCAACGGCGTGGCGTACCGGCCTGCTGACGGCGGGATCTACGTCGCCAGCGACGGCCCGCCCCGGCTCTACCGCATCGTCGGCGGTGCGCCGCAGACCGTCATCAACCTGCCCACGACCTTGAACGACATCGCGATCGCGCCCGCCGGGTTCGGCGCGTACGGCGGTCAGATCATCGGCGTCGGCTTCAACAGCATCGTGTACGCCATCGACCCGGCCGTACCGAGCATCACCCAGATCGGGCAGACGAGCGGGATTCTCAGCGACCTGGTGTTCGCCCCGAACGGCTCGACCCTCTACATCGCCAACAACAGCAACAGCACGATCCAGACGATGTCGTCTGCGGGCGTCTTCGCGACGTTCGCGAGCGGGCTCAGCTCGATCGACGGCATCGCGATCAACGCTGCTGGTACGCAGCTCATCGCCGCCCATTATGCGGGTGGGTCGAGGCTCAGCACGGTCTCGGTCCCGGGTGCGGTAGTCGCCGACTACGCCACCGTGCCCCTCGACGGCGGCTTCTACACGACGGGCGTGCTCGTCGACACCAGCGGCTCCGTGATCATGAAGTCGCAGAGCGGCGGCAACGCCGCCATCATCGCTCCCTGAGCGTTCTTTGCCGATCGGCCCCACACCGCGAGTGCGGTGTGGGGCCCGCCACGGCGATCAGCTCGGTCGGGAGGCGGTAGACGAAGTGGGGCACGAAGGTGATCGGAATGCACCTCGGGCCGAAGGTCGATTGGGACGAAGTTCGGCTCTTGGTGGAGGAGAGCCACCGGCTGTTGGCGCCGAAACCGAAGGTCACGCGAGCCAAGCGGGGATAGTCTGTCGGTCGCGTGCTCGACTTCATCATCTTCGACCTGTTCGGCCTCGCCGCTCGCGCCGGCCGGTCCATCAACGCCCCGGTAGAGGAGCGCGAGCGGTTCGATGAAGTGGCCCGCATGCTGGGCCTCGAGCCGAAGGATGGCGCAGCATCGCGTGATGACGGTGGAGTCATTGTCACCGCGCGCCACGTCCGCCGCGACGGCGAACCGTGGTCGGTGGTGACCGCGAGCCTCCAGCCGGCGCTGGACCTCGGCCTCATCGTGACGTCCCGGTCACTCGATCCGAGAGGGCGGTCGGTGAGAATCGGGGACCCGAGGTTCGACGACCCAGGCGGGTCCTACCGCGTTTCGACCGACGAAGCGCGCCGCGCAGAGAAGCTGCTCGGACCCAAGCTGCGGGATGCGATCGTCGCCGTTCCCCTCGGTTACAACCTCAGGATCACCGACAGCTCCGTCAGGTTCGAAGAACGCGGGAGGGCCTCGAAGCTCTTCTTCGAAAGAGCGATGCGCTCCGCCGCCGACCTGGTACGACGGCTCCGAAAGAACGCCGAGCGCACGCCCACCGCGAAAGGGTTGGCCGAGCATGCCCGCAGCTATCGCGCACTCGCCGAAGAACGAGCGCTCCAGCTCTGCAAGACGCCGCTCGGCATCGTCGGTCGGGTGGACGGCTGCGAGGTCGGAATCGTGTCGGTTCGCAGGGGACGCGACGCCTTCGGCGCGCAAGCGGTCGCTCGCCTCGAGCTTCACTGCACCGACGAGGACGTCGCCCGCCGGCGCCTCGACGCCCCGGTAAAAGGCCGAGTGGACGAGCTGTCCAAGCTCGGCGAGCTTTCGCTCACGAAGGAGGCGCTCTCGCTCCGGCTCTCCGACTTTCCCGCCGCGACGCAGGCGAGCCGCCTCTTCGATCATGTCAGCGGGCTCGCCGAACGGCTGCGTGCGGCCTCGACGGAGCCGAGCCCGACCCCGTATCGCTAGCTCGACGACTCGATCGCTCACCGCACCGGTGAGGATCGCCGCCTCGCGACCGGGCGCATCACGCCGATCGGCTCGCCACGGGGGCTGGGCGTCGCGACGGCCCGTGCCAGGCGCTGCTCGATGGCCTCGAGCTTGTCGAGCACCGCACCGAGTGGCGCGTTCGTCGCCGCGGGCTGACCGAGCTTCGCCTCGAGCGCTGCGAGACGGCGTTCGATCGCCTCGAGCCGCTCGTTCGCTTTCTCTTGGAAGCCGAAGAGGCTCGAGAGGCCGATCCCGGTCGGAACCGCGAGCGCCTCGAACAGCTCCTTGGCTCCTTCACGCCCTTCGGCGGCGAGCAAGAGAGCGCGCACCATGTCTGCGTGCTCGGAGGTCCGCTCGGGCGCCGGCGTGTGCTCGGCGGCCGGAGTCACGCGGCCGGTGGGCTTCGGCGTGCCCGATTGATGCGAGCCGACGAGCTCGAACACCTTGCCGTTGCCGAAGACCTGCCGAACGCCGGTCACCGTCGAAAGGAACATCACGCGATAGGTGCCTTCGCCCCAGCGCTTCCGGATGAGCGCGATCGAGAGATCGCCGATGCCGAACTCGTGCTGGGCTACTCCATCGCGATCGGCGAAGGTGCACCACTCCCATGCGTAGGGACCGCGCTTTCGAACGCTCCAGTGCGTGGCCCCTCGAGGGATGCGTCCAAACGCGGGACTCTCGCTCCGGTCGCTCCTCGCCATCGGAGAAGACTACGCTGCTTCCCATACAGTGCCCATGAATTTCCCATAACATCAAGCGCGCGATGGAATGGCTCAACTACCACCACCTCCACTACTTCTGGATGGTCGCGCGTGAAGGTGGGCTGGCTCGCGCCGCGGCGAAGCTGAGACTCTCGCCACCGACCTTGAGCGCGCAGATCAACGCGCTCGAGGCGGCGCTCGGCGAGGACCTGTTCGAGAAGCAGGGCCGGCGCCTCGTGCTCACCGATACGGGACAGGTTGCGTATCGCTACGCCGAAGAGATCTTCTCGCTCGGCCGGGAGCTCTTGGGCACGGTGCACGGCGGCTCGGGGACGCGGCCGCTCCGCCTCACCGTCGGCGTCGGGCAGAGCGTGCCGAAGCTGATCGCGCGCACGCTGCTCGAGCCGGTCCGCGCGATGACGCCCGAGGTCTACATCGTCTGTCGCGAAGAACCTCCGGAGCGGCTCTTGGCCGAGCTCGCCATTCACGCGCTGGACGTCGTGCTCACGGACGCGCCCGGCCAGGGCACCGCGAACGTGCGAGTCTACAACCACCTCCTCGGCGAGAGCCCGATCGCGGTGTTCGGAACCGACGAGCTCGCGGACGAATACAAGCGCGGGTTTCCGCGCTCGCTCGACGGCGCGCCATTTCTCTTGCCGACGCACGCTTCGGCGACACGAGGCGCGCTCGAGGCATGGTTCGACGAGATCGGCGTTCGGCCGAAGATCGTCGCCGAGTTCGACGACAGCGCGCTCCTCAAGGCATTCGCGCAGGACGGGATGGGGCTCTGCGCCGCTCCCTCCGTCATCCACGCCGAGATCAAGCGGCAGCACCGTGTACGACGCCTGGGCTTCGCAGGCAGCGTAAAGGAGCGGTTCTATGCGCTCACCTGCGAACGCCGGCTGAAGCACCCTGCGCTGGTTCGCCTCACCGAGTCCGCGCGGCGCGAGCTCTTCACGCGAAAGAGCGCAGCGCCGCGGCGAAACGCCTGACACTTTCGTTTTTACGAAGTGTGTTCGCCATGATTTCCTTATTGTCGAAGTTTCGCGCGCGCTTCAAGTTGGCGATCCAAACAAGGAACTCGCCATGGACCTCGCAACCGTCGCGAGCCCGGCGGTATGGGCAGGTTTCATCCTGTTCGTGCTCGCCATGCTCGCGCTCGACCTCGGCGTCTTCCACAAGAAGGCGCACGCCGTCGGGTTCAAAGAAGCAGCCGGGTGGAGCGTCGTCTGGATCGCGCTCGCCCTCACCTTCAACGGCATCATCTGGCTGAAGTTCGGGCCGCAGCTCGCGACCGAGTTCCTGACCGGCTACCTCATCGAAAAGTCGCTGAGCGTCGACAACATCTTCGTGTTCGTCGTCATCTTCGGCGCGTTCAGCGTCCCCGCGGCGTACCAGCACCGCGTCCTCTTCTGGGGCATCTTGGGCGCCCTCGTACTGCGCGCGACGATGATCTTCGCCGGCGTCGCGATGCTCGAGCGCTTCCATTGGATGATCTACGTCTTCGGCGCGTTCTTGATCGTCACCGGCCTCAAGCTGTTGCGCCAGACCGAAGCGGAGCCCGATCCGGAGAACAGCTGGTTCATGCGGCTCGTCCGTCGCGTCATCCCCGCGACATCGCGCTTCCACGGAGATCGCTTCTTTACGATCGAGAGCGGAAAGCGGCTGGCCACGCCGCTGTTCATGGCGTTGGTCTTGGTCGAGCTGAGCGACGTCATCTTCGCCCTCGACTCCATTCCGGCGATCTTCGCCGTGACGCGCGATCCGTTCATCGTGTTCACGTCGAACATCTTCGCGATCATGGGCCTCCGCTCGCTGTTCTTCCTCCTGGCGGGCGTGATGGACCGATTCGTCTACTTGAAGATCGGCCTCGCCGGCGTCCTGATCTTCGTGGGCGCGAAGATGGCGCTCGTCGACTTCATCAAGATTCCGTCCGCAGCGTCGCTCCTGGTCATCGCGACGATGCTCGGAACGGCGATAGGCGCGTCGCTCTGGGTGTCGCGCAACGCAGAGAAAGGAAAAGAGGCATGAACTGTCCGCGGTGCTCCGAACAGCTCGACGAGAAGGATCGCGAGGGCATCACGATCGACGTGTGCCGCGGCTGCCGCGGCGTGTGGCTCGACCGTGGGGAGCTCGAGAAGCTCATCGCGCGCGCGACCAAGGAGATCGACGAGCGTCCTCTGCCGCGATCGCAAGAGTACCGGCAGGGCTACGACCGCGACGACGGGCCGCCGAGCAGCGACGACTACCGCCGCAAGCACGGTCGCAAGCGGTCCTGGCTCGACATCTTCGATTGACCGCTTCTTCCTCCCAAGCCTTTCGGCGGCCCGTTGTCACACCGGCCACGATGACGAGTCTCTCCCGTCTCGCGCTCTCGTGCGCGCTCGCCGCCGCTTTGTCCGCCGGGTGCACGAAGAAGGACGTCGCCACGTTGCCTCCGCCGGACCGGCCGCCCGTCTTCACCCCCGAGACCGTGGAGCACTATCGGGTCGGGCTCGCGGAAATGGCACGGCTCGATGCTTCGAACGGTTGGACCGAAGCATCGTGCGAGGCGGTCGCGAAGAGCTTTCTGGCCGCCGCGGACGAGCACGGCAAGCACTTCGCCGAGGCCTACTACAACGCCGGCGTCGCCTACCATCGCTGCGGAAACGTGGCCGAGGCGCGGAAGCATTACGGCACCGTCCTCGAGAAGAATCCGAGGGCGCACCGTGCGCGTCTCCAGCTCGCTCGCCTCGCGGCGCTGGAGAACGGAGAGACGAAGCTCGAGGGACCGATCGCGGAGATCGAGCGGGCGATCCAAGACTCGGACTTTCAGAACGTCGAGGCGCTCGTCGAGCTCGCTCGACTCCAGATGAAGCGGGGCGGGTCGGCGGCGACGTCCGACGGGGCCGACGACTTCGAGCGCGCCAAGAAGAGCCTGCAGCGCGCGCTGGCCGTCGATGACGGGTATATGCCCGCACACAACCAGCTGGCCATCTACTACCTGGAGCGGGCAAAGCGCGAGGCGGGCAAGAAGCGAAGCTCGTTCGCCCGAGGGACGGAAGGAAGGCGCGCGCAGACCCATGCGCTCGATCTCGCGCTCGTCGTGGCGACGCAGGCGGCTCGGAAGCAGCCGACCTTCGCTCCGCTCCACAACACGCTCGGGCTCATCGCCGTCGAGCAAGGCGACATGACCCGAGCCGTGCGTGCGTTTGCCGAGGCGCGCCGCCTCGACCGATCGTTTTACGAAGCGCACATGAACTTCGCCTCGGTGAATCTCTCGTTCCGCGGCTTCGCCGAGGCCGAGACGGCGTACCGAGCCGGCATCGCGCTCCGGCCGAAGGACTACGACGCGCACGTCGGGCTGGCGCTCGCGCTGCGCGGGCAGGCCGAGGGCGGATCCGAAGACAAGAAGCTCGCCGAGGCAGAGGCGCTCCTCGAGAAGGCGAAGAAGCTCGACCCGGCTCGACCCGAGGCGTTCTTCAATCACGCCGTCCTGGTCCAGGGGTTTCGCACCAAGGACGAGCGCACGGCAAAGGCTCAGCTCGGGCGAGCCATCGAGCTCTACGGCTCCTTCGTCGAGCGAGCCAAGGGCAAACCGGATCTTTCTGCCGCCGTCGAGGATGTCGTCGCCGTGCCGAAGCTCTCCGACGAGGCGTGCATGCGCGCGCCCGCGCGCGGGACCAAGGACTGCAAGCGCGGGCGGATCTTCGACATCAAGGAGATCCTCGCGTTCATCGAGCTCGACAAGAAGCAGCAGGCATCGAAACGCGAGGACGCGCGAACGAACGCCGCCGTACTCGAAGCTACGCCTTGAGCCGGAATCGCATCTCAGCCGACTGTCTCAAAGACGGCCGTCGAGACGAGAAGCGGCGACCATCTGCGTTGGCTGGCCGCATTGGGGACAGTCGAGAGAGATGCGAGATCGCTGCCGCAGCAGGTGCGCGTGCGAATTTGTGTGCTCTGCGTGGCCGCCCCTCAAGCGCGCGTCGCCGAGACAAAGCCAAGCGGCGGCCGGTGCGGCCCCGAGTCGGCCGTGCCGCAACGCCGTGCGCCGCGAGGCGTCTACAGCTCGGCCGAGCCGAGAGAGATCGTGCCAACCAGAGGCGTGCGCGAGCGCAAGGAACGTTCGACGTGCCGGACCGCGGCGGAAGAGCCGCTCGGCCGGCGCTCGGTGAGCCGCGGCGGCGGCTGCGAGGAGCACGCCGAGCGAGTGCTCCGAGGCGTCCTTTGGCCGTGCAGCCTGGGGGAACCTCGTTCCGATCACATGGACGGTTGGATCGCCGGAGACGTACCTGTGCCACCGCGCCGCGAAGTTCGGAGCGTCGTCACCGAGGGCGGCGGCGAGCCTGCCGCCCGACATCCAAGGATCGACCGCGGCACCCGCGATTTCTCGATGGGTGGACCATAGCCATTCGAGCGGATCGCGCACGAACCCGGAACGGCATGGATTCAGAGCAACATAACGGATCTGTCTTTTCAAGTGATGCATGTCCGGAATGCCGGGCGGTAGGTCGAGCTTCTGCCATCGCAACCCGGAGCCCTGCACCGAGCGCCGAATACCCGACAACGCCGCCCCCGCCGAGAGGCGGGCGGCCTCAGCATCCGTAGACGGCGCGATCACATGGAGGTGGTTGGGCATCAGCACCGCGGCGAGCGCGTCAGGAAAGGCTCGCCGGAACGCGGACCAGACGCGCGGCGCAAGCGGGTGCGTCGAAAGAAGCGCGTCCTGCCGATGGACGCGAGCGACGATGTGGAAGTAGCCCATGCCCGCCTTCGACACGATCTGGGCCACCGACGCCGGATGCGGACCGCGGCCGATTTGCGGCGATTCGTAAGGCGTTCGGTGTCCGGAGTATGGCGAGCCCGGTTTGACGGGTGGCGGCCGCCGGGCTGCGCGGCCGCCCGCGTCGCGCGCGTCGCCGGCGCTTGGCGGCGCATCGCCGGCGCGGAGGTCACCGGGGCTTCGGCCGGCCGCATCTCAACCGACTGTCCTCAAAGCGGCCAGCCAGCCCAGTTGCGACGACCATCTCGCTTGGTTGGCCGGGTTTTGGACAGCCGTTGGAGATGCGCCGCGTGCGGGCGCGCGGCGCGTCCCCCGCCGTCCTATCCTTCGCACGTGTCAGACTATCGGCATTCAGCGCTTCGATGCCCGGGCTGCAACGCGCTGCTCGAAGAGCAGACCCGCGCCGCCGTTCGGGTCGAGATCTGTAACGGCTGCAGCGGCCTCTTCGTCGACTGGCTCGATGGCGAGGTGACGGCGGTCGTGAGAAAGGTCGCGCCTCTTCCGGCGGTAACCGGGCCTGAGGGGCAGGGAAGCGGAGCCTGTCCGCATTGCGCGATCGAGCTGCACGCCGAAGTGTTCGACGGGGTACAGGCCTCGGTGCTCGCTCCGGCAGCTGCGCTGGCGTGTTCGTCCCGCGTTCGGCGTTCGATGCACTGCTCACGCACGCGCAGGCCGAGCGTGAGCCCCGACCTTCGACTGAGCCGCTGTTGACGAGGGTCCTCGACGCTCTCGAGCGCCTGGTCACGCCGGGCGGCGGCTCGCGCTGATTGGATCGCGCATCTCAACCGACTGTCACCAATGCGGCCAGCCAGCCCAGTTGCGACGACCATCTCGCTTGGTTGGCCGGGTTTTGGACAGCCGTTGGAGATGCGCCGCGTGCGGGCGCGCGGCGCAGTCAGGCGCGGCGGCGCCGCGGACACTCAAGCCGCGCGGCGTGCGCAATCCTCGGCGAGCGCACGAAGGCACGGGAGGATCGCGCGCCTGATCGCCTCGCCGCGGAGGCCTGCACGCTCCGCGGCGGTGACCACGCCGTGAGCGATGAGCGGTCCGTCGAGCGCGGGCGCGGGCTCGGTGGTATGCGCGAGCTCCGCCTCGAGCGCGCCGATCTCGGCGGCGAGCACGTGGCGGACGGCGTCGCCGTGCGCATCGAGCGCCCAGCGCAGCGTCATGTACGCGAGCTCGGCGTGGTCGGATTCGTCCTCGGCGATGGTCGAGAGGACGCCTCGAACCACGGGATCCGTTGCGCGCTCCGCGGCCTCGGCTGCTTCGAGCGCGGCGACCGTCTCGCCGACGCAGCCTTCGCGGATGACCAATTCGATGATGGCCCGCACGTCGATGTCGGCCTCGAGCGAGCCCTCGATCGCGAGCGGACCCGGCCCGATCGGCGCGCCGCGGTACGCGCTCGCGAGGCTGAAGGCCATGCGCGCATGCTTCGTCTCGTCGGCCATCGCGCGGTTCGTTCGCTCGACGAGATCGACGGGCGCGCCGAGGGACAAGAGCTGGAGCGAGAACCGGGCGAACGCCGCGATCGAAGCGTGCTCCATGCGCGCAACATGCGTCCACGCGACTGCGAGCTCGGCGCGGATGGCCGGATCGAGACCGCCGAGCGCGGGAGCTGCATCACCGAGCCATGAGGAGCTCCTCGCGACCGTGGCGGTTCGCGCAGTACCGGCGACGAGGAAGGGCCGGCCGATCGCACAGCCACCCTGCACGCACTCGCGGTGGCCATCCGGCTGGACGCTGCAGAACGGTTCCGGGGCCACGCAGTCGAGATCGCCACCGCAGGTGTCGGCCGCGGTGGTGCACGCGAAGGCGTAGTAGAGGCAACCCTGCGTCTCGTCCCAGCTCGTGCACTCCTGTCCGGCCTCGCAGTCGGCCGCGCTCGTACACGACGCGGGCACGCAAATCCCGGTCGGATCGCCGCACATGCAGAGCTGCCCCGGGCCACACTCCAGATCGTTCGTGCAAGACGGGACGCAGGTGCAAGCGATCTCACCCTGGGTGCTGCAAACGGTGCCGTCAGGACACTCGCCGCAGCAGGGGTCGACGTTGGTGCCGGTCGGGCACTCGACCGGGCTGCGGCGCCGGTACTGACCGCCTTCGCAAAGATCGAGGCCCGTATCCATGCCGTTCACCAAGACAGGCATCGGGTCGACGCAGCCGCCGGTCCCTCCGCCTGTGCCGGTTGTCTGCGCCGCCGTCGTTTGCGCCGCCGTCGTCTGAGCCGCCGTCGTCTGCGCAGCGGTGGTCTGCGCCGCGGTGGTCTGCGCCGCGGTCGTCGTCGCGCCCGGCCCGCCGGTCGTCGACGGGGAGCCACCGCCGCCCCCTTCATTCTCGAGCACGACCTCCGAGCAGCCGAGGCCGGGTGTCACCCCGAGCGCGAGGAGCAAGGTCGAGGCAAAAGTGTCGAGGCTGTTCAGGCGGGGGCGAAGGAAGGAGCGCATGGCAGGGGTATGCCCGCACTCCGGAGAAAAATTCTCGAGATCGACCCAGCAGGTAGAACTTTCCAGGCAGCCTAGAGCTGGCTCGACGTGGCCGAACCGACGACCTCGGTCCCGTCGTCCGACCAGTGTTTGTCGAGCGCACCAGCCACGATCATCGGGATTCCGATGGCGAAGTGGACGACCGCGGCCGCGAGGAGCGGGATGCCGATCCGTTCGAAGCCGGCATGCATGTCATCGCCGGAGGATCCCGGTCCACTCAGGCCGAGCAACGTGAACTCGATGCCCGTGATCAGGAGCGGGCCCCCAAGGGACACCACGACGATGCCAGGAGCCACCAGCCCGCGTTGGCTGCGTGGCACGTCCCGGCACCCGTCGTGATCGTTGTGACCGTTGTCGGTCTCCCTGCTCTCGGGGCAGCGATCGGATGCGTCGACAACACCGTCATGATCGCTGTCGCGGACGGTGGCGGGGCTTTGCGACGACCCGACCTCTGGGAGGGTTACGGCGCACCCGGCCGAGGCGACGATACAACCAAGCAAGAAGGTACGAATAAGCATGTCCGCAAGGGTAAACCGGGCGGCGCGCGCCGCCCAGGTGGCCGTCCGGGCCGACCGGCACCTGCACGAAAGTGCGGCCTGTGGAAAACCGACCTGGCCAGGTGACAAATTCGACCCCACGCCTTCCGAACCCAGGGACACGGCGCGTCCGAGGAGCTAAGGTCCACGCCCATTTCGCGCCGTCAGGCGCGGAACGAGACGACAATGCGCGCCCGTAAGGGCGCCCAAGGAGCATGTGGCCATGACGACCCCGATCCGAACCGCCTGTGTCATCGGCGCCGGCGTGATGGGGAGCGGTATCGCAGCGCACTTCGCTAATGCGGGTGTGCGCGTGCTGCTTCTGGACATCGTCCCCCCGAACCTCACCGACGCCGAACGCAAGGACAAGAAGAACCGCGACCGCTTTGCAGCGGGCGGGCTGGAGAAAGCGCTCAAGGCGCGCCCCGCAGCGTTCTTCCACCCGTCGTTTGCGAACCTGGTTCGGACCGGCAACGTCGACGACGACCTCGAGCAGGCGAAAGACTGCGACCTCATCATCGAGGCGATCATTGAGAAGCTCGAGCCGAAGCAGCAGCTCTTCGGGCGGCTCGAGAAGATCATCGCGCCGCACACGATCGTCGCGTCGAACACCTCGGGCCTTCGCATCGCCAAGATGACCGAGAAGCTCGGCGCCGATCTGAAGAAGCGCTTCCTGGTCATGCACTTCTTCAACCCGGTTCGTTACATGAAGCTCCTCGAGCTCGTGGCCGGACCCGACACGTCGAAGGAGACGCTCGAGCGTGTTCGCAAGTTCGGCGAGGACATCCTCGGCAAGGGCGTCGTCTTCGGCAAGGACACGCCGAACTTCGTCGGCAACCGCATCGGCGCGCACAGCATGATGGTGGCAATCCACCAGATGCTCGAAGACGGCCTCGCTCCCGAAGACGTCGACAACATCACCGGCATCCCGATGGGCCACCCGAAGAGCGCGAGCTTCCGCACGGCGGACCTCGTCGGCCTCGACACCTTCAGCCACGTCGCAGAGAACTGTTACACGTCGCTTACCGAGGACGAGGATCGCGACGTCTTCCAGGTGCCGCCGTACATCCAGAAGATGGTCGCGAACAAGCAGCTCGGCGACAAGACCAAGGGCGGCTTCTACAAGCGCATGCCGGACAAGAGCGTGCAGACGCTCGACCCGAAGACGGGCGAGTACCGCCAGAAGGGCGGCGATGAAGCGATCGCCAAGCTGACCAAGGGACTCTCCAAGCTCGAAGACAACGGCGAGCGTCTGAAGAAGCTCGTCGCCGACACGGGCAAGGCCGGCACCTACGCGTGGAAGGTCCTGTCGCGCTCGCTCGCGTACTCGGCGCGGCGCATCGGCGAGATCTCGGACGACATCACCGCGGTCGATGACGCGATGAAGTGGGGCTACAACTGGGAGCTCGGCCCGTTCGAGTCCTGGGACGCGCTCGGCTTCGTCGAGACCGTCGACCGGATGCAGAAGGACGGCATCAAGCTGCCCGACTCGATCCTCAAGATGAAGGCGAGCGGCGCGAAGTCGTTCTACACCGCCGACGGCAAGGTCTTCGATCTCAAGAAGGGCGAGTACGTCGCGCGCAAGATCGACCCGCGCAACAAGACCATCGTCCAAGCGCGCAAAGGTACGGCTCCCGTGCTCAAGAACGACGGCGCCGAAGCGTGGGACATCGGCGACGGCATCCTCGGCGTCACCTTCAAGACGAAGGCGAACAGCCTGGACGCTGACGTCATCAAGATGCTCGGCGACGCGGCGAACGAGGCCGAGAAGAACTTCCGCGGCATGGTGATCGCCAACCAGGGCGAGCACTTCTGCGTCGGCGCGAACATCTTCCTCGTCGTCATGGCGGCACAGAACAAGGAATGGGATCAGCTCCGCGCCACGGTCGCGCAGCTGCAGAACACCTCGCAGCGCCTCCGCTACGCGTCGGTCCCTGTCGTCGTCGCGCCGTACGGCATGACGCTCGGCGGCGGCCTCGAGGTGTGCTTCGCCGGCGACGCGGTGCAAGCCGCGGCAGAGACGTACTCGGGCCTCGTCGAGGTCGCCGTCGGTCTCATCCCCGGCGGCGCCGGCACGCTCAACATGCTCTGGCGTGCGATGGAGGGCGTGATCGAAGGCGCCTCGCTCAACACGATGGAGATCGTGGCGCAGGTCTTCAAGAACATCGCCCTCGCCAAGGTCGCGACGAGCGCGGACGAGGCCAAGATGCTCGGCTACTTCCGCAAGACCGACGGCGTCTCGTTCGACCGCGCTCGCCAGGTGACCGAAGCCAAGGCGCGCGCTATCGGCCTGGCAGAGAGCGGCTATCACCCGCCCGCACCGAAGAGCTACGTGCTCCCCGGTGATAGCGGAATTGCAACACTGGGTATGATGGTCGACACCCTCGTGGCCGGTGGTTACGCTTCCGAGCACGACGGCAAAATTGCCCGCAAGCTCGCCACCGTTCTCTGCGGCGGCAAAGGCGGCGGGCAGCGGGCCGTGACCGAGGAAGAGATGCTCGAGCTCGAGCGCGAGGCCTTCGTGAGCCTGTGCGGCGAGCCCAAGAGCCAAGAGCGCATGCAGTACATGCTGATGAACAACAAGCCCCTCAGGAACTAAGGCGGAGAACGACCATGCAAGACATCGTCATCGTCGATGCGGTCCGCTCGGCCGTTGGCCGAGCCCTCAAGGGGTCGCTTGCTCAGCGGCGCCCCGACGAGCTCGCGGGTGAGGTCATCCGGGGGCTCCTCGCACGTAACCCCAAGCTCAAGCCCGAGCATGTCGAGGACCTGGTCCTCGGCTGCGCCATGCCCGAGGGCGAGCAAGGCCTCAACGTCGCACGTCCCGTCGCGTTCCTCGCGGGCCTTCCGCAGGAGACCGGCGCTCAAACCATCAATCGGTTCTGCTCGAGCGGCCTTCAAGCCATCGCGATCGCCGCAGGCTCCATCGCCACCGGGTCGGACGACCTGATCATCGCCGGCGGCGTCGAATCGATGAGCATGGTGCCGATGACCGGCAACAAGATCTCGATGTCTCCCGAGGTGATGGATCGCTTCCCGGCTGTCTACACGCCGATGGGCATCACGGCCGAGAACGTCGCAAAGCGGTTCGAGGTCTCGCGCCAGCAGCAGGACGAATTCGCTCTCAAGAGCCAGCAAAAGGCTGCGGCCGCGCAGAAGGCGAACAAGTTCGACCAAGAGATCGTGCCTGTGAGCTCGGTTCGCTACGAGAACAACGAGCGCGTCGTGCGCGAGTTCAAGGTCGACGAGATGCCCCGCGCCGACACCACGCTCGAGGGTCTCAGCGCCCTCAAGCCGGCGTTCGCGCAGGGCGGGAGCGTCACCGCCGGTAACGCGTCGCCGCTCTCCGACGGCGCGGCCGCCGCGATCGTCACGACGGCGAAGCGCGCGGATGAGCTCGGCCTCGGCCGGCTCGGCTACTTCCGCAAGTTCGTCACCGTCGGCGTCGATCCGGCGATCATGGGCGTCGGCCCGGTGCCCGCGATTCGCAAGCTCTTCGCCAAGACCGGCCTCTCGGTCAAAGACATCGATCTGTTCGAGATCAACGAGGCGTTCGCCAGCCAGGCCGTCTACGTCCAGCGCGAGCTCGGCCTACCCGAGGACAAGCTGAACGTGAACGGCGGCGCGATCGCGCT
>JBGTSH010000073.1:0-35587 GCA_041940405.1 Polyangiaceae bacterium
GGGTGGTTGAGAAGGAGGAGCTCCTGAACCTGCGCGCGCGCCTTGGCGACGTGCTCGCTCTTGTCGCTGAGCACCTCCAGCCCCGGAGCGCATGCCTGCTGGCAGGCAGGCTGGAGCTTCGGCTTGGTGGCCGGTCGGTAGTCGCCGAGCTTCGCGTCCCACTCGACGACGTCGAGCTTCATCGCCGGGCGCCCTGGAGGCGGCGGCAGCTCGACCAGGCACATGCGGCAGTTGGCGGCGACCGAGAGGCCCGGGTGCCAGCAGTAGTGCGGGATGTCGATGCCGGCGCGGTGCGCGGCCTTGATGACGGTGTCGCCGGGCTCGAACGGGATCTCGCGACCGTCGAGCTTGATGACGTTCGGAGGCTTCGGGGCGTCCGCAGCAGGAGGTTGCGCAGTCATGTCAGTGGTCGCACTCCCCGCCGATCATGTTCATCGAGCCGAAGGTGGGGACGACGTCGGGGATCATCGAACCCACGATGAGGCGCTCCAGGCCCTGGACGATCGCGAAGCAGGGCGGCCGGATGCGCACGCGGTACGGCGTGCCGCTGCCGTCCGAGACGAGATAGAAGCCGAGCTCGCCGTTGCCGCCCTCGGTGTACGAGTAGCACTCGCCGGCGGGGATCTTCACGCCCTCCATCACGATCTTGAAGTGCTGGATGGTCGCCTCGATCGTCGTGTAGACGTCGCGCTTGGCCGGGAAGACGATGCGCGGGTCTTCGACGCTGATCGGGCCCTCGTCGGGCATCTGCGCGAGGCACTGGTCGATGATGCGCCACGACTGCCGCATCTCTTCTTGGCGGCACATGAACCGGTCGTAGTTGTCGCCTGTGGATCCGACCGGAACGTCGAACTCGAGCTGGTCGTAGAGCATGTACGGGTGCGCCTTGCGCACGTCGTACGGTACACCGGTCGAGCGAAGGCACGGCCCCGTCCAGGCGAGCTCGAGCGCCTCTGCTGCGGTGATCTTGCCGACGCCTTCGAGGCGGTCGAGGAAGATGCGGTTGGTGTAAAGGAGCTTCTCGCCGTCGTTGACGAGCTTCTCGATCGCGGGCTTCGCGCCGCGGATCATGTCCTTGAGGAACGGGGACGGCGGGTTCGCCATCCCGCCGGGGCGACCGAAAGAGTGCGTCACGCGCGCGCCGGTCTCTTCTTCGAAGATGTCCCAGAGCATCTCGCGCGCGCGGATGTAATAGAGGAAGGGGGTGAACGCCCCGAGCTCCATCGCCATCGCGCCGTTGCACGTGAGATGGTCGCAAATGCGCGCGAGCTCGCCGAGGATCGTGCGGTAGTACTGGCAGCGGATCGGCACGGTGATGCCGAGCATCTTCTCCAGCGCGAGCGAGTAGCCCACGTTGTTGAGCATCGGCGAGACGTAGTTGAGCCGATCGACGTACGGGTAGACCTGGTTCCAGGTCCCGCGCTCGCACATCTTTTCGAAGCCGCGGTGCAGGTAGCCGATCTGCACGTCGGCGCGGGTGATGTTCTCGCCCGAGAGCTCGACGACGATGCGGATGGTGCCGTGCATCGCCGGGTGGCTCGGCCCCATGTTGAGCATCATCGGCTCGCTGGGGAGCTCGAGCTCGGCCTCGCCGAGATCCTGATCGAGCGGTTCCATGATCAGCTCTCCTTCTTCAGCGCGCGCTCGATGGCGGGCAGCTCGGTCCCGAGGCCCTTTCGGGAGCCGATCATGACGGGGTCGTCACGATGAAATTCGTGCGTCTGGCGGCCGAAGGCCATGCCCTCGTCCGGACCGAACGGCGGCAGCTTGTCGGGCACGTTGCGGTACTCGACGAGCGGCTGGATCTTGTTCGCGGGGTAGTCCTTGCGGAGCGGGTGCCCCTTGAATTCGGGGTACATGAGGATGCGCCGGAGATCGGGGTGGCCGCGGAAGACGACGCCCATCAGATCGAACGCCTCTCTCTCGAACCAGTTCGCGCCTGCCCAGATGGGCGTCACGCTGTCGATCTCGGCCTGCTCGCCGAAGGGATCGCCGACACGCGCCTTGAGGCGGATCCGGTGCCCCTTTTCCATCGAGCGAAGGTGCAGCACCACCTCGAACCGCGGATCGCGGTCGGGGTAGTCGACGGCGCAGAGATCGATGAATTGGGTCATCGACGTGCGCGTGTCGGTCTTGAGAAAGCGCGCCGCGTCGAACCACACGTCGGGATCCAGCACGGCGGTGTCATCGCCGAACTGCGCGTGGGTATCGAGCACAGCGCCCTCGAAGCGCTGCTTCAGGACGTCGATGACGACTTTGCTCATGGCTACTTGCTCGCGGGGTTCTTGGCGCCGAGCCGCAGGCGGTCGGAAGAGATGAGGGCCTCGGCCGCCGGGACCGGATCGGTCCGCGGCTTCACCACGGCGGGGGTGCGATCGCCGCGCGCGATCTTGTCCTGCAAGAGCAGGAGCCCGTCGAGCACCGCTTCGGGGCGGGGCGGACAGCCGGGGACGTAGATGTCGCAGGGAATGACTTTGTCGATCCCGGCGACCGTCGTGTAGTTGTCATAGAACCCGCCGCACGAGGCGCAAGTTCCGAAGGCGAGCACCCACTTGGGATCCGCCATCTGCTCGTAGATGCGGCGGAGGGCCGGCGCCTGGCGCTGGCTGATCGTGCCGACGACCCAGAGGAGATCGGCCTGGCGGGGCGAGAACCGCGGCGCTTCTGCGCCGAAGCGCGAGAAGTCGAAACGCGGCGACGCCACGCTCATGAATTCCATCCCGCAGCACGCCGTGACGAACGGGTACTGGAAGAGGGAGTAACGGCGAGCCCAATTGAGCAGCGCGTCGAACCGGGTGGTCGCGAAGCCTTGCTCGGAGCCCTCGATGACACGCGTCTCAGTCATGCTCCTGCTCCTATCGCTCCCACTCCATGGCGCCCTTCTTCCATTCGTAAACGAGGGCTACGACGAGGAGCAGCAGGAACGGCGCCATGATGGCGAGGCCAGTCCAACCGGTCTCTCGGAAGGTGACGACCCACGGGTAGAGAAGGACGACCTCGACGTCGAGAACGACGAAGAGGATGGCCGTCATGTAGAACTTCACCGTCGGCTTCACGTGCCGCGCGCCGGTGGTCTCGCTCCCGCACTCGTACGGGATCATCTTTTCGGGCGTCGGGTTCTTCGGGCCGATCACCGAGCTCAGGGTGAACATCGCGCCCGCGAGGACGGCGGCGATGATGAACAGGATGAGCAGGGGGATGTAGGTGGCCATAGCCCTGAAAAACCCTTTGGGTCTGGGGCCCGGATGTAGCGTTAACCTCTGTGCTTGCCAACTGGAAGTTCGTCCCTGTGGTTTCACCCCCCCAGCCCCCCTCGCTTCGCGAGGGGGGAGCCTGGTGATCAATGTGAAGCCCCCTCACGAAGTGAGGGGGGTTGGGGGGTGAAATGGCAGGAAGAGACAGTGAAGAAGAGAGGAAGTTTGCCGGTCACTGCTTGGCGGTCAGGACCAGGCCGCGCCAGCGCGTGAGCGTGGCACCGAGCTTCTCTTCGATCTTTCGGGCCTCGGCGACCAGCTCGGGCTCCTCGACCCCGGCGCTCCGGGCCTCTTTCAGGCAGGTCAGCGCGGCCAGGTAGCGCTCGCGCGAGAGGAAGGAGCGGGTGAGCAGCGGCCAGACGAGCTTGGGTGAGGCGCCGAGGCTGATGGCCCGGCGCAACGGGCCGATGGCCTCACCGTGCCGGCCTGCCCCGAGCATCGCCTGACCCAGCCGGCGGAAGAGGTCGCTCGCGACCGGGCCGTCCTGGGCGTACTGGATCGCCAGGCGCAGCACCTCTTCTCCTTGCTGGGGCTCGCCGAGGTCGACGCACGCCGTGCCCAGGAGGCCGAGACCCTTGGCGATGAGCGACCGAGCCTCGGGCGCGAGGAGCTGACCTTCCGGGGTGCGGAGGAAGATGGCGAGAGGCGCGGGCCAGCTCGCCAGGAGCTGAAGGACGCGTGTCGGATCGCCCCGCTCGGCCGCCAGCTCGGCCTCACCCACCTTGGTGAGATCGATGGCCGAGCGCTGGCCCATGCTGGCGCGCTCGAGCTCTTCACGGACGTGCGCGCGGATTCGCGCGCGGAACTCGACCAGCTCGAGCTTCTCTTCCTCGCCGTCGTGGAGCGCGACGAGCTCGCTGACGCTACCGCGAACGACGAGCTTGCGGAGGCTGTAGCCGTAGATCGGCGCGAGGAGCAGGTAGCGCACCCCGATGTGCTGCTGGAGGCCCTCGATGTCCGCGTCCTTGTCCGGGGGCGCCGTGATCGTGTCGTCGGTCAACAGCGCGCCAACGAGCCGCTGGCGAAAGTCGGCCAGGGTCAGCCGCTGCGGCTCGGCGCCCTCGACCTCTTCATCCGAGGGCGCGCCCACGACGAAGTCGACGATCGTGTTGTCCGGATTGCGGCGATCGACGGTCAGCGCCGTGATGCGGGCGCCGGTGATCATCGAAAAGGCAAAGAAGGCCTCGCCGACGATCTCGCACAGCGCCTGGAAGCTGCCGATGCCTTCGCCGATGCGCTCGAACCACCCGTCGGTTCGCACGGCTTCGAGCCCGTAGACGCGCTCTTTCGGCATACTGAAGGTGGCCTACCTTACAATCGGTTCTCGGTTCTGGCTAGAACCGTAGTGGAGCACTCGTGATCGGGGACGACGACAGGGCTGCCATCCTGGCGAGGCGAGCAGCGTTCGTGGCGTCGGCGCTCGCGCACGTCGGGGTGCCCCTCGCTGCATATGCCGACGATACGCCTCCGGCAGGCGAACCGGCAGCCGAAGAGGAGGCTCCTTGTGCGGAAACCCCGACGCCGTCGCCCGCGTCGCTCGACGAGGCCAAGAAGCGCGTCGAGACCGCCCAAGAGCTGATGGACCAATCCCGGTTCGAAGAGGCGGCGGTCGAGCTGCGACGCGTCCTCGTGCTCGCTTACAGCGAGAATGTCGTGTCGGTCGCCATGAAGGCGGACGCGCTGCGCGGCGCTCCCGGCGACGCTTACGAGCTCGGGCGCCGGCACCTGCGATGCGTCGGTCCGTCCGAGGCGATCGAGACGATGATGCGGCAGATCGAGGCGGAGACCGGCGCGATCACCGTCCGCCTCGAGGACCCTCGCGGCGTCATCCTCGAGATCGACGGAGCGTCCGTCGACACGCGACGCGCGGCGCGAGGGATTCGCGTGACGCCGGGGCTCCACAAGGTGCGGGCCGTTTCGGTGGGTGGCCAGGAACGAATCAACGAGGTGCAAGTCGTCGCCGGCGAGACGGCGAGCGTCTCGATCGCACCCTTTCCGCCACCGATGCCTTGCCTATCGCCCCACCCGTGCCTCTCGCCTCCACCTCGGGACGACAGAAACACGCTGCTGCGCTTGCAAGCGGGTGCGATGGCGCCGGCGGTCGCCGTCCTGCCAGACGACGTTCCGCGCGTGATGATCGGTACTGGCGCGAGCGTGTCGGTCGCCGTTCAGATCGCCAAGCGCGTGTGGTTCGACGGGGACCTCTTCTTGATGAGCCTCATCACGCAGGCGCGCGGGCTCGTCGTTGCGGGCTCGAACGTCGAGCTCAAGTACTTTCCCGTGGACGCATACGGCTTCGGCGCCGGCTTCTCGGGCGGCTTCTTCGCGTTTCCGGGCGGCAGCGACTCCCTGCGGCTCGAGGACGTCTCCGGCGTGTTCGGTCCGGTGATCGTCCCCGCTTCGGTCCTGATCGATCGCGTGTACATCGAAGCCCGGGTGCCGGTCTGGTTCTCGCCGATCGAGGACGGCGCGGAGGTGGGGCTCGGTCTCGGCGCGATCGCGCCTCACCTCGTCGTCGGCATCTCGCTTCCGCTGCTCGAAAGCGCGGAGCTCACCGAGTCGGCGTCATCGTCTGGTCGGGGTACGCGATGAGGCCCGCCAAGCCGCCGAGCTGTCGCCTCTTCGTGCTCCTCGCGCGCGAGTCGCCGCTCGCGGTCATCTTCCGCCGCGGACCGTCGCGTCACGTGCTCTGCGTCCTCTGGGATCGGCAGCGCGGGACGTTCGAGGAAGGCCAGTGGCTCTACGGGCGCATTTACGAGAGGCGCTGCGATCTGTCGCCTTCGGGCAAGCGGCTCCTCTACTTCGCCGCGAAGTACAACACCAAGATGGCGACGTGGTCGGCGGTGTCGAAACCTCCTTGGCTCACTGCTGTCGTGCTCTGGCCGAAGGGTGACGCGTGGGGCGGCGGAGGGCTCTTCGACAACGAACGCCTCATCTCGCTCGACAACGGATACTCGCCGCTCGCCGTCGCTCCGGGTACGAAGCTGCCGCCCAACCTCGAAGTGCGGCAGCTCGTTCGCGCGGGTGGTGGTGGCGAGGGATTTCCGCTCTACGAGATGCGCCTCTTGCGCGACGGCTGGCGCAAGGTGTCGTCAGGAAAGGGGCGCGAAGAATACCGAGCGTCGCCGTGGATCCGCTTCGAACCCCCGATCGAGTACGCGCGGGTCCGCCCCGGCGACGACGAGCACGAGCTTCGAATGCGGGTCGTCGGGATCAGAGAGCAGAGCGGCAGCTGGTGGCTCGTCGAGCACGAGGTGATCGGCCCCCGCGGGATGTTCCTCGGACGAACCGAGTGGGCCGACTGGGATCGGACCGGCGATCTCCTCTTCTCTCGCGGCGGCGGGCTCTACAGGTCGAAGAGCCTCGGCGAGCCCAAGCTCCTCATCGATCTGACCGATCGAAAGTTCGAAGCGCGCAAGGCTCCGCCGTCGGCGCTCTCGTGGTGACGATCACATCGGGTCGCAGGTCGAAACGCCGGCACCCACGATGGTGTCGCCGATCTGCTGAATGAGCGTGACGGTTCCGTCAGATGGGCGATAGCGCGTGACGTCCGACACGCCGTTGCCGTTGGACGTGAAGATGTAGAAATCGTCGTCCCAGAACGCGAAGGCGAGCGCGCTGGCTTGCTGACCGACCGGAAGGAAAGTGGCGTCGAGGATGTCGGCGCTGGTCTTGTCGATCTCGACGACCCAACCCCCGCCGCCGGGGTCGAGCGAGTAGCCGTAGAGGTTACCGTCGCTCGAGCTCGTCATCTCCATGTGATCGCCGAGCGTGGAGTCGTAGGTGCCCACGACCGACAGATCGAAGCTTTCGAGGTCGACCTTACCGAGGCCCTTCGACGAGTCGCCGCCAAAGGTGATTTCCGTCACGAAGAGCTCGTCTGTCTTGGTGGCGATGTCACGCGCGAAGCCCATGCCGAAGGTGACGAAGCCGTGCTGACCGGGGATGAAGTCGGTGTCCTCGCACGAAGCGTTCGCCGTCTTCACGCGGTAGAGGTTGCCGTCGTTGTAGAGCACGTAGGCGGTGCCCACGCGATCGACGCCCATCGAGAAGGGCGTCGGCCCGCTGGAGTCGCAGGCAAGCTGGCCCTTCACCAGGAGCGTGCCGTCGGACGGCTCGTAGCTGTAGAGGACGTTGCTCGACGAGACGAGGTACACGAGCAGCGCTCCCGGCTCGCATTCAGGAGGCATCCCGCCTTGTCCGCCTTCGCCGCCCGTTCCGCCTTCGCCACCACCGCCGGTGTGCGGCGCGCCGCCGCCTCCCGATCCTCCGCCGCCTTCGGGCCCGCCGGCCTCGTTTTCGGTCTCGCCGTCATCGACGGGAAGAGCCGTACGTGCGCCGCAACCTCCGGCGAGGACGTAGGCGACGGCGGCAGCCCGAACGACGGCGGTGCGGTTCACCGCAGCGGAGCCTACCCCATGCAGACGCGGTCGATCAGTCGAACCGCGTGATGAGCTCGAGGCTGAAGCGCCGCGACGTGCCGACGATGCCCGTCTTCGTATCGAGGATCGTGAGGAGCCAGCTGCCGTTCGCGCTCTCGTCGCCGGGGACGCCCACCGGGATCGACTCGGGCAGAGCGCCGGAGCCGCGCGGCCACACCATCACCGTCGTACCGGTCGGGTTGGTGAGGGTGAGCTCCAGGTCCTCGGGGCGCTCGTGGTCGATGACCACTCGAACCCATGCATCCATCGGCACCGTCGCCATGCCGAAGACGAGCACCTCTTCACCGGTGCTCCCGTTCGGACCGTCGGGGATCGACGCCGTCGTCTCGGACACGAACTCATCCTGCATCCATGCCGGAACGCAGATGCCTTCGAAGTCGTCGGTGCGCCCGCCGCAGACGAGATCCGGCCCGCAGGTGCCGGCCGCCGAGCAGGGATCGCCCTTGCCCTCGACGTTGTTGTTCACGCAGCGGCCGAGCGTCGTGCTGCCACCGGTGCACCAAAGACCTGCGGGGCAAGGCTGGCCGACGTCGCAGATGGGCGCGCTCCTGGTCTGGTCGGCGTGATCTCGCAAGAGGCGAAGCGCCGTCCCCTTCACACGCGAGATCGCAGCGAGGTCGCTCATCGATCCGATCGGACGCGCCGCGACGATGTTCTGCGCTGCGCGCTTGTCGAGCGAAGCGTCGACGTCGAGCTCGGCGAGGCTCGCCTCGTTGACGAGATCGATCACGCGCTCGGCCTGCTTCTCGGTGAAGTACACGCCGTGGTACTCGCCACGCATCGAGCCGTACCCGAGCTCGATCGCGCGGAACGCGAGCTTCTCGATCGTCGCGGGGCCGACGCCGGGAACGCCATCGACCTCTTTCACCGACTCGTAGCGGTCGTCGTCCTGCGTCGCCGCGACGCCGTCCGCGCCGACGCGATGGGCGACGAGCGCGTTCGCCGCCTTGGTCGTCGCGCCGCCGGCCTTGATGGCGGCGGCGTCGACGAGCGGATCGTTCAAGAAAGCGAAGAGAGCGGCTGCCTCGGGGCTGCCTTCGGCGACGAGCTCGGTAGCTGCCGACGTGTCGCTCGCGACGTCGTCATCCGGCGAGCAAGCGAGGGCGAAGCAAGGCACAAGGAAGAGAGCCCCCAAAAGCCAACGTGAAGCGACCATGTGGGCCGAGGTAGTACAAGCGCTCGGGCCGCACAAGACGCGTCGGTGCGCGAAGCGGAAGCCGGATCTTGATCAATGGATCCGAGATTGCCCACCCATGCTGCTGATGTA
Organism: Polyangiaceae bacterium; assembly: GCA_041940405.1. Taxonomy (GTDB): domain Bacteria; phylum Myxococcota_A; class Polyangia; order Polyangiales; family Polyangiaceae; genus Xiheicaenibacterium. The sequence continues at coordinate 8,964 of JBGTSH010000073.1, forward strand.
GGTGTTCGTGCGGCGTTTCCACCGATCCACACTGCTGAGCGTACCTTGGCGGACCTCTTGCACAGGGGCCGGCCATGCTTCGGCGCTCTCTGCTCGTGCCCGCCCTCGCTGCCTGCCTCCTCGCCGCCCCGCTCGGCTGCTCCGACGCCGACGAGACCGAGCAGGCGCTGACCCACGCAGCCGAGCTGGCGATCGTCCCGCTCGACATCTGGGCGCAGCCGCTGCCCGAGGGTTACAAGCTCTCCGCGCGGCACGATGGTAGCGAGCTCTCGACCAAGGTCGGCGCGGAGGGCGAGATCCGCATCCCGCTGAAGAAGGGCCTGACGGTTCTGTCACTCTCGGCGGATGACCACGTCGACCTCGAGGTCGCGGTCCGCTTCGACGGCGTTCGTGATCCCGAGATCGACGAGGATCGTTCGACCCCCGGACATGGGCGCGCTTTCGGGCACCGAACCAAGGGCAACGAGCGAACGCACCGCCTGTTCCTAGGCCTGCGTCACGCGTGGTTCTCGGCCGAAGGCCGACCGGCACGCCGCGGCAACGAGCTCGACCTCTACCTGAGCGGCGAAGAAGCCTGGAAGTCGGTGCATGCAGAGCTCAATAGCGCGACGGACGAGGTCCTGGTCTCGACCTGGTGGTGGGAATCGGACTTCGAGCTCATCCGGCCCGATGGCTTTCACACGTACATGACCGAGGCGGAGCGAAAGCAGAACACCATCCTGAGCGTGCTCGAGTCGCGCCCCGCACAGAAGCGCGTGATGGTCGGACAGCTCTGGGGACAAGACGGCGTCCTCTCGGGCCTCACCGTCGACGATGCGCTGACCGCCCACGGCGACCTTGCCGGCGACAAGTTCGAGTTCATGGGCCAAGCCAACCCGACGCGCGGCCGCTTCACGTTCCAGATCCCCGATTTCGAGTTCGGCCCCCGCGTGCTCGACCGGGTCTCCGGCGCATCGAAGTTCGATGTGATCGAGGGCGCGCCCGTCGCATCGACCGTTCCCCAGAAAGAGGTCGACCTCACCCAGTGGCCGATCGAGATCGACACCGAGCACGCCTCGTACCACCAGAAGTTCATGGTCGTCGATCACGAGGTCGCGTTCGTCGGCGGCATGAACCTGCGCAAGGTCGACTGGGACACCACCGAGCACGAGGTCTTCGATGCCAGGCGGATGAACTTCGACGCGACGGTGGCCGATCGCGAGGCCGTCGCGGCCAAAGAGGAGCTGCCCGACAACGGTCCGCGCAAGGACTACATGGTTCGCATCGACGGCCCCGCGGCGCAGGACGTCGCGGACGTCTTCCACAAGCGCTGGACGCAGGCGGTCGAGGACGGCGTCGAGTACTCCGAAAGCGCCACCGACTTCGAGGTCATGACAGACATCGCCGAGCGTGCGGGCGGCGTGCAGGCCCAGGTCACGGCGACGTTGCCGGACCCGATCGCCGAGCACGCGATCATCGAGACCTGGCTCAACGCGATCGCGCGCGCAGAGCGCTACGTCTACATCGAGGACCAGTACTTCCGCGCGCCGATGCTCAACGACGCGCTGATGGAGAGGATGCGCGAGGTCCCCGATCTCCGGCTCGTGGTCATCACCAAGCCGATCAACGAGTGGACCGATCCGGGCTGCTATCACACGTACGACAGCGCCGAGCTGTTTCAGAGCGCGTTCCCCGACCGCTTCCTCTTCCTGCAGCTCCGCTCGTTCGACACGCAGGTCGTCCTCGGCTTCGACGAGACCGACGCGCACTTCGTCGACATGGACGTCCACTCGAAGATGTTCATCGTCGACGATCGCTTCATGAGCGTCGGCTCCTGCAACAAGAACAACCGCGGCGTCATCTACGAGGGCGAGCTCAACGTCGCCGTGCTCGACGACGCGTGGGTCAAGGCGGAGCGACGCCGCGTCCTCGCGGGGATCCTCCCGGCGGGCAACGTCTCCGACGACCCGGCCGCGTGGTTCGAGCAGCTGAGGAGCGCCGCGCTCGCCAACGACGCCGTCTACGCCAGGTGGGACGACGAAGGCTTCGATCTCGATCTCGACGGCGATCCCCTCCCCGCCGCCTACAAACCGAAGGGCTTCCTCTACACCCTGCCGTTCGGCGACGTCTCCGACTGCCTCCTCGAGTCGGTCGGCGAGGACATGACCGGACAGGAGCCGCCCTCGGGTCCGCCGGACGACGACGGCGACGCCGACGGTCAAGGTCCGATCTGAGGTCCTGCGGGCGCGAGCCTGAGCGCGGGCGGGCGCGTGCAGCGGGGGCGCACGCGCCGGCGACACGAGCGGCGCAAGCTCCTTCGCGGGGCCCTCGGCCTCAGGTGACGTCGGGGCTTTGAGGGCCGGGAGCACCCAGCGCCGCCGGCCGCTGCGACCGTAGCTGCAAGATCCCGAAGATGATCAGCGGCACGATGCCGACCGCGGCGAAGATCCAGCCGGCGATCCGAAACCCGAACGAGGTGCCGCGCAGCTGAGCGACGAGCTCCGCTTGCGTGCCGCGATGGATCTCGATCCGGCCGAGCTTCGGATCGGGCTCGAGCTCGAGCGGGCCGGGGCGGTCGGCGATGCGGGCGACGACGAAGACGGGCGTGCCGCCGACGAGCCGCGACTCGTCGATCGTGAAGTGCTCGAAGCGACCACGGGCCGACGAGCGCGCTCGCGAGATGTCGGCGTCGGAGACCAAGAAATGCGGCGGGACCTCGTACACGATCTTGGAGCTGTCATCTTTCGAGGTCGAGCGCGGCTCCCAAGCCTCGAGCGGAAGCTCGAGCCGCTCGTCGCCGGCGCGGATCCCGATGCGCGACGGTCCCCAGTGGCGTGCGTCGACGAGCTTGGCGTCGTGCTGCGTCTTGTCGCTCGAGTCCTCGTACTCGCTCACATAGAAGACCTTCACCAGAGCTGCGACGCACTTCTCTCCGGTCACCGGAGCGTCGATCGTCGCCCCCTCTTCGATCGTTCCCTCGATGCGGACGTTCTCGCCACGAACCGCGCCGGTGAGCGGCGCGCTCACGTAGTCGGCCTCCGCCGCTTGCGATTTGGCGCCGCGGAAGAACAGGACGCTCCCCATCACCCATAAACCGAGCCACAAGAGGGCGACGACGAGGAAGATGCGCGAGCCTTTGGACATGGATCGGCGCAAGATGGCCGATAGCGCGGCAGAAGGCACGCTCTTCTCTCGCGCGCGCGGTTGAGGCACGCTGCCGGCGTGACGGACGGGGCCGGTGACGAGAGCGAGACGCCGGAGGTCACCGCCTGCTCGTTCTGCGGTCGGGCGCGCGCATCGTGCGAGATGCTCTGGGAGCTCGAGCGAAACGGCATCTGCGATCGGTGCATCGAGAAGGCCGCCGCCGATCTGATGAGCATGCGGGTAGAGGCCGAGAGCCGCGAAGCGCCGCACGACGCTGCAGCGCTCATGGCGCGATTCGATGCTCGGATCGTCGGCCATCTGCCGGCGAAGCGCGCGCTGGTTGCTTCGATCCGGCGGCATCGCGGCACCGGCCCGGGGCTGCCGGCGCCGAGGATCCTGCTCGTTGGACCGCGCGGATCGGGAAAGAGCACGCTGGGTCGGCTGGCGGCCGAGCTCGGTGGTTGGCCGTCGCTCGTCGCCGACGCGAGCGCGCTCGTCGACGCAGGCGAGCCAGGGATGTCGCCGGAAGACGTCGCCGGCCTCCTCTGGCGCAACGCACGCCGCGACGTCGAAGCCTGCGAGCACGGTGCGGTCTTCCTCGACACAATCGATCGATCGGCGATCGCCCCTCGATGTTGGGAGGGCGTGCAGCGCGGAATCATGCGCCTCCTGAACGAGGGCGAGATCGAGCTTCCCGCAAAGGTCCTCGAGTGGCGGGTGCCCGCTACGTCACCGATCTCGACGTTCGATCTCCTCTTCTTCGCGGCGGTCACCGTGCCGCCTCTCCCGGCCGAGGCGTTCGCGAGCGAGCGCGCGCTGCGCGAAGCCCTCGTACGCGAAGGGCTCCTCCCTGCGTTCATCGCGAGGTTCCATCGGGTCGTCTATCTGGCCAAGCCGGATCCGGCGACGGCGCACCAGATGCTCACGCGCCCGGGCGGAGTCCTCGAGAAGGCGCAGCGGCTCGCCGCCGCTGCAGGCGCCACGCTCGATGTTCCCGCCGAGTCGGCGAATGCGCTGGCGCACCTGGTGGCCGCCGATCCCGACGGCGGGTGGGCGGCAGAGCGGCTCGTGGGGCGATTGGTCTCCGAGATCCTCGCCGAGCCCGCACCGAACCGGCGTTTGGTCCTCGACGGCTACGCCCTGTCTCTGGCCACGAGCGTCTAGCCATGACTGAACCGTCATCGAACATCAAGTGCAACTTCTGCGGGAAGTCCCAGCAGGAGGTGATCAAGCTCATCGCCGGGCCGGACTGCTACATCTGCAACGAGTGCATCGGCGCGTGCAACGACATCATCGCGGAAGAGGCCGAGAAAGAGCCTGCACCCGCTCCGCCCGATGAACCGCCGGACGCCGAAGAGCTGTTCCAAGATCTTCACGCTGCCGTCGCGGGACAGAACGACGCGAAGCGATCGCTCGTGGCGGCGCTTCGCCGGCGGCACTTCGCTCGGGCGCTCGATCCGGTGCCGCGCGCGCCGCGCATCTTGTGGGTGGGCCCGAGCGGCGTCGGAAAGACCGCGCTCGGCCTCGCCGCGTGCGGTGCGGCACCGCAGCCGGCCTACGCGTTCGACGTCGGCCGCCTGTCCGAGGCCGGCTATGTCGGCGATGACGTCGAGCACATCCTGCAAGGCCTCTTGGCGGTGGCGGACGGAAGCGTCGCCGCCGCCGAACGAGGCTTCCTGTTTCTCGACGGCGTCGAGAAGCTCGGGCTCTCGATGCCTCGGACGGTGGTGCACCGCGACATCTCGGGCGCCAGCGTCCAGCGCGAGCTGCTCAGGCTGCTCGAGGGCAGGACGCTCGACGTTCCGCCGCGCGGCTCCCGCCACCCGCAGCAGCAGAACATCTCGATCGATACAAACAGTATCGTCATCGTTGCAGCCGTCCGCGTCGAGGGCGTGACCGCCCCTCCCGGTGCCACCGAGCGCGAGCTGCGTGACGCGCTCGTCCAGATGGGGCTTCTCGCCGCGTTCGTGTCGCGCTTCGACCGCGTCGTGTTCTTTCGGCCGCTGGGCCCGGCGGAGCTCGCCACCGTGGCAGAGTGGGCGTTCGAGCGGGCACGCGCCGAGGCGAGCGCCGTGGGGACGACCCTCGATCTTCGCCCGGATGCGCTCGATACGCTCGTTTCGGCGGCGGTCGCGTCAGGCGAAGAAGGATTCGGCGTCGCTCGCTTCACGCAGCGCCTCCTCGAAGAGGTGTACGTAGCGGAGCGCCCCGCCACCACGTTCACGGTGGACGCGGCCGCCGTGCGCGCGCTGCTTTCGCGCTGACCCCGAGAAAGATCTGCTAGACCAAGTCCCATGCTGCTCGACGAGATCAAGGCCGAGATGTTCAAGGCGATGAAGGCGGGCGACAGCACCAGGAAAGAGGTGCTTCGCGTTGCCGTGGGTGAGATCACCACCGACGCAGCGCGCGAGGGCCGAAAGGGCGACGACGACGAAGCCCGCGCCATCGTGAAGAAGCTCGTCAAATCGATCGAAGAGACGATCGGGCAGACCGCCGACGAGGCGCAGAAGGCGACGCTCCGGACCGAGGTCGAAGTGCTCTCGCAGTTCCTGCCCAAGACGCTGTCCGAAGACGACATCGCCCTGCTCCTCGCGCCTGTGGCCGAGGGCGTGAAGTCCGCCGCCAACGACGGCGCAGCGACCGGCGTCGCGATGAAGCACCTCAAATCGACCGGAGCCGCCGTCGACGGCAAGGCCGTGTCGGCTGCGGTGAAGCGCCTGCGCTCGTAGTACGATCGGCCCGTGATGCGGGCACTCGCTTCGGCATCTTGGGTGACGTTGCTGTTCGGTGCGATCGCCGGCTGCGGCGACGACGACGGCGGTAGCGGCGGCGCGACCGAACGGACGCCCCTACCGCTCGTCGTGGTGACCGCGAGCGGTGAGATCGAGGGCTCGCTCCTCGAAGAGACACGCATCTTCCTGGGCATCCCGTACGCCGAGCCTCCGGTGGGCGCGCTGCGCTTCAAGCCGCCCGTCGCGCACGCGCCCTGGTCTTCGCGCTTCCAAGCGTTCAGCCGCGGAAGGTACTGCGCGCAGCCGAGCCCGGGTAGCGGCGAGTACGCGGAGGCTTCCGGCGAGGACTGCCTCACGCTCAACGTCTGGGCTCCCGCATACGCAGAAGCGAACGATCCCCCGAGCAGCCGGCCGGTGATGGTTTGGATCCACGGCGGCGGCTTCAAGGTCGGGAGCGGCGGCGACTCGGCCTACGACGGTCGAGCGCTCTCCGAAGCGACCGGCGCCGTCGTCGTCACCATCAACTATCGCCTCGGCGTCTTCGGCTTTCTCGGGCTGGCCGAGCTCGCGGCCGAGGATCCGGCGTACCCCTCATCGGGAACGTACGGGCTCGAGGATCAGCGCGCGGCGATCCGCTGGGTGAAAGAGAACGCCGCAGCGTTCGGCGGCGATCCGAGCCAGCTCACGATCTTCGGCGAGTCGGCCGGCGGCGCGAGCGTGTGCCAGCACCTGGTCTCGCCGCGGAGCGCCGGCCTCTTCGCTCGAGCGATCATCCAGAGCGGTCCGTGTGACCTCGTGATGAACGAGCCTGCAGCGTTCGCGCACGGCGCGAACCTGCTCACGGCCATCGGATGCACGGGCGCGGACGCCCTCGCGTGCTTGCGCGGCAAGTCGACGAAAGAGCTCATCGCTGCGCTGCCCGACGGCGGCTTCGGCGTGCCGAACGGCGAGCCCAATTGGTATCCGGTCGTCGACGGCTTCAACTTGCCCGATCGACCGAGCGCGCTCCTCGCGGCCGGACAGGTGGAGCGGGTACCGACCATCCTCGGTTCGAACTCGGAAGAGGCTTCGCTCTTCTTCATCCTGGGCGAGACGACGATCGCCGACGACGCTGCGTTCCTCGCCTTCGCCGAGGATCTGGTGCCGGGACGAGGCGCGGACATCGTCGCGCAGTATCCGTCCTCCGCGTACGGGTCGGCCGAGGCGGCCGCGATCGCCGCGGTCGGCGATGCAGGGTTCGTGTGCCCGACGCGGCGCGCGGCGCGTGCGCTCGCATCGGCCGGTGCGCCGACGTTCCTCTACCACTTCGAGTACGCGCCCACGTCGCTCTTCGGAGACATCGGGGCGTTCCACTCGTCCGAGATCAAGTTCGTCCTCGGCAACCCGGGGCAGCTGACGCCGCTGCCGCTCACGGACGAAGAGGTAGTGCTCTCACGCGCCATCATGGGCTACTGGCAGTCGCCACAGACTCCGCCGGCGTACGCCGCCGCGCCGTTCGCGTGGCCGCCCTACCGATCCGACTCTGACGAGCACCTCATCCTCGACCTCACGATCTCGACGGGCTCGGCGCTTCGCCGGGCGCAGTGCGACTTCTGGGACGGAGCTCCGCTACCAGAGTGAGCACCGTCGCTCGGACCGAGAGCCCGATGACGGCCATCGGTACGAAGACCCAAACGGCGAGTCGAAGAAGGACGAGCAGGAGCCCGGCGATGAGCCCGACGCCGATGTCGCCACCGAGCATCGCCGCCGCGAGCGCCTCGCCGTCGATGACGTGCGCAAGCACGACGTAAGCGAGAACGAGGAGCAGCTCGACGCCGGCACCGATGATGACGGTTCGGATCGGGCGAGGTGCGATCACGATCGATCTCCTCGAGCCCAGCCCGCGAGCTCTTCGGGCGTGGGCGCGGTCGCCATCGCGCAGAGGATCGCGTCGCCGAGCGGACCGCCGGCGAGGTGCCGCGTCCCGCCGCCTTCGGCAGCTATGGGTACGCCGAAGAGCGAGGCCGTCGCGTACAGACCGCTGAAGGTCTCGCGGTCGTCGAACGCACGCGCGGGTGCCAGCGCAAACCCCGTCGACGAGACGCCGAACCCGAGCACGATCGGCCCGGAGTCGATGTCGCCGCCCCCGAGCGCCGACGCAGGTCTCTCGCGCATCGCGAGAAAGCCGAGGGTGCTGCCGCGCAGCTCTCGGCGTCCCGCCTCGTAGAGCGAGCGTGAGAGCTCGGGGTCGGCGGCCAGCAAGAAATACGAGGCGAGGAAGGTGCCGGAGCCGCGCGGACCGTCGGCCGCAACCCCCGTCGCGGCATCGACCGCTTGGATCAGCATGCCGGTGCGAGGATCGATCGCGCCCCGCACCCGCTCGAGCCCGGCGATGACATATACGTCATGCTTCGGATCGACGCCGTCCAGCCTGGCCGCGAGGGCCAGGGCTCCGACCGTCGACGCCATGTCCACGGGGTAGATCTCGTCCGGGTACGTCCGGAGCCAGCGGCCACCGGCCGCGGCCATTCGGCCGCGCAGACGATCGATCACGACCTCGTGAGCGTCTCGCGCGCCAGGATCGCCGGCGGCGCGCGCCAGACCGAGCGCGATGCCGGCGTACCCCAGGTACGCGGCGTGATCGTGCGCGACGACGTCCTCGACGATCGGGTCGGAGCCCCACTTCATCTTGGTGAAGCCGCGCGCGCCGGCCGATGTCAGCTCGCTCGCTGCGCGCCGGATCGGCTCGGCGAGCTCGGCAGCCAAGCCGTCGTGTCGCAGCGAGACCTGCGAAAGGCAGGCGAGGCGCATCATCGGTGCGCCGAAGGCCCACTCCCGGTCGTAGAGCTCCGCTCCGGTAGCGAAGTCGGCGATGTCCGTCGTTCCCCACGACGCCGCGCCGAGGGCAGCCCCACGCTCCGCGCCGCGATCCCGGTCGAGAAGAGGAGCGGCGTCCGCTTCCAGGATGCCAGCAGCCACCCGCGGGACGACCAGCGCGGAGAAGACGCCCGCGGCAAGCGCGAGGCCGCGACCCAAGAGGTGCGGCCGGCGCGCGACCAGCATGTCCGAGATCGCCATGGATCCAGGATCGCCCTTTCATGCGGCATGCATCGGGCGGCGTCGTGGAGATTCGGTGGAGCCCGCACTGGCGCCCGGGACGGCCGAAGGGTAGAGGAGAGAGGCCGTGCGTTCCCGATACCTCTTGCTTGGAGCCGTCGTGCTCGCGTGGGTGGGCTGCAACACCTACGGAGAGGATCTGCTCGAAGGCAGCGGCGGAAGCGACTCGTCCAGCACCTCGTCGCGCGCGACGAGCGGCGGTGGCAGCGCCGACGGCGGCGGGGGCGCGACGGGCTCGACGACGTCGACCTCTACGTCGACCGCGTCGTCGACGGCGATGAGCACCAGCGAGATGTCGAGCACGATGTCGTCGACCAGCACCGGGATGGGTGGCGGCCCCCCCGTGGGCGACGTGTGGATCAACGAGCTTCACTACGACAACGCCGGCGGCGACGTCGGTGAAGGCGTCGAGATCGCCGGTCCCGCGGGCACGAGCCTCACCGGTTGGAGCGTCGTGGTCTACAACGGCTCGAACGGCATGATCAGCACGACAGGCGGGACATTCTCCCTGTCGGGTAGCATCCCGAACCAGCAAGGCGGAATGGGCGTGAAGTGGTTCACGATCCCCGGCTTGGAGAACGGGATGCCCGACGGCATCGCCCTCGTCGACGACAACAATGCCGTCATCCAGTTCCTCGCCTACGAGGGGACCTTCACCGCGACCGGCGGCCCCGCCGTCGGCATCATGTCCACGGCGATCCCCGTCGATGAAGAGCCGGGCCCCGCAGCCGGTACGTCGCTTCAGCTCACCGGAAACGGCTCGTCGTATGCCGACTTCACGTGGGCCGAGAACGTCGCCGCGTCACCCGACGCGATCAACGCCGGCCAGAACCTGCAGTAGCGCGCACACCGCCGATCAGCAGGCGCCGGCGCAGCCTTCTTCTTCGAAGAACCAGAGACCTTTGGCGTCTTCGCAGTCGCCCATGTCGTCGATCTCTTTGACGCAGCAGCTGGCGGCGCCGCCGCACTTCGTCTCGAGCAGGACGCCGGTGCGGATGCAGCAGTTGCCTCCGCCCTGACCGGGCGGCAGCGGGACCTGCGGCGCGTCGGGGGCCGCCAGCTCGGGCTTGGCAGGCGGCTCGAAGGACGGGACCTCGGGGGCCTGCGGGATCTCGAGCTTGGGTCCTTCAGTCGGGACGTCCGGAGCGGTCGGCAGACATCCGACGATCGCGATCGCAACCGCTGAAAGGCCACATCCGAGGACAGCAATCTGCCGAAACGTGCTCACGAGATGCCTCACGTGCTTCAAGAGAGCGTAGAGGGCACTCTGGCGGATCGCCAGTTTTCGACCGATGCCGTCAGCTTCCGGCCCAGTGGCGGCAGACTGGCTTGACCCCGCAGCCTTCGCACCGCTTGGGATCCTTCCGCGAAGGGCAGCGCTGAACCATCCCGAGGTGGCAGAGCGAAAAGTCGAAACGGGTGGGATCGTCGGGGTCGAAGCGGCGTAGGGCGGCCGTCACCTCGAGGGCGGCCTTCCAGTTGGCCGACTTCACCGAGGTGAAGCCGAGGTTCTTTCCGAGCTTGTGGAGGTGGACGTCGAGCGGGATGACCAGGCGCGACGGGCCGAGGTCCCAGAGCCCGAGGTCGACGCCGTCCGCGGGCCGCGCCATCCACCGCAAGAGGAGCATCAGGCGTTTGTTCGCGCCCCCGCGTCCCGGATTCGGAAGGATGTGCGCCGCGCCGGCTCCGGTCAGCTTGTCGAGGCCGCCGGCAGAGCGGATCGCACCCGTCCACGCAACCAGTGCGGCGACCAGGTCGTCGCCGTTTTCTTCGAGCGCCGTCGCGAGCGCCGCGCCGAGCGACCCCGCGCGCTTTTGCACCTTGCGAGCGCCGACGAGGAGCGCCGTCACGTGCCGCTCGTCGTAGAGGCGATGCTTGAAGCCGCGGAGCTGCGCCCGAACCGTTGCCGGCTCGTCCGCGGCGCTCGACGGCGAAGGCCCGAGGCGGCGGAGCGCCTCGGCGATCTTCCCGCGCAACGCTTTGGCGTTTCCGAACGCGAAAGACGACGAGAGCAGCGCGACGATCTCCTGGTCGTGCAGCTCTTCGTAGCGGTGAACGAAGCTCACCGGATCTGCTTCGCGGCGCGTCGCCAGATCGCAGGCGGCCTCGACCCGGAAGAGCGCTTCGCGAATGGCCGCCGCGCGCTTCGGCGTCAGCTTGTCAGTCGCGCGCACCGCAGTCGCCTCGGCAACCGTCGTTCGAGAGCGTGTTGCCGTCGTCGCAGAGCTCGCCGCCGTCGAGGCGACCGTCGCCGCAGAACGGCTGCGTGCAGTCGCGGCGGCATTCGGAGGGCGTCAGGAAAGCGACGAGATCGGCGGGCGTGCGCTCATCGAGATCGACCGGATCGGCCGCGAAGTCGTGCATGTCGCCGAGCACTTGCCAGCGGTCGATGCCGCGTTCGAACGAGCTGTCGACCGTGATCTTCCAATTGCCCGGGAACGCCAGCGAGCCGATGATCCCGCCGTCGGTGTTGCGCTCGAACCACCATCGACCGCGTGCCTCGAGGTTGCCCTCGAGATCGAACTCTTTGGTTCCGTCGTCGGCGACCACGAGACGCGAGCCCATCGGGAGCCCGCTGAAGAGCTGATCGACGACGCCCTCGGGCTGCGCAGCGCCCGTGGCGTCGACGTCGATGCCATGCAGGGTGGTGAGCGAAAGCTCGCCGTCGAGACCGAGCGTGAAGAAGATCCGGCTGGTCCCGATCGCTTCGTAGCCGGTGTGCGCGCTCTTCGACGAGTAGGCGTAGAACACCTCGGCGCTCGTATCGATCCAGCGCGGGACGAGCTCGCGAAAGATGTCGCCCTGGATGACCGCGAGCGCGGGACGATCTTCGTTGCGTTCGCCGAGGTCGCACACCTCACCCGGATCGAGCTGTGCGTTGCCGCAGGTCTCGAGGCGGCAGTCGTCGGTGCAGATTGCGCTGTCTTCGTCGCCGTCGTCGCACGCCTCGCCCGGATCGACGTTGCCGTCGCCGCATCGAGGGCGCGAAAGTCGATCCTCGAGCTCCGTGCGCGCGCCACAGGCGGCGAGCACGAGCCCGGCGAGCGCGGCGAGCGCGAGGCGGCTCACTGCCCGGGCTCCGGCGGACCTTCGTCGACCGGTGCGCTCGAGCCCGAGCTCGCCGGCTCGGCGGGCTTGGGCGCCGGCGAAGCCTCTACCGGATCGGGCGGCGGATCGGGAGGCGGCGGCGTCTTGGGCGGCGGCGGATCGCACGCCCACGCGAGCGCCACGAGGCCGACCATGGCGAGCTCTAGAAGCTTCACTCTCCCGACACTACCGGATCGAGCGGCGCAGCGCTCGCACGCCGGCGCGCGAGGCGCGCTCGGACGTGCTGTATCGTTCGGACGACCAAAGAGCCGAGGAGCGCGAGCAGGGACACCCCCCCGATACCCCCGAGAATCCCGGCCAAAATCGGGAAACCTGGGCGTGACGTGCAGCCCGGCAGCTGGGGGTGGTTGAAGCGGCATGCGATGAGCTGGTCGATGTCGGCGCGCGCCTTGTCGCGCGTGGGGCTCGCGGGCAGCGCCGCGAGGGAGCCTTGGGCCAGCCTCCACATCCCGAATGCCTCCTGATCGCGGGACGGATCGCTCGGAACGCGCACGACCAGCTCACGAAGGGCGTTCGCTTGCGCCTCCGGGTCCTCGGTCGACCAGATGCGAACGAGATCGTAGTCGAGCCGGCCCGGGAGGCGCGCGGCACAGCCGGCGGCGCGGTTCTGCGCGTCGCTGAGGTACACGGTCTCGCCCCCGTCGATGGTGTATGGCTCGCTGGGCGAGACGACCAAGGGACGCTGCAGCCGCTTGCCGAGGTTCGCGAAGCAGGGGTTGATGCGCGGCGGGCTGCGCTCCCACGTCGCGTGGTACTGCCACCAGATCCAGAAGCCCCCGCCACCGGACGCGAGCGCGACGAGGAGCGCCCCGAGCATCCAACGCCGAAAGACGCGCGGCAGCGGCGATCCCTCGGGGACCTTCGCCGGCTCGGCTTCCTCGTCCTTCGTTGCGGCCATGATCGGGCGCGGCAGATAACCGCGGCGCGGGCGCCGGCGTCAAGGGCAGGGCAAGGGGCCGGGCGCTTCGGCCCGGTGGCGCTCAGCCGGGGGGCGGACGCGAGGCCCGGGTCGCGACGCTCTCCCAGACACGGGCGGGCTCTTCTTGACCGGAGGCGCGAGAGAGCTGCGCCAAGAAGCGCGCGCAGGCGAGCTCGCCGCTGCGATCGTCGTGGGCGCGCGTGAGCGCCAGCGCGCGAAGGCCCGCGAGGAGGGCTTCTTCCATTCGGGAGGCCGCAGCCAGACCGACCGCGTACGCGAGCTCGGCACGGGCGCGGCGATCCTCGCGTTCCTCTTGCTCGACGGCGCGCCTGAGGATGCGCAGGCCCTCTTCCTTGGCGCCGCGGGTCATCGCGAGCACGCCGGCCAAGCGCGCGGCGAGATCAGGATGCTCGCCGGTGAGCTTGAGCTGCTTGAGCGCCATGTCGAGGCCCGCCGTGTCGCCGCGAACCAACGCTTCGCGCGCGAGGTCGACGATTTGAAAGGCGCCGGTCGGCGAGCGCGGCAGCTCGTCGGTGTCCTCGAGCGCCGTGAACGTGTCCTCGTAGAGCGTGACCGACTCGCGCACGAAGGGATGCGCGACATCGAGCATGAGGGCGCGCCGCGCGCGACCCGAGACGGTGAGCACCTTGCCCGTCTCCGGCGCAGCGAGCGATCTGTCCTTTGCTCCGTCGAGCTCGCTGTCGATCAGCACCTGGCCGGGCTCGGCGAGCCGAGACAGGAGCGCCGCGCAGTCGAACGCCTCGCCGCGCGAGAGCGACACGAACCGTCCGGCCTCGTAGAGCGGCGTGAGCTCGCCCGATCCGACGCCGGCGCGCACGGTCCCGCCGGGCTCGATCTTGCGGAGCGAGCGCGCAGCGAAATGGAGCGCTTCGTCGTGGTCCGAAGCGACGAACGCGACGGCGATCTCGGTCGAACCGTACGCGCAGAGAAGCGCGCCGAGCGCCTCGGCCTGTTGCGCGAGACGGAGCGCGCTCCGCTGCCCGGCGGCGGAGAGCTCCGTCTCGGTCCCCCACCGAAAGCAAACGACGATAGCGGCGGTCATGCTCGTCGTAGTCTCAGGTGCCGATCCGTATCTTCTTTTTTAGCTTCGCGATCTCGTCGTCGATGTCCGGGGTGCTCGAGCCCTCTTGAGCGAGGTTGCCCCTTCCTTCGAGCTGCCGGAACTTCCCCTCGAGCTCCATCTCGTTCATCCCGCCGCCGAGCGCGTCCTCTACCTCGCGGTGAGCCGCGACCTCTTGCGCGTGATGCTCGATCTTGTCCTCCATCCGGCGGAACTCTTCGAACGCCGAGCCGCCCGGCTTCGCGCCGAGACCCTCGGCGCCGCCGCCGGAGCGCGCGTGCTTCAGCTGGGTCGCGATCGTGTTCTTGCGGACCTCGTACTCTTTTTGCTTGGTCTCCATGCGCTCGAGCTCGGCCTTCATGTTGAGGACCGCGGCGCGTTGCTCTGCGCGGAGCGCTTCGGCGCGGTCGCGCTCGGAGACGACGCGCTTCTTCTGCATGAGGGCTTCACGAGCGAGCTTCTCGTCTTCGGCGCGGAGCGCGAGCTCGGCGCGGCGGTCCCATTTTTCGACCTCGGCGTCCGCCTCCTCGACCTTCTTGCGGAGCACCTTCTCTGCGGCGAGGCCGTCGACCAGCTCTTTGCGGGCGTTCTTGATCTGTTCCTTCATTTCGTCGACCAAGAGGTCGACCGACTTCCCAGGGTCCTCTGCCTTGTCGAGCAGCGCGTTGACGTTGCTGGAGATGACCTTCCCCATGCGGTCGAAGATGCCCATGCCCGTAGTCTCCCTGCTCGGATAGGGTCTGTAAAGCTCAGCGGCTCGCGATCACCCGACGGGCGATTGGGACGCGCGCGCCAGCGCTACCCGAGCCGCCGGAACCTGCTCGGGCGGGCAAGCGAGGCCGCACCCTTCGCCCTTGACGACCGACGCGACCACACGGCCGTCCGCCGGCGCCGCGGTCCAGGCCAGGAACGGCTCATCCGGCTCCGGATCGGTGTTGCGCCCGGCCCAGAGGACGGGGGCTCCCCGGCTTCCGAGGACGGTCAAGCCTGCAAGTCCCGGAAACGCAGCGTTCGGAGTCACGAACACGGGGCGCGTGCCCGCCATTCCAACGATGCTCGCGACGATCCGCGCGCGGTCGGCGTCCTCCTTCGCGACGCCTTCGGCCGCGAGGACCGCGAGCGCGTCGGCGCCCAGCTCGAGCGCGAGGCGAGCGTCATGTTCGCTCTCTACGACGCCGGCGATGAGCGGCAGGGGTGTGCCCTTCGTCCAGGCGAGGACCGCATGGACGTCGGCGGGAACGTCACAGGTGCGACGGCACGCGCCGCGCACGATCATCCCGGTGCTGCCGTCGATCGCGACCGCGTCGCCCTCCTCGATCCTGATGCCGGAGGCGGAGACGGCGGCGCCGCCGGCGAGGGTGAGCGAAGGACCGCTCGCGACGCAAGGGATCGCGAGCGCGCGCGCCATGATCGCCGCCTCGCCGGTGATTCCTCCTCGAACGGTCACGACGCCGCGAGACAGCGCGAGCACCGGGGAGTCCTCGGCGACGAGCTCCTCGACGATCAGGATCGGTGCGCCCGGGCCCGCGAGCGCATACGCCGCTGCGCGGCCGGGTGAGAAGAAGGCGTGCCCGACCGCGACGCCACCCCCGGCCGCGACGCCACGTCCCACGATCTGTGCGGGCTCGGGATGCAAGTGGACCTCGAGCGACGACAGAACGTCGGCAGGCCGCACCGCCTGGAGCGCGGCCGCGGCATCGAGCCTGCCGCTTTCGAAGAGCGCTACCGCGAGGGCGAGCGCCGCTCGACCCGAGTGCCGGAGCGGTGTGACCGCGACGAGCTTGGGCCCCTGGGATCCGAGCTCGAAGGCGATGCGTGCCGGCTGCTTGAGATCGGCCTCGACGGCGGCAGCGAGCTCCTCGAGAACGCCGCGATCCTTCGCCGAGAGCTCGGCGATCTCGGCGAGCGGGGCGAGCGATCCGATCGGCTCGACGAGCGCTCGCGGAGATGCGTCGAGCTGCCCTCGAGGTGGACCCTGACCCGTACGAAGATCGCGCGTGACCAGGTGCCCGAAGCGCGCGCCGGGGTCGAGCGTCTGCACGAGCACGGTTCCGCCCCTCGAGCGCGTGCGGGCGCGCAGGATGAGGAAGGAGATGCGATCCTGCGGAGGCGGGAGCGGCCCGATCGGCCCGGCGGCCGCGAGCTGGGAGAGCGAACGCTCGACGTCTGCGGCGCCCGCGTCCTTCGCGATGGTCGCGAGAAAGCGCGAAGGCGACATGCCGAGGACGGCTTCGGCGAAGAGCCCTCCTGCTGCACGCGCGAGGGCGGCGTCGGCGGCGCCGACGGCGAGGACGGCAAAGAACGGTGGCTCACGGGGCGCCGCGGTACGAACGGCGACAAGCGCGCCGTCCGGAACGGCGTCCGCGAACGATTCGTCGTCGATCGCCACGACGCGCGTGGGAACGACCGCCGTCGCGCGTGAGAGCACCTGCGCTTCGATCGAGTCGCTGCCCGTGAGGCTGCCCACGCCCGAAGGATACGAAAAATGCGGCCTACTTCACGCGGCAGAGCTCTTTGCCGCTGATCTTGCCGTACGGGACCTTCTTGTTGCGCGGGCGGATGTAGACGTGCCCGCCAGGCTCGAGGGGATGCAGGATCGCGCCGCTCGCTATCGGGCGATCGGCGGGCAGATCCTCGATCTCGATGAAGACGTCTTTGCCTTTGCGGTCGACGGCCGAGATGCTGGCGCGACGATCCGAAGGGTTCTGAGGCCCGCCGGGGCACTCGGCGACCGCAGCGGTGATCGCGACGGCGACGAAGCTCGGGTTCACGTCCGGGCGCTCGCCGCGCCACTCGAAGGTCTCGTCGTCCGGCCCGCCCACCGACACCCCGAGGCACGCGCAGCTCGCGTCGGGCTTCTTGCTCGGCGACAGCACGAGATCGTGGCGGACACCGACCCAGCCTTGCATCGTCCCGTGGAGCAGCGACCTCGACCCGCCGGTGTCGATTTCACCGCTCTCGTCGGTGCCCATGCTGTGAAAGCCCTTGCGGCTCTCCCACGCGGTGTTGTCGGGGTTGTCCCGGCTCCCGCCGCAGGCCGCGGTCAGCAGGAAAGCCGCCATCAGCGCGCAAAGCCGAAGCGTCCGCATCGAGGCAAGGATCGCAAGGCCGGCGAGGAACGGCAACTTTCCTCAACCCTCGGGCGGCGCCGCAGGCTCAGGGGAGAGGAAAGGCCCGCACGAAATCGCTCCCGGATGCGTGGCAATCCGTGCAGATCGAGGGCGCACCCGAGTAGAGCGCCGTGCCGTCTTCCGAGTATTCGGCCCAGTACCAGCCGCTCTCGCGCTTCTCCATGATGGCGATCAGGTCGAGCTCGCCCGCCTCGGTGTAGCCGTCCTTGACGATGATCGATCCGACCGGCCACTGTGTGGGGCCGGAGCCCTCGGCGAGCACACCGGCGACGACGTCGTTCACGAAGATCTCCACGGCGTCGCCGTGCGGGGCGTTGGAGGCGACGCGCGACTCGTATCCGGGTGCGCGCTGCCAGCTCCGGTACTCGTCGGCCTGGACCTGATCCAGCAATTCACCGGCGCCTTCGGGATCGTCGTTCTCGCGGCAGGCGGCGAGAAGGAGGAGGAGGGCGATGGCTGGCCGCATCCCGCATTGTACGGCTGCCGAGCCCGACGGTTTCTCCTCCATCCCGACGAGGTCGTCAGAATGAAGGAGGCGCCCACCGCCGCTCGATCTCCCCGAGCTCGCGTCGCTGGGCCCGCTCGATCACCCAGTCCATCTGCAACCCGGGTTCCTTCCTGAAGGTCTGGAGCTCCTCGGCCGTGATCGGCACGAGCCTCCAAAGGCGCACCATGGGATCCTGAGGCGTCCGTCCGTCGATTTGGCCGTGCGGTGCGACGATGACCGCTGCGATGCCGCTTACGGGCTCGTCCAGCGTGAGGCGATCGAAGGGACGGATCGGTCGTGAGGCGGCGTGCTCCAGAAAACCTGACGCTGCCCATCCAAGCCACCCGGTCGCCCAGGGGCCGAGATGCGGGCAGCTCAGATAGAGCTCGACACGCTCGTTTTCGTCCTCGGGGGAGGACCCGGGCTGCACGAAGTCCGACACCCCGTTGGTCACGGCCGTGCTGCCTCCGGCCGGCCGCATGAAGTGCTCGGTGACGATCTCGCGAAGGGGAATCGGAATCCGATGGAGCGTGTGCGGCCCGAAGAGGCCCATGAGCGCGCGCAATCTGACAAATTTGTCATAGGCACGTTTGATGAACGGCAGTTTATGCACGTCTGTTTCGGCGGCAAAAACGGCTTCCTCGGCGCTCCGGAACCGAAAGGATTCGATCTCTTGCCCTTCGCGGAACCAAATTCCTTCGGCCACCATCTCGCGCATGAGGGCGCCCATCAGTTCCATGCGAGCGGAGGGTTCCATGCCCTCCGGGAGCGGCATGACGAGGTCAGGCAGCGCGAAGATCCACATTCCCACCGACGTGAGCAGCCGGCAGCCGGGCTCGTCGTACACCTTCAACGCGGTCCAGAGGGGAAAGTGGTACCCGTCGCTCTCGAGAAACTCCGCAGAGCGGCCGATGAACTCCTGGGCACCCATCGCGAGGTGGTTGGCCTTCGGCAAGATCACCGCGGTCGCCAGCGGGGCGAGCGAATGCGAAAGCCGTGTCAATGCCGAGACCTTGCGACTCGCCGCGGACTCGATCCGCTTGGCGTCTTGCCCGGTCACGGCGGCGAGCTGTGCGGCGATGTCGCGGGACATGGCACGCACCGCTTCGGGCTGTTGGTGTGCCTCTCGCTCGAGGTCGTTCGTGCCACCGCTGATCGCCAGTGTCGCAGGACCGAGCTCGAATCGCGCTGTGGCCGTGCTGTCGTCGAGTAGCTGCGGCTCGAAAGGTCCCTCGATGTTCGCCAGGAAGCCACCCGGAAGCTGAATGCCGTCACCTGTCGAGGACGCCGCGACGCCTAGCGCGGCCGCACGCTCGACGAAGCTCTCGTTCGTCAAGGGCTCGCGCAGCGAGAGCAGCACCCAAGCAGGGAGGTCGGCCATGGCCGACCGCTACCACGCGGTTCTTCGCGTCACATCCGATACAAACCGCGCGGGGATGCTCCGCGCACCTCCCGAACGGCTTGACGGATGGCGCCGGCGGAACGCACGCCGCTCGTGGGGGGACGGCTCGGTCTCAGAACGAGGCGACCATCTGCAGGCTCTTGTCCTCGTCGAGGTCCGAAGCGAGGGCATACCCGACGCCCTTCTTCTCTGCCGCAGCGACAGAGAAGCCGCGCAATTTACCGAAGTAGACCGGGTTCTCGCGGATGATCTTCTGCGTGAGCCGCGTGCGAGCCATCGACATGACGCGCGGATCGAACATGTAGACCGTCACGCGGTGACCTTGCATGTTGTACTGCAGCGCCGCGCAGCTGCGCGAGTCGCGCAGCGGGTGGAGCCGGGCACCGTCGAACTTCGCTCCGCGCTCGAAGTCGCGCAGCATCGTGAGCGCCGGGCGCTTGACCGGCACACCGACGTACGGCTCGAGGCGAGCGAGATGCTCGGGGTTTCGTTCTTCGGGCGGAAGCGGGTTCGCGTGGAGCGCGACGAGCTTGTCGAGCAGCACGTCGAAGTTCGGCGACTCGTCGTTCGCCGCCGCCGCCGACGAGGCCTGGATCGGCAACGAGGTCGCGATGGTCGCCATCTTGAGGACCGGGCTCTCTTGACGCTCGACCTGCATGACGACGACGACGAGCACGAAGCAGGCGGCCATGGCCATCGCGGCCGCGACCCATTGCCGCGAGCGCTCGGTCTTCTCGGCCGGGCGAGCTTCGACGCTTCGCCCGTCGGCGCTCTGCCCATGAACACTGCGGTTCATCGAAACCCAGCGACCGTCGCTCGAGATGCCGACGGCGATCGGGGTCTCGCTGGCTTGCTCGGCAGCGAGCGCCGCGCGGAGCTTTGCCTCGAGCCCGCCCGGAGCGCGTTGCATCACCGAGCGACGCACGCTGGCGCGCATTGCGCGGACGAGATCGAGCTCGTCGCGGCACTTCTGGCAACCGAGGAGGTGCGTCTCGATCCGGAGGATGGTCGCCTGGTCGGTCTCGCCGTCGGCGTAGAGCATCACGCTCCGCGAGCTACACGCCGGTGATTCTTTGGCTGCTGTCGCGTTCATACTGCCGCGCGTCGCCTCTTGTACTCGGCCAGATCCGTCGGCGCCTTCGCCTCCGGTGCCGGCTCGTCGTCCACGATCCCCATCGCTCTCGCGTGATCTCTCAGGCGGGTCTGCAGGATCTTGCGACCTCGGTGCAGCCTCGACATCACTGTCCCGATGGGGCAACCCATTACCTCCGCGATCTCTTTGTACGACAGTTCTTCGACGTCGGACAGAATGACCGCGAGACGGAACTCGGGGGGGAGCTCATCGAGCGCCCTGGTCAGCTCGGCCTCGACGATCGGGCGGAGCGCCTGCGTCTCGGGGTCGCGCATCGTCCGCATCGTGCTCGCCGAGATCCAGCCGTCGCTCAGCGGCTCGGCGTCGGGACCGTCGAACAGGTCGCGCTCGATGCCGCCCCGGCGGTAGCGGTTGATGAACGTGTTGGTCAGAATCCGAAGGAGCCACGCTTTCAGGTTCGTCCCGGGCTCGAACTGATCTTTCGCCCGCATGGCCTTGACCACGGTGTCCTGGACCAGGTCTTCGGCCTCGGACGAGCCGCGCGTCATCCGCGAGGCCACCGAGTAGAGGGTGTCGAGGTGGCCTAGCAGCTCCACCGTGAATGGGTCGGTGGTGGTCCCGGACCGCGGAGCCTCTTGCTCGACGCTGGCCGGCCGTTTGAAAAAGAAGAACGCCATGGCTGGTGCTTTCAACACCCCAAGCTGCGTCCCATTCCCGCTCTCCGCAATGAGTGGAGCGGCGCCAAATTGGCAAAGCGACAACGGAAGTCGCGGGCGAGTCAGCGCTTGCTGTTCTTTTGCTCAGCGAGGGCCCGCTCGAGCTCCTCGACCCGTTGGGTCAGCCGGACGACCTGCTCCTGAAGCTCGGCGAAGGGCCTTGCCGAGGGGACGATGGCCCGGATTCGCTCGTCGAAGGGCGAAAGCGAGCTCTGCATCAGCTCGCTCAGCCTGCCGGGCTTGTCCTCGGTCTTCTTGTCGTCGGTCTTCTTCGGCTCTTCGGCTTTGACGGGCTCCTCGACCGGCGTCTCGGGGGTTTCCCCGCCCTGGCCGGGACCGGGGATCAGGCGGCCGATGGGCCCCTCACGAAGCTGGGACCAGAGCTTCTCGCCGCGCTCCTGGATGAGGTCGCGCAGGGTGGCGAGCGGGACGCTGCGCGGCTCGCTCTTCAGACCTTCCGAGAGGATGAGCGCGAGGGTGACCTCGGTTTTGTCCTCTTTGGTCTTGTTGTCGATGATCTGCACCTCTTCGCCGGCGCGGACCATTTCCCCGATCTGCTGGAGCGTTACGTAGCGGCTGTCGCGCGTGTCGTAGAGCTTCCTGTTCGAATAGCGCTTGATGACGCGGCGCGGCCCGGGGCTCGAGGAGGCGGGCTCCTTGTTGGTTTCCATCCGTCCTCTTTGGGTAGCTCGGATTGGAGCACCTTCCCACCCTCATGAAAAGGCGGCCCCGAGAATTCGCCCTGATCTAGCGGCTTTCGCTATAGCCACGAGCAATGCCTGCGCGGCTTCGAGGGCTCCTGTGCCTTTGTCTCGTGCTGTCGCTCTGCCTCTTCGGCTGCGCGTCCGAGCGGGCGATCCCCGAGCTGATCGCGCTCACCGAGCTCGCTCCGGATCGGGTGGGCGTCGGCGACATGGTCGAGGTTCGAGGCGTCGGGCTGCCCGTCGGCGACGTGGGATCGGCGCGCGTCGTCTTCATCGGTGACTTCCATCGGCCCGGCGAGCCGGCGCTTCGAGGTCGCCGCATCGAGGTGGAAGACGCTCGGCTCGAGCGCGATCGCGTTGCGTTCGAGCTCACCGACGATCTCCTCGACCGCTTCACCGGACACGGCGACGAGGCGCTCCACACGACCTTCCGCGGAACCGTCGAGGTCTGGTTGCCCGGCGCTTCGAGCAGCCTTCCCGTTCACGGCGTGCTCAAGGGAACCACGGTCCTCGAGATCGAGCCGCGAGCACCGCGGCGTCCGGTCTTGGAGGAACGAGAGCGAGCAGCACGCGAAGCGCACGCCTTTCTCGGGCTCGATCTCGCCGGCGCGGATCGAGGCGGGATGACCGTCGCGTCGGTGAGGCCGGGCAGCCCGGCTGCGCGCGCGGGGCTCGAAAAGAATGACATTATTGTCATCTTTGCGGGGGTGACCGTGCTCTCGCCCGGCGACGCAGTCCCGAGCGGTCGGGAGGAGCGCGTCGTGGCGACGGTCCTGCGTGGCGAAGAACGCCGCGACGTGACGTTCGACGTCTCCGGCTTCCGCGGCACGAGCTCGCGCGATCTCGTCGACGCAGCGGCAGTGGCCGGGGGTCTGCTCGCTCTCTTGCTCCTCCTCGGAACCCGCGCGGCCTCCTTCGTGACCTGGCTCGTGCATCGGCTCGAGCGTGCAGCGAGCGCGCGCGCGGCGCAGGGCGGGTTGGTGGTCGGCCTGCTTCGGCAAGCGACTCGCGCCGAGGGTGCCACGGCGCGGTCGACGCTGGCGGCGGTGGCGCCGATCCTCGTGCTGTCGGGCGCGACGCTGACCTTTGCCATCCTTCCGTACTTCGAGCTTCGCGGCCTTCGCGAGGTCGATCTGACGCTTCTCTACCTGGTGTCGCTCACGTCGTTCGCGACGATGGGCCTGGTCACCGGCGGCTGGAGCGAGAGCGGACCGGGGCTTCGCGGCCGCCTCCGCGCGATGATCGGCGTCCTCGTATGCGAGCTCCCGGCCGCGTGTGCGCTCGGCGCCGTCGTCGTTGCCGCGGGCTCGGTGCGAGCGAGCGACATCGCCGCCGCGCAGGTCGGCTCGCGCGGCACCCTGCTCGAGACGGGCGGCTGGCCCTGGTACTGGAATGCCGTGAAGAGCCCGCTGCTCTTCGCGCTCTTCGCTTGCTTCTTCCTCGCGGTGCTCGTCGACGGCGGGCCGGCCCGCGAGCAGAAAGGGCAGCTGAAGGCTCCATCTCTTCGGCGGGGCGCGTTCTCCTTCGCAGAGTGGAGCAACGTGCTCGTCATGTGCGCCATCGGCGCGGTGGCGTTCCTCGGCGGCTGGTACGTGCCCGGCTTCAGCGTGCACGAGCACGCGCAGGATGGGCGGCTGATCGCGCTGGCGATCGCACTCTTCCTCGGCAAATGCTGGCTGCTCGCCCTCACGGTGCTCGCGCTCCGCGCCGCGCTGCCGCGCCTCTCGGTGATGGCGCTGATGAAGGCGGGGTACCGCGCGCTCCTGCCCCTCGCCGTCGCGGCGCTCGGGCTCGCGGCGCTCCTTGCACGCTATCCGCTCCTGCCAGTTGCCGAGCGAGCCGTCGCGCTGACCACGCTGGTCACGAGCGCCGCCGTCGTCGCGCTCTTCCTGGTGGCCGGCCGGGCGAAGAAGGCCGACCAAGGTAATTCCGGCCGGACCTTCTCACGCGTCAACACGATGATCTGATCGCCCGCACATCCCCTGGCGATCCTCCCCTGACCTACAATACGCTGCTGGCCCGTGTCGGGTCCCGCCCAGCACTGCACGTCGTGCGGCCTTCCTATGGAAGGGACCTCGTGCTCTGCGTGCGGCGGTGGCGCGAGCCCGCTGAACCTCGCGGACGGCGACCCAGCATCGGGTAGCGCGCACGCACCTGATCCCACACGTCCCGAGCTCGAGCTCGGCTTCGATGCGTGGCGCGCGGGCGATGCGGGCCGGCTCGTCTCCCAATGCCTGGGCGCGTCGGGCGCGACCGACCTCACGATGCAGGTGACGCACGAGGGGCCGATCTACAAGGGCGTCTTGCGCGGGATCGCCATCTTCGCGCGGGCGCGGCGCTCGGACGGACAGATCGTCTTCGAGTCACCGGTCGTCAGGCTTCCGGCCACGCAGTACGTGCCCGCGCTCCGCATGCTCCTCGAGCTCTCGGATCGCGACGCGGTCCCGATCCGGTTCTCGGTTCGCGGCGACTTGGTCCTGGCGCGCTTCGTGGGAACGCTCGCCGAGCTCTCACCGAGCTACGCGTGTGCCGCGATCGAAGCCGTCACCAACGCTGCCTCGGACGGTGCGCGGCTCCTCGTCGGCGTGCTCCAGGCGCGCGCGATCGGAGCGCAAGGGCACATGGATCTCACGATCGACGCGCTGCCGAGGGGGACCGCGCTGCAGGAGCAAGGCGGCGCGGCACCCGCCGGCGCACCGCGAGGAAAGAAGGCACTGCTCGATTCGATCCCACCTCTCGTCGAGGGATCGGACGAAAATGCGTTCAAGCAAACGCCGGCCATCGAGATGCCGGCAGCGCGCTTCGTCGGCGCGGAGGGGATCCCGGCGGTGCTTCTGCCTCCTGGCGGGCTGCAGATGCCCGCGCCGCAGCGATCCAAGGTGCCGACGCCCGCGCGCATCGAACAGCGCCCGCGCATGCGATCGCCCGCGCCCGGCGGCCTGCAAGGCCCCGCCCCGCTCAGGCCGCCGCCGGGGCCGAGCGCGCTCACGCCGGTGCAGGGCGTGCCGGCGATGACCGCCGCGGCCGCGCGCAACCCCAACCTCGTCCCGCCGGCTCCGTCGACGCGACCGATCCCGCTGCAGCGCCCGGGGCCGCCGCCCGCCCCGGCCGCGTCGCGCCCCGCGCCCGAGCGCACGCTCGTGAGCGAAGCAACGCCGGGCACGATGCCGTCGGCTGTGGCGCCCGCGGATCCTCTCGCCGACACCTTCATCACCGATGCCAAGCAACCGCCGCCGAAGGTGACAGGTCCCGGCGCCGGGCTGTGCGAGCTGCTCCACAAAGCGCAGACGCTCGGGGCGGTGCTCAGCTTCGCCGATCAACCCGCGACGATGTGCCTCTTGATCCGGGCGACCGTGTACCGAGCGGTGCTCGAACATGACAAGCTCGTCCCGAACGCAGTCGCCACGCTCTTCCAGGGCACCCTCGATGCGACAAAAGAGATCTACATCACGGCGCCCGGGGTCCGGCGTGGCGCGATGGCCATCCCGCCGCCCTCGCCCGCGTTCGAGCTCATGTCTCGTATCGCGGCGCAAAGAGGGGAATGCGATCCGGTGCCGAACGCGGTCCCGATAAGCCCGATCACGACCGCACAAGACGCGAAGCAGCACCTCGCTCGCTACGTCGCGGAGATCGATCAAGCGCCGCAAGATCTGGAGCTGCGACACTTCCTCGCGCTCGGCGCGCTCTCCGAGCTCTTGGTCCGGACCAAGCTGCCCGGGCCGACGCAAGAGCGCCTGCGCGGGATCGTCGCTCATGCGCAAAAAGAAGGCGCGAGACAGGCCGCGGTAGAGCTGATGATGACCGCGCTCACCAGGATGATGGCATGACACCGAAGGACGAGGTGCGAGCGTGAGCGGACCTGCGAACGTCGCCGCGCGCGTGCGCTCGTCGGTCGTCGGGATCGTCTCGCCCACCGGACGCGGCTCGGGCTACTGCGCGCTCCCGAACGGTCTCGTCGTCACCAGCCTCGACGTCGTCGGTTACGAGCGTGAGGTTCAGCTCGTCCTCGATGACGGTGGCACGGCCGCCGCCGCGGTCGTGCGGGTGAACGTGGCGCTCGACGTGGCCTTGCTCATGCCGATGGAGGCTGTCGGGCTTCCCCCGATCGAGAGCGGCGCGGAGCCGCGGCTCGGCGACGGCGCCATCGTGATCGGACGGGTCGGCGCCGAGCCGCACCTGGTCGAGACCCACATCGTGTCGACCTCGCGGGTTCTCGAGGGCTTCAATCATCTCCTCGTCGCCGGTCCGATCGACGACGATCTGCGTGGCTCGCCGCTTCTCGACTTCGAGGGTCGCTCGCTCGGCGTCCTGGTTCGGCCGCGGCGCGCGCGCAGCCACGGCGATCGCAACGGGTACCGGTGGATCGGCGGCCTCGTCCTTCCGAACGCTGCGTTCGAGGGCGGCCTCGGCGCCGCAGACGGTCCGCCGAACGAGGTGCTCGAGCTCGTCCCCGAATACGGGTGCGCCCGGTGCGACACGATCTTCGAGCCCGACATGGATCGTTGCCTCGAGTGCGGCATCCTCTTGCCGCACCGCTGGTCGCGCGAAGAGCCCGAAAGCACGCGCGTCCCTGCGCTCAAGGGCCTCTTCGCGGTCAAGGCCGCGCTCGCCTCGATGGGCATACCTGCGAACCGTGCGCGCGTCGGAGCGCGTACCTGGCGCTTCAGCCCGGCCCTGGAGGGACAAGACGATCGCACGCAGCTCGATCTCACGACCGACGAGGCCGGCGATCACCTCGTTTTGCGTGCGCCGGTCGTCTTCCTCCCCAACGACCGCGCCGAGCACATCTACCGGCACCTCCTCACGCAGAACGACGAGAGCGCGGGCCTCTATCGCCTCAGCGTCTTCGACGACGTCGTCTACCTCTCACTCTTCAGCCCTACGTCGACCGTGGATCCGAACAGCTTCCCGACCCAGGTGAGCGAGTTCAGCCGCGTCCTGGGCCGGCATCGGGCGTCGCTCGAGCGCGCCTTCGGCGCCGAGCCCGCGTACGAGCACCAGTCGGACTGAGCACCCCCAACGCAAAACCCCC
>JBGTSH010000074.1:0-35422 GCA_041940405.1 Polyangiaceae bacterium
CCACCAGAGCTGGCGCGAGATGCACCAGTCGAGGATGTTGGTGAGGAAGTGGTCGTAGGTCTTCGCCCACTCGTCGGGGACAATGACGGTTTCGCCATTTGCCACGGCGGCGATCGCCGGCTCGGCGAGCGGCTGCATCTTCACGAACCACTGCGTCGAGATCATCGGCTCGACGATCGAGCCGCTGCGCTCGCTCTTCGGGAGCACGAGGTCGTGCGGCTTGGCGCCCCGGGCGAGGCCCTTCTCGTCGAGGGCCTTCTTCACCTGCTTGCGGGCGACGAAGCGATCGAGCCCGGCGAACTGGGCGCAGAGCTCGTTCATCTTCCCGTCGGGGGTGAGGATGTTGATCTGCTCCAGCTCGTGCCGCCGCCCGATCTCGTAGTCGTTGGGGTCGTGCGCCGGCGTCACCTTCACCGCGCCGGTCCCGAAGTCCTTGTCGACGAGCTGCGCGTCGGTGATGACCGGGATCTTTCGATCCACGAACGGATGCTGGAGGAATTTGCCGTGGAGCGGCTTGTAGCGGTCGTCGTCGGGGTGAACGGCCACGGCGGTGTCGCCGAGCATCGTCTCCGGGCGCGTCGTCGCCACGACCAGCTCTGCGGGTGAGCCGGGCGCCGGATCGATCACCGGGTAGGCGAACTCGAAGAGCTCGCCCTTCGCGGGCTCGTTCTCCACCTCGAGGTTCGAGAGCACCGTCTGCGCTTCGCAGTCCCAATGCACGAGCCGCGTGTCGCGGTAGATGAGCCCCTCTTCGTAGAGGCGCACGAACGCTTCGCGCACCGCCACCGAGAGCTCGGGATCCATCGTGAACTTGGAGCGCGGCCAGTCGGCCGAGACGCCGAGCTCACGCTGCTGCAAGGCGATGCGACCGCCGCTCTCGCCCTTCCACGTCCAGACGCGCTCGAGGAACGCTTCGCGTCCGAGATCGTGGCGCGACTTGCCCTCGCGCTTGAGCTGGCGCTCGACCACCGTCTGCGTCGCGATGCCCGCGTGATCGATGCCCGGCTGCCACAGCGTGCAGAAGCCCGCCATGCGGTGGTACCGAACCAGGATGTCTTCGAGCGTGTTCGTGAGGGCGTGGCCCATGTGGAGCGACCCCGTGACGTTCGGGGGCGGCATGGGCAGAACGTATCGAGGCCGAGGATCAGGAAGCGCGGCCGAGGCGGCGAAGACGCCGAGCTCGATCCACTTCTTCGACCAGAACGCCTCGACCTCGCGCGGCTCGTAGCCCTTCGATAGCTCGGTGCTCATAGAAAGAGGGACGCCCGTCCCGGCCTTGCCGGACAGCGACGTCCCTCTTACCGCGCTACCCCCCCAGCTGCGACTACTTCGTGAGCCGGGAAATCTCTTCGCGAATCAGGGTCTCTGCGAGGACGGGAACGACCTCCCAGACGACGCGCTCGACGATGTCGCGCGAGAGCGCGAGGACCGCATCGGCCTGCTGCGGCGTGAGACCCAGCTCGCCCATCTTTGCGGCGAGCTGGCCGTTGCCCGCGGCGATCGCGCTCGCGGCGGCAGCTGCGACCGGGGCAGCCTGACGAGCCGCGGGGGCAGGAGCCGGGGCCGGCTTCGGAGCGGCAGGGGCCGGGGCGGGGGACGCGGGCTTGGAGCCGAGGCCACCTGCACCGAAACCTGCTGCGCGCGCGGGCTGGGCGGGCTGGGCCGGCTGCGCCGGGGCGCCGCCGTACATCATCGTCCGCTGCTTCTGCGGAGCAGCCGCGGCTGCGGGAGCCGGAGCCGGCGCAGGGGCCGCGGCCGCAGCGACGGGAGGGGCTGCGCCGGCGCCTGCACCGCCCTGGATGAGCTTGGTGGCGCGGTCGATCAGCTGCTGCGTGTCGAACGGCTTGTCGATGTTGTCGGTCACGCCCGCGCCCTGTCCCCTGCCGGCGTCGTAGGGGTTCTGTCGAGACGACAAGAACAGGAGCGGGACCCCAGGGGCGCTGGCGCGCAGCTGGCGAGCGACCTCGTACCCGTCGGAGTCGAGCGAGTTGTCGCAGATCACGAGCCCGACGCCGCCGGCGCGAAGCCTTGCGAGCGCGTCGTTCCCGTTATCGACGACCGTTACCTGGAAATCGGTACCAGCGAAGGTGATCTCGAGGATCTTTCGCATGGTCGCGCTGTCGTCGACGGCCAAGATGGTCGTAGCCACGTGGGGCATCTCCTTGGGGGCTGGTGAGCCGGGTCACGGAATCATCCGGTCCCGGGGCGCCGCCTGTCAACATAACGGGTTAGCCAACAAGCGTGTCGTAACGGATTGCCGAGACTTCGGCGATCTGCCAACGGGAAACCGTCTTGGCTGCCGTTTCACCCCCCAAACCCCCCTCGCGCGGCGAGGGGGGCCACAAGCCGGTCGTGGTGCCGGCGGCGCTGCATGCGAAGCCGCTCGATCGGGTGGTTCGCGAGCTCTTCGGGCTGAGCTGGAACGCGGCCCGCGATGCGATTCGCTCCGGGAAGCTCTTTCGCGAAGGGACCGCGATCACCGATCCCCAGGGGCTGGTCGGCAAGGGCGACACCTTGGAGATCCGCCCGAACGCTCCCCGGCCGCACATCGCGCGGCGAGACGCGTTCGCCCAAGACCGGATCCTGATGTCGGATGCCGCCGTCGTCGTCGTGAACAAGCCGGCCGGGATCTCGACTGTCCCCTTCGGCGACGAGGATCCGGCGCAGGAACGAGCCACGCTCGATGCGCTCGTTCGAGACGTCCTCGCTCGTTCGCCGCGCGGAGGGCGCGCGCCCCTCGGCGTCGTTCATCGGCTCGACAAGGACACGAGCGGCGTCCTGGTCTTCACGCGCAGCGTGGCTGCCAAGAAGCACCTGGCCAACCAGTTTCGTCATCACACGACCGAGCGGCGCTACGTCGCGATCGTGCACGGGCGGCTCGACAAGAAGCGGACGCTCCGCTCCTACCTCGTCGAGGATCGGGGCGATGGCATCCGCGGGAGCGCGAAGCCGGGGCAGAAAGAGGGGCAGCTCGCGATCACGCACGTGACGCCGCTCGAGAGCCTTCGTGGCGCGACGCTCGTCGAGTGCCGGCTCGAGACAGGCCGCACGCACCAGATCCGCATTCACCTCAGCGAGGCGGGCCATCCCCTCGCCGGCGAGCGCGTCTACATCCGGGGTTTCCGGGGCGATCGCATCGACGCTCCGCGGCTCATGCTGCACGCGCGCATGCTCGCGTTCGAGCATCCCACGACCGAGGAGCGCGTTCGCTTCGAGGCGCCCCCGCCCGAGGATTTCGAGCGGGTCCTGGCGTCGCTCCGACAGCGCTGAGCCCGGCTCAGCGGTCGCGCGCCCAGCGCTCGTTCGCGCGGCGCGCTGCTTCGGCGCGGGAAATGCCGGGCGCCCTCTTCTGCTCGAACGCGATGAGGCGATCGACCTTTTCGCCGTCGCCCATCGCCCGAAGGAGCAGCTCCTTCACCGCGCGGTCCGGACCCGCCTTCTTCTCGGGCCCAAAGAAACCGCGCACGAGCGACCCCAGCTTCTCGAACATGGCCTACCTCGTACGTCTCCGACGGCCTGCTCCCCCCTCACGAAGTGAGGGGGGCCGGGGGGGTGAATCCACAGGAATCAACCTACGAGCCAGCGAGACCTTCCAGTCTCGGAACAACGTCACGGCTCGATCAACTGGGCGACGTAGGTGAGCTGGGAGACGGGATCGACGATGTTGATGAGGCCGACGGGCGGGCTCACCTGCCCGGCGCTCGCCGTGTTGTCGACGACAACGTAGTAGACGCCGGGGCGCAGCTTGAACCGCTTGCTGAACGGGCCCGGCTGGATCGGCGCGGTGGTGATCGGCATCGAGACCGGTGCGACGCCGCCGCCCTGTTGCCAGGCTTCACGCCACGAGTCGGCAGCAGCCTTGTGGTAGACCATGAGCTCGACCGCGTTGCCGGTGAGCGAGCCCTTGAGCTGGATCGCCTGATCGTCGTCCGCGACCTCGAACGGGCCGAGGAAGTCGCGTTGCCCGGCCGCGATCTGCGTCGTCTCGTTGGCGAAGGTGAGCGCCTCGTCGTCGGTGTCGACCTCGATCGGTCGCAGCGGATGCCTGCCCGGCGGAAGGATGCCGAGCGAGAACTCTTTGCTCCCGTCGTCGTTCTCGATGACCGTGAAGCCGCGCTGCAAGAAGCCGGTGACGACCTGACCGCCGACGCTGTTCGCCGCCGGGCCCGCGGGGGTCAGCACCGTCGCGATGTCGGCGATCTTGTTCTCGACCGAAATGATCCGAAAGTCGGGGCCCGCCGCGACGCGTGTGAGCTTGCCCCAAGCCCAGACGCCGTCGTCTTCGAAGCGGTAGTCGAACGCGTACTCGACCGACACGCTCAGGTTGAAGCCGACGCGCTTGACGGTCGGCATGTATGCGTAGCCGGTGCCGCTCACGTTCACGAGGATCGAGCGGTTCTGATCGTTGATGCTGTGCGTGCACGAGGTCGGGAAGTACCGGCCCGTGATCGGCTGACCCTCTTGGAAGCGGAGCGGGACGCTCGCTTTGAGCATCTCGGGGCAGACGCGCTGCGCGCCGAACGTCTTGAAGGCCCACCACCTGAGGTTCGGGTCGTTGTTCAAGATCGCGCCGCAACCGCTGGCAGCGACCGCGAAGGCCATGATCCAGACGACGAGGAGCGCACGAGGGAGGCGTGACACGGCCGTTACGATAGCCGCGCGACGTTTCCGGTCGCCAGCAGGAGCAGCTCTCGGACTCATTCCGCTCCCTCCGGTTTCACAAGACCAGCCGCCATTTGACCCCCGGCGTTACTTCGAGGTGAAAGTGGTTCGCGTGCGCGGAGTCGTAGTTGGGCGAGAGCATGACGGTAAAGAGCCGTTTTTCGTCGGCCTCGCAGAAGATGCTGCGGAGCGTCTTGGCCTCTTTGGTTTCCGGCGACACGTCACCGGAGCACGGGGGTGTGTCGCGCTTCGGCGTCCAGTCTCTCTCGACGACGAGATCGGCGCGCCGCTGCTCTTCATCCGCCGCGAAGATGAGCCGTCGAACGTCTGCGGCGAGCGCTCCCGGGTGCCGCGTCGCCTGCTTGTCCTTCGGCCACGACTTCGGCGGAGGCCGCCATGCCGAAAACAGGATCGCCTCTTCTACGCCTTTGGCTTTCAAGATCGCCCCGAAGTCATGGAGGGCGAGCACCAGGCGGCAGTCGAAGACTTCATGAGGGCTCGTTCGCCGCTCGGCTTCCGGCAGCTCGGTGCGGAAAACGACCCCGGAGAGCGGACCTTTCAGCCGAACGGGCGCGAGGACCCCTGGCGCCGCCTTCACTTCCGAGAAGGCGATCTTGCGCCCTTTGAGCTCGGCCAGGCATTTGGCCTTGCTCAAGGCGCCGTATTTCGCCGCAGGCGTCTTGGCCCAGTCGGCGGACTCGGTCGTGCGCGGCTTCTTGGGCCGATGCTTCGCGGGTTTGGCGAGCGTGACGGCAGGAACGAGGAGCACGCCCAGGACCAACGCCGCGGCTGAGCGGAGCATCGTGGGTTGGACGGGCGTGCTCAGGAGAAACTCACAAGGGCATGGGGAGGAACTGGAAGCAGCAGCTCGTCTCGAGCCCGCACATGACCGAATTCTCGTCACAGTTGCCGGCCTGCTGACCGTCGACCATGCACGTGCAGGTAACTCCGGCGAAGCCGTTGATGCAGTCCACCTGGAGCTCGAAGTCGGCGCACTCGTCTTTGCCGCAGACGGTGCACGTGCCGTTGCAGGTGCAATCCATCGCGTTGGTGATGCACTCCGCCGCGTTCTCGACACAGCCCGGCATCTGCATGCCCGTGCTCGACGAGCTCATGGCGGTCGTGCTCGCCGCGGACGAGCTCGTGCTCCCGGTGGTCGTCGAGCTCGTGGAGCCCGTGGTCGAAGTGGTCGCGGTCGAGGCGCCGGTCGTCGTCGAGGTGGTGGTGGCCCCACCCGCTCCGCCGCTGCCGTCGTCGTCCCCGCAGGCCGCGAGAGCCACAAAAAAGAGGCCAAAAGCGAAAGTAGAAGGGGTCCTCATCCGGCGGAGCTTAGCCCGTGACGCGTCGCCACGCACGAAATGGGACCCGCCATCTGATTGACCGGGGCAGCATATGCCGGGAAAATACGTCCACGAATCGATGGAGCAGTTGAACCACCGCGCGCGACGGATCCTCTTCGCCGTCGTCACCGAGTACATCGAGACCGGCGAGCCCGTGGGATCGAGGACGCTCGCGCGCCGCTACGGCCTCGACTTGTCTGCGGCTTCGATCCGCAACGTGCTCAGCGATCTGGAAGAAGCCGGACTTCTCCTGCAGCCGCACACCTCGGCGGGCCGCGTGCCGACCGATCGCGCGATCCGGCTCTTCATCGACACGCTGATGGAAGCCCGTAGCGCATCGCCCCAAGAGCGGGCCGAGCTGAAGACGCGCGTGGCCGACATTTATGCGCGCGGTGAGGATCCGCTGCGCGAGAGCGGCCGTCTCCTCTCCGAGCTCTCCGGTCGCGCGGCGATCGTCGCGCGGCAAATCAAGGCGCGCACCCTGCAGCAGCTGCGCTTCATCCCGACACGGCCAGGTCAGATCCTCGCGGTCCTCGTCTTTCAGGACGGCGCCGTCGAAAACCGGTTCCTCCAGGTCGACGCCGTGTTTCCCGAGACCGAGCTCCTGAGGATGCACAACCTCCTCGCCGACGTGGTCGAGGGGCGAACGCTGGGCGAGGTGCGCGAGCTCTTCGCTCGCCGGCTCGCCGACGAGAAGGCAAACGTCGACGCCCTGCGCCGCAAGACCTTTGCGCTCGCGCACCAAGCCGTCACCGGCGTCGCGGCGAAGAGCGAAGTCCTCATCGAAGGGCAGCTCCGCCTCATCGATCTGCCCGAGTACGCCGACGTCGATCGGCTCAAGAACCTCGTCGTCGCGCTCGAAGAGCGCGAGGAGCTCGTCGCGCTCCTCGACAAGACCGTCGCCGCGGGCGCGGTCACGGTCTTCGTCGGCAGCGAGACGGGTGACATCGCCGGCGGTCAGCTCAGCTTGGTCGTCGCGCCGTTCGCCGAGAACGGACAGCCCGCAGGAACCGTCGGCGTGCTCGGTCCGACGCGGATGGACTACGCCAAGGTGATGCCGCTGGTCGGCGCCACCGCCGCCGCGATGAGCGAAGCGACCAGCGGCAACCCGCGGAAGAGCTGAGCGTCAGGGCGTGCTCAAGAACCTTGCGCGCGCCGCTCGCGCGCCTGGCACGCGGAGCACACGCCGTACATCTCGTGACGGTGGGACGTGATGCGGAAGCCGTGGCGCACGGCGACGGCGTCCTGCAGCTTCTCGATCTTCGGCTCTTCGAACTCGGTGATGCTGCCGCAGCTCGTGCAGATCAGATGATCGTGGTGATCGTCGTCGTCGTCGGCGAGCTCGTAGCGAGACAGGCCGTCGCCGAACCTGCGCTCCGACGCGACCCCGCACTCGGCGAGGAGCTTGAGGGTGCGGTAGACGGTCGCGTACCCGATCCCTCGATCGATCGCCCGAACCTCGGCCAAGAGGTCCTCGATCGTCATGTGGGGCGAGCCGTCGAAGAACGTGTCGACGATGAGGCGGCGCTGCGAGGTCGATCGCAGCTTCTTCTTCGCCATGTAGGCGTCGAGCCGCTCGCGCAGGCGCTGGCGCGTGTCGTCGCTGACGGTCCTTCCGGACTGCGACGGGGGGGCAGGCTCGATCGCGCGTGCCATGGGCTCTTGTCATACGCTCAGGTGACGCTGCGTCAAGCCAGGGCGCGCCCCGGCCGTGTTAAGGTGCCGCAGCTTGGCCCAAGGTGACGTGAAGGACACGGCGGTTGTGAGCAACAAGCCGGACCGTCGCGAGGTCACGATCGCCTACCTCATGGCAGGCGTTCAATTCGTGAACGTCCTCGATTTCATGATGGTCAACCCCCTCGGGCCGCAGTTCGCCGAGGCCCTGGCCGTGCCGGCGAGCCGGCTGCCGATCGTCGCCGGCAGCTACACGGCGGCCGCGAGCGTCACGGGGATTCTCGGGTCGCTGTATCTCGAGCGCTTCGATCGGCGCACGGCGCTCTTCGTTTGCCTCCTCGGCCTCGCTGTCGGAACCGCGCTCGGCGGTTTTGCGACCGGCTTCACCACGCTGATCATGGCTCGCGTCGTCGCGGGGCTCTTCGGCGGTCCGGCGACCTCGCTGGCGATCGCGATCGTCGCCGACGCGATCCCTGCGGCGCGTCGCGGCTGGGGGATGGGCGTCGTGATGGGCGGCTTTTCGATCGCGTCCGTCCTCGGCGTCCCCGCCGGCCTCTTCTTGGCGAGCTGGGGTGGGTGGCGCCTGCCCTTCTTCGGAGTTGCCGGCCTGATCGGGCTCGCGAGCGCCGCGGTGTTGCGCTTCTTGCCGCCGCTCCGCGCCCACCTCGAGAAGCTCGATCTCACCATCAGCCCGGTGACGTCGCTCTTCGCGCTGCTGAAGAAACGGATCGTGCTCGGATCGTTTTCGCTCGCCGCGATCACGATGATGAGCGGCTTCATCATCGTCCCGAACTTCCCTGCCTTCGTGCAGTTCAACCTCGGGTTCCCCGGCGAAAAGCTGGGGCTCATCTACCTCGTCGGCGGGATCGTCTCGCTCTTCACCGCTCGTCTCACCGGTCCGCTGGTCGATCGGTTCGGCTCGGCGAAGGTGGGCGTCGTCGGGACGACGCTCATCGTCGTGATGATCTACGCGATGTTCCTCGAGCAGTCGTTCCGCGTTCCGGTCATCGCCCTCTCGGCCGGGTTCTTCCTGGCGATGGGCACGCGCATGGTCGCGTTCAGCACCTTGGTGTCCAAGGTGCCCGAGCCGGAGGAGCGCGCGCGCTTCCAGTCGGTGCAGAGCGGCGTGCAACACGCCGCCAGCGCAGCCGCTGCGTTCCTCTCGGCCCAGCTGCTCTCCGAGCTGCCGGATCACCGGCTCGTGCACATCGAACGCGTGGCGCTGACATCCATCGCGCTCGCGTGCCTCGTGCCGGTGATCATGTTCTTGCTCGAGCGCGCCGTCAGGCGGCGCGATCACGCTGCTGTCTGACGATCAAGCTCTGGCGTGCTTGCCGCCGTTTTCCTTTTGGGGCGCTGCCTTGGCCATCGTCGCGCACGCCGAGCGGACTTCTTTCTTGAAGGTGTCGAAGTCGTACTGCGTGCCGCCGAGCATGTTGCTCCACGCCGCCGTGTTGCCGACGAGGAGCGCCGTCTCGGCGATCTCTTCCTTCGTCGCGCCGAGCATCTTGGCCGTCTCGGTATGAAAGTCGGTGCAGTATTTACACTTCGCGTAGGTCGACACCGCCAGCATGATGAGCTGCTGGTACTTCGCCGGGATGGCGCCCTCTTCCAGCTGGAGCTTTCGCATCGACTCCCACAGCGGTCCGACGTGGTTGTCGGGCAGCGCCTGGATGAAGCCCGGGACGAAGCCGAAGAACTGCTGCACCTCACGCAAGACGTCTTGTCGGTTCATGGTTCCCACCCCTTGGTTGAACGGCGGCGCGACGCGTGCAGCGTTCGTGCCTCGACGATCTGCGCGGCTTCGGCCGAAGAGACGCGCCACTGTGAGCGCTCGAGCACGCACGGTCGCCCCATGCGGGGCATCTCGTTACGCGCGCAGCCCGAACCGGCTAGCCTTGCGCGCGTGAAAACGTTCCGGCACGCGCTCTTCGCCGCAATCTTGTGCGCCGCCTGCTCGCAGGGCTCGCCTCCGACTACGACCCCGCCGGCATCGACTGAAACCGTCGCGACGACCGAAGCTCCTGCGCTGTCACCAGCGCAGATCGCCGATGACGTGTTGCAAGCTCGCCTTCGCAAGGCGGCGGCCGAGTATGACGGCTGGCATTCGCAGCGCGATCCCGAGGTTTACGGGATCATCGGCCTCGCGGGGGATCCATCCGGGTCGAGGCCCGGCGTCCGCATCGGCGGCTCGACGGTCTCGGGCCGTCGCCCGCCCGAGGTGGTCCAGCGCATCGTTCGGCAGAACTTTGGTCGCTTTCGTCTCTGCTACGAGGCCGGGCTGAAGACGAATCCGGACCTCAAAGGAAAGGTCTCGACCGAGTTCGTGATCCTTCCGAGCGGCAAGGTCAAAGACGTGAAGTCGACCGGCGATCTTCCCGACGAAAAGGTGAAGGCGTGCGTCCAGAAGGCGTTCGCATCGCTGAGCTTCGACAAGGGGGAAGCCGAAACCAAGGTCACCTACCCGATCAATTTCGTTCCCGACTCCGGCGAGACCCCGGCGACCGCGCCGTCCGCAAAGCCCTCCTCGGATCCGCTGGCGACGCCCGCACCGTCGGCCGCGCCTCCAGCATCCTCGGCGGCGGCTCCCGCGCCCCGACCGCTTCCTCCGCCGGACGGGCCATGGCCGATCGTCTCGATACAGGCAACGAAGGTCGTCGTCGCCGGCCGCGTCCTCGATGACCTGAATGCGATCGCCGAGGAGGGCAAGGTCAAGCGGCTGGACCTCCTCTTCAACGCAATGAAAGCGTGGCGTGAAGATTGGAAGGCCAAGCATCCCGAATACGCGTTTATCGGCCTGGCCGGCTTGCGCGTCGAGCCCGGCACGCCGGCGGTGGTCGTAAAGAGCGTCTTTCAGACCATTGCGTACGCCGGCTTTCCGGACATCCTCGTTCAATCGTCGGCGGAGCCCACGTCGATCCACGCGCTCGCGGCGCAGGTGCCTGGACCGCCGAACCCGACCGCCGTCGTCGAGCAACGCGAGCCGCCGCCGTGGCTCGGCGTGCACCTCGGAAAAGGCGAAGCGACCGTTACGTGGAAGCGCGTCGCTACGGTCATCGAGGAGCACAAGGCCACGCCGGCCGACCTCGCGATCAAGGTCTGCGAATCGTGGAAGAAGCAGGGCGCACATCGCGATCCGAGCGATCCCCGCGCGGACCAGGCCATCCTGTTCCTCGACAACACCCTCTCCTATGCGGAGCTCACCGCGGCGGCGAAGGCGGTCGAGTCGTGCAAGCGTGCGGACGGTAGCGGGAAGGAGCGGCCTGCGTTTTGGATCACCTTCACGGTGCGCTGAGCTGCTGCGAGGGAATCTCAGACGGGCGATCGCTGCTCGACGTACAAGATCCGCAGGAGCTGCGCGCGAAGCGAGGCGAGCATAGCGGAGGCGGCTGAACTATGTCCTACCTCCCACGGCCCGCACCTGGACTCGGACACGCGCCGCCCTTAGCCTCGCGCAGATCCCTGCACCATGAAGCTATCCGAGCTCAGCGTCGACACTCACGTCCTCGGCATCGAGCCGTCGGGCCCGGTCAAGGTGCTCTACGTCAAGCTCGCGGGGACGGAGTTCGCCGACGTGACGTACGAGCTCTTGAGCGGGCAGGTCCTGAAGAAGACGCTGTTCCGAGCCGATGAGGAGAAGCTCTCGGTAGCCAGCACGACCCGACAGTGGCCGTTCGACGCAAAGGCCGAGTCGTTCAAGCTCGCGGCGGAAGCAACGCGCATCAAGCTCGCGCACCTGTTCGATCCGATGATGGCCGTGCACACCTCGGACGTGCTTCCGCTACCACACCAGATCTCGGCGGTGTACGAGGCGATGCTGCCGAAGCAGCCTCTCCGGTTCGTGCTCGCGGATGACCCCGGCGCAGGAAAGACGATCATGGCCGGCCTGTTGATCCGCGAGCTCATGCTGCGTGGCGACTTGGAGCGGTGCCTCATCATCACGCCGGGCAGCTTGATTGAGCAGTGGCAGACCGAGCTCTCTGAGAAGTTCGGTCTGCGATTCGACATGCTGACGAACGCGCTCGTCGAATCGACGGCGACGGGCAACCCGTTCGTCGAGCACCCGCTGCTGCTGGCGCGCCTTGATCAGCTCACCCGCAAGGTCGAATGGCACCCCAAGCTGCTGGCTGAGAGCGCGAACTGGGATCTCGTCATCGTGGACGAGGCTCACAAGATGGCTGCGCACTACGGCTTCGGCAACGAGCTGAAGACAACACGCCGATACGACCTCGGCCGCGAGATCGGCCACCCCGCCCGCACCCGAAACTTCCTCTTGATGACGGCTACTCCGCACAACGGCCACGAAGAGGACTTCCAGGCGTGGCTCGCGCTCGTCGACGCCGATCGTTTCCACGGTAAAGCCCGCGAGAAGGCCGAGGCGGTCGAGCTGAAGGACATCATGAGGCGCCTCGTCAAAGAGGACCTGCTGAAGTTCGACGGCACGCGCCTGTTCCCGCCGCGGTACGCCGAGACGATCGCCTACACACTCTCGCCGGCCGAGAAGGCGCTGTACGAGGACGTCACTGACTACGTCCGCCACGAGATGGGTCGGGCCGACGCGCTCGAGGGCAAGAAGAAGGGCATGGTCGGCTTCGCGCTCACCATCCTGCAACGCCGCGTCGCTTCCTCGCCCCACGCAATCGCGGAGTCACTGCGCCGCCGGCGTGAACGGCTCGAGCTGCGGTTGAAGGAGCTGAAGACTCCTTCGCAAGCGGCGCGGCGGCCGGCCTGGGAGGAGTTGGACGCCGACGACTTGGAAGACGATCTGCCGGCCGACGAGCTCGAAGAGATCGAAGACGAGCTGGTCGACGACGCGACCGCAGCGCGCACGATCCCCGAGCTCGAAGCAGAGCTCGTCAGCCTACGCGCGCTCGAGAAGCAGGCGAAGGATGTCCTCCGAAGTGGAGTCGACAAGAAATGGGACGAGCTGTCGAAGCTCCTCCAGTCGAATGCCAAGGAGATGTACCTGCCGAACGGCCGCCGGCGAAAGATGCTCATCTTCACCGAGCACAAGGACACGCTCGACTACTTGCGGAAGAACATCGCGCGCGTTCTCGGCGCGAGTGCGGTGATCGAGATCCACGGCGGTACGCGGCGCGAAGATCGCCTGAAGGCCCAGGAAGAATTCCGACAGAACCCCGATGTCCTCGTCCTGGTCGCGACGGACGCGGCAGGTGAGGGCGTGAACCTTCAGGTGACGAACCTGATGCTCAACTACGACCTGCCGTGGAATCCGAACCGCATCGAGCAGCGGTTCGGTCGCATCCACCGCATCGGCCAGAACGAAGCCTGCCACCTCTGGAACCTGGTCGCGATCGAGACGCGCGAGGGCGAGGTGTTCCATCGGCTCTTCACCAAGCTCGATGAGGAGCGCAAGGCGCTTGGCGGTAAAGTCTTCGACATCCTCGGCCAGTCGTTTGCCGACCACGCGCTCAAGGATCTCATCATCAAGGCGATCCGTTTCGGCGACCAAAAGAGCGCCCACAAGGACGTCATCGAGAAGGTCGAGGGAGCGCTCGATCGTAAACACCTGCAGGACATCCTCGACAAGAACGCGCTGACGGCGGACATCTTCTCGCAGGAGCGCCTCTACGCGGTCAAAGAGCAGATGGAACGGGCAGAGGCGAAGAAGCTGCAGCCGTTCTACCTGCGTCGCTTCGTGATCGAGGCGCTCGGCCGCCATGGCGGAGAGCTCAAGGAGCGCGAGCCCGGCCGGTACGAGATCAAACACGTGCCGGCGATCGTTCGTCGTCGCCATGCCGCCGAGGGCGGCCGTCGGCCCGTGCTCGAGCGGTACGAGCGAGTCACCTTCGATCGGGAGCTGATGCGACCACTCCACAAGCCGGTGGCCGATCTCGTGCATCCAGCACACCCGCTTATGTCGGCACTGATCGACGTGGTGCTCACCGAAGAGCAAAAGAGCCTTCATGCTGGCACCGTCTTGGTGGATCCGACCGATCCCGGAACGACACCGCGGCTCATGTTCATGATCGATCACGGTGTCCGTGAGGGCACCGCGATGACCAGGCTGGCGTCGCGTCGCATGCAGTTCGTCGAGATCGATTCCACCGGCACTGCCCGCCACGCCGGCTCGGCACCGTATCTCAGCTACGAAGCGGCCGGCCCCGAGCACCAGGAGCTGGTTGCACGCGTGCTCGCCGAGCCCTGGCTCGCGCAGGATCTCTCAAGCCTCGCGCTCTCGTGGGCCAGCGAGCACTTGGTCAAGGAGCACTTCGACGAGGTGCGCGTTCAGCGCCAGGCGGTGGTCAAGAAGACCCTCGCCGCGGTTCACGAGCGGCTGACGCGCGAAGTCAACCACTGGTCACGCCGTGCGACGGAGCTGGCGGCCGAAGTGAAGGCCGGCAAGCAGCCCCGCATTCAGCCGGAGAACGCGAGGAAGCGTGCCGATGAGCTCAAGGCGCGGCTCGCTGCGCGCACGCGCGAGCTGGAGGCGCAGCTCGAGCTGTCGAGCAATCCGCCCATCGTCGCGGGCTGTGCGCTCATCATCCCAGAGGGCCTCATTCAAGCCTCCGAAGGCAAGGCGCCACCGGTCGAGGCCGACGCAGAGATGCGAAGGCGCATCGAGCTGCTCGCGATGAAAGCTGTGATCGACGCGGAGACGAAGCTCGGCAACTCCGTCAAGGATGTGAGCGCCGCCAAGTGCGGCTGGGACGTCACATCGATGACGCCGGCAGGGGAGTCACGCCACATTGAGGTCAAGGGTCGCCATGTAGATGGCGACACCGTCATCGTCACGGCGAATGAGGTGCTCGAAGCGCTCAACCAGGGCGAGAAATTCATCCTCGCGATCGTCCGCATCGACGGGGACAAGTTGGACGGTCCGCACTACATCCGCGCGCCGTTTGTGAAAGAGCTGGAGGGAAGCGTGGTGAGCGTGGCGCACTCGCTCAAGGATTTGCTCAAACGGGCGAAGGCGCCGGGCTTGGCGTGACGCCCGTTCAACCCGGAGCACCAGGTCGGTTGTAGTCGAGCCGAGACTGAAAGCCGTAGTGCCCCGCGATCGTCCTGAGCCGCTCGAGCTGCTCGGCCGCGGAGAGAGACTCGCCGTCTCTCCATGTCTTGGGTGGCGTTTCAGCTGCGAGAGAGCCAAACCGACGGATGCAGGCGGAGAGTGCGATCGCCGCCTGTACACGAAAAGCTTCGGATTTGAGGAATGTACACAGAACGTGTCCTTGGCGTATTCCGTCGAGCAGGCGACGAGCAAACGCGTCAACGCTGCTCGGCTTGGCGTCGTGGTGCAGCTCGTCGGCCGGCGCGAAGTTCGCGTTGGCGTGGGGCGTCGAAATCAGAGCGCAGCCTCCCAGCAATTCTCGCGGAAGGATGAAGGAGACGACCTTGGTCGCGCCGAAGACGTCCTTTTCGGGCGGTTTGCTCCCTTTGCGCCCATTGTTGGATGCCGCTCCCTCGTGGAGCCTGCGAAGGTATTCCTCGCGTTTGCGCGCCTGGAACTCGTCCTTGCTGATCGTTCCAGCCAGCACACCAAGCGCGTGTGCAGCATCGAACGGGCTCGGTGTGTCAACGGCGTAAATCGACATGTCTTGCCCCTGCTCCTCGAGCAAGAAGTCACGAACGCTGGCCACCAGCTGATCAGGCCAGAGGGGCCCATCGGAATGGGCTGCATGCACGATCTTGCACGTCTCGGAGAACGAGCCTCGTCCCACGCGGACGAAGTGCGTGCGCTTCGGCGCGACCGCTGCCGCCATCTCGCGCAAGAGCCCGGCGAGATGACGTCGCATCACTCCAGTCCGTCGATCAAACCCACCAGGCCCTCCAGATCCTTCCGCCGCAGCGGATGAAGACGCTGAAGCTCCTCCCTGAGCTTGTTCGACGACAGCTCGCCGCCCGCAAGCAGTGCAAGAGCCGCGGACCGTGCGACTTCGCGGTCGCTGCTCGACAGGAGGTCCGCGATCCGTCGAACCACCCAAGGCGTGATCAGCTCGACTTCGTGATCGGCAAGACAGCTCAGCAACAAGTGCTTGTATGGCGCGGTCGGCTCGCCGAGATAGTTCATCAGCTTCGGCCAAGAGTCCTCGGGGTCGCCGCCTTCGCCGACGCTTACCGCGCGAGAGAATCTGTCGTAGGCGTCTCGGCCCGAGCGCGCCGAGCGCACATCCGAGAGCGCAACCTCGAGCGGCGATGGAGAACGGACTGTGACGATGATCGCTGTCTCGAGCTCCGGCTGCCATGTGCTCGGAAGCGCGAGCTCTGGTTTGGTTTGGTAGGGTCGGATTTCTTCGCGCCACTTTCGCCGGACCGACGCGCTCTCGGTTCCGACAGCCTGGGAGGCGATCGTCACGCAATCTCGTCCCGTTTCCGCGAGGTTCATTCGAACATCCTCACCGACTTCTCTGTCAGGCAGCTGAAGAAGACCTGGTTCTTGATCTCTCGGAGCTCTTCGAGGCTGCCCCAGAGCGCCTC
This sequence comes from Polyangiaceae bacterium, assembly GCA_041940405.1. Taxonomy (GTDB): domain Bacteria; phylum Myxococcota_A; class Polyangia; order Polyangiales; family Polyangiaceae; genus Xiheicaenibacterium. Next base: position 16,116 of record JBGTSH010000074.1, read on the forward strand.
CCCATCCGAGGGGATCGGCCCCACTTTGAAGGCGTCGATGTCGAGTATCACTGCCACCTTGTCACTCGAGCTCGATGGGACTTCTCCGATCGCTTGCGTAAGGATCACACGCGCTGCCTCGTACGGAATCACGAAGCGCAGGAACGCTCCCTCGAGCGCCTGGGGAAAGCCGGGAGGCGAGAAGGGCGCGAGACGAAAGTACTCGCCCAGCTCGGCGCCCCTCGGAATTTCGATCTTGTTGACGAACCGAAGCGCCCAACGGGTGATCGATCGCGACCCCACGGACCCAAAGTAGGTGCTCGCGATGAGCTTGGCCAAGTCGCGAAGCGACTCCCACTGTTGGTAGGGTGCCAGCTGGCTAACGGTGATGCCGCCCAGCTGCGCTTGGATGACGCGGGTTCTGTCGGCAGATCGCATGAAGTAGCCGGTCGGCCTCGTCTCTGGCAGTACCGCCTGCGAAAGACTGATGACACTCTTGATCTGCACCTGCTCGTGCATCTCAGGAAACGAGCTCGCCATCGCCGAACGAAAGCCGTTCAGCTCGGCGACGTCCGAGAGCGGGGGCTCTAGCCTCAAGTCCACCAGCGCCTCCGTGATCGGCGCGTTCTTGAGAGGACGCGGCATCGGTGCGTCCGAGGGGCTCTCCACGCTTGAACCTTAAAGCGCCGACCGATCTGTGTCCACGCCGCCGTATGCCGCTCGGGCCCGTGCCAGCGGTCTACTGCCCGCCTCGAAGGACTCGCTGGGGATGCCCATGTGGGCTTTTGGCCGCGCCGTTTCCGCGCTTCTCGCGTAGAACCAGAAGCCCCCTGCCATGTCCGCCCCGCCCGTCATCGCCCCCAAGAAGCTCATCGAGGTCGCGCTGCCGCTCGACGACATCAACAAGGCGGCGGGGCGGGAGAAGTCGATCCGCCACGGCCACCCGTCGACGCTGCACCTGTGGTGGGCGAGACGGCCGCTCGCCGCAGCGCGGGCGGTGCTTTTCGCGCAGCTCGTGAACGACCCGTCGTGGAAGTACACCGACGACGAGCTGAAGAAGCCTCAGATCAAGAGCGCGATCACCAAGAAGCGGAACGAGCTGTTCAAGCTCCTCAGTGAGCTCGTGCAGTGGGAGAGCACGACGAACGAGGAAGTCCTCGAGCGCGCGCGGAAGGAAATCCGCGCCTCGTGGAAGGAGACCTGCGAGGCTAACAAGGAGCATCCCGAGGCGGCTACGCTGTTCGATCCAAAGAAGCTGCCGGCGTTCCACGATCCGTTCGCGGGAGGCGGCGCTATCCCGCTCGAGGCGCAACGGTTGGGTCTCGAGGCGTACGCGACCGACCTGAACCCGGTCGCCGTCCTGATCAACAAGGCGATGATCGAGATCCCGCCGCGTTTCGCCGGACGGCCACCGGTCGGACCGCTGCCGAAGGGTGAGAAGCAAACGAAGGTAAAGCAGGCCGAGGATTGGTCCGGCGCGAAGGGTCTGGCTGAGGACGTGCGGCGGTACGGCGCGTGGATGCGCGAAGAGGCCGAGAAGCGCATCGGGCATCTGTACCCGAAGGTCGAGATCACCAAGGAGATGGCCAAGGAGCGGCCGGATCTGAACCCGCTGATTGGACAGAAGCTCACCGTGATCGCGTGGCTGTGGGCGAGAACGGTGAAGAGCCCGAACCCGGCGTTCTCGGATGTCGAGGTCCCGCTTGTGTCGAGCTTCGTGCTCGCATCCAAAGAGGGCAAAGAGGCGTGGGTCCAGCCCGCCGTTGAAAAGACCGGATATCGATTCGTGGTGCGGACGGGGAAACCACCGAAGGGTGCGGAGGACGGGACCAAGGCCGGGCGTGGTGGTGATTTTCGGTGCATCCTCTCGGGGTCTCCGATCACGGGCGACTACATCAAGGCCGAAGGGCAGGCCGGCCGTATCGGCGCGCGGCTGCTCGCAACTGTTGGCGAAGGCGATCGGCGACGTATCTACATCACGCCGAGCCGAGACATGGAACAGGTCGCCAACGATGTGTCACCGCAATGGAAGCCCGATGTGGCGTTTTTCGCTCAGGCGCTCGGCTTTCGGGTGACGAACTACGGTCTGACTCGGTGGAGCGATCTCTTCACTCCCCGTCAGCTCAGTGCGCTCACTACGTTCCTCACCATTGCTCAAGAGGTTGCGGCTCGGAGCCGGGCCGACGCGATTGCTTGCGGCGTCATCGACGATGACGTTCCGCTCTCCGCTGCAGGGCGCGGGGCTCGCGCATACGCGGAGGCGCTCTCCGTGCTTTTGATGTTCGTCCTTTCTAATGTTGCGGACGACATGTCGACGATCGTCACTTGGCGATCGTCGCACGGGACTGGGGCGACCCGGGGGACGTTCGCTCGCCATGCACTTCCGATGACGTGGGACTTTGCGGAGGCGAACCCATTCGCCGGTGCTGCGGGAGATCCTGTTTCGGCAGCAGCAGCAATCGCGCTCGCTTTGGCAACACTTCCGGCCAGGTTTCAGGGCTTTGCGGACCAAGCCGATGCGAGGGCCGGAACCGTGATGAACGGCGTCATAAGCACGGATCCTCCATACTACGACAACATCGGGTACGCGGACTTGTCGGATTTCTTCTACGTCTGGCTGCGGCGCGGCTTGGCCGCGCTCTTCCCCGACCTCTTCGCTACCGTTTCGGTGCCCAAAGCGGAGGAGCTTGTTGCTACGCCCGCCCGTCATGGCGGCAAAAAGCAAGCCGAGGAGTACTTCCTGCGGGGGATGTGCCAGGCGATGACCAGCGTTGGTGCAAGGACGCATGGCGCGTTCCCGGTCACCATTTACTATGCCTTCAAGCAAGCGGACACGACCGAGACGCAAGGAACCGCAAGCACGGGTTGGGATACCTTCCTCCAGGCAGTCATCGACTCGGCTTTGGGGATCACGGGCACTTGGCCCATGAGGACGGAGCGAGCCGGTCGAACGCGCGGTCTGGAGTCGAATGCCCTCGCGTCGTCGATCGTTCTCGTCTGCCGCCCGCGCCCTGACGACGCTCCAACGATCGCCCGCAAAGACTTCCTCCGCGCTCTCGAACGCACCATGCCCGCTGCGCTCACCGAGATGACCGCCGATCCGATTGCATCCGTCGCGCCCGTTGATCTCGCGCAAGCGGCGATCGGGCCCGGCATGGCGCTCTTCTCGAGGTACAGCGCGGTGCTCGAAGCCGACGGGAGCCCTATGCCGGTGCGCACCGCGCTGGTCCACATCAACAAGGCGATCGACGATCACTTCGCTCAGGCCGAGGGCGAGTTCGACGCCGACACTCGCTTCTGCGTGCATTGGTTCTCGCAGTACGGCTTCGAGCCTGGGCCCTTTGGCGAGGCGGACGTGCTCGCGCGCGCCAAGGGGACGGCGGTCGACGGCGCGGCGGAGGCCGGCGTGCTCCTAGCGTCGAAGGGCAAGGTGCGGCTCCTTCGAGTGAAGGAGTACCCGAAGAAGTGGGATCCACGCGGCGACGCTCGAGTGCCCGTCTGGGAGGCATGTCACCAGATGTGCCACGCGCTCAGCGAGAGCGAGCACGCCGCGGGGGAGCTGCTCGCCCGCATGCCCGAGAAGCAAGACGCTATCCGTCAGCTGGCCTATCAGCTCTACACCGTCTGCGAGCGCCGCAAGTGGGCTGAGGACGCGCGCGCCTACAACGAGCTGATCGCGTCATGGCCCGCGATTGTCGAAGAGAGCGCGAAGGTCGGCATCAAAGGCACGCAGTTGGAGCTCTTGGGATGAGACGTCAGGATCTTGGGCGTCGGCGCGTTAGGATGAGGCCGCCATGAGCAGGAACCTGTCGACCCCCAGCGCGCAACTTAGGGAGCCAGCGCAAGCGCCGGGCGCTGGGAGTACCGGGAACGCTTACGCCTTCGCGCGGTTCTGGCGGTGCGCGCTCCAGGTGAATCCGTGGGACTACCAGGCGTTTCGCGGCGGGCAGGAGCACAGCCTGGACGAGAGCGCCTACAACAAAGCGCTGCTCGACCAATGTCGGGAGCTCGACATCCGTGTCGTGGGGATCGCAGACCATGGGAGCGTCGAGAGCATCCAGGGCTTGCGGGCTACGCTGACCGCTGGCGGCGTTGTGGTTTCCCGGGGTTCGAGATCACCTCAACCGAGAAGATCCACATGGTCTGTCTGTTCGCAGAAGACGTTGCCACGAAACAGTTGGAGCGGCTGCTGGGCAACCTGGGGCTGACCGATCCGACGAAACGAACGCAGCCCACGACGATGAGCTGCCTCGAGATCGCCAGGCGCGTGCTCGACGAAGGCGGCTTCTGGTTCGCGGCACACGTCACGAATGCCAACGGTATTCTCAGGCTCGGTGGCAAGGATGGGGGCGGGCTGCACCATATCTGGAGAGATGATGCAGTGCGGGTGATGCAGATCCCAGGCGACGTCAGCGATTTGCCCGAGAACTATCGCGCCATCGTTCAGAACGAGAACCCGGACTACGCGCGCGAGCGGCCCATCGTCCCCATCAATGCGAAGGACGTGGCGAAGCCCGAAGATCTCGCCGATCCCCGAGCATCTTCTTGGGTCAAGATGACCCGGCCTAGCTTCGAGGCATTCAGGATTGCCTTTCTCGATCCCGAGTCACGCATCCGCCTTCGACTCACCGAGGCAGCCCACGGCGCCATCGAGTCGATCCGGATCCGTGGGGGCTATCTCGATGGGCTGGAAGCTCGCGTGTCTGAGCACCTGAACGCACTGATCGGCGGCCGTGGTACGGGTAAGTCCACCCTCATCGAGGCAATCCGATACGTCCTGGAGCTGCCGCCCAAGGGCAAACAGGCGACGCGTCTCCATCAGGACATCGTGAAGGAGAACCTTGGAAAGCAGGGCGCCTCGATCGAGCTTACGATCTGCTCCGCAGCTCAACACAGTCAGCAGTTCACCGTTTCTCGGCGGTTCGGCGAGCCGCCCATCGTTCGAGACGCCGCCGGCAAAGTCTCGCACGAGGCGCCGCGCGATCTGCTCCCTCAGATCGAGATCTACGGACAGAACGAGATCTTTGAGCTGGCGCAAGATGGACCGAGCCGGTTGCGGCTAGTTGAACGGTTCCTGCCCGCCAACCGCGCAGTGGCCGAGCGTCATGAAGCGCTCCGGAAGAAGCTCGGCGACAATGCCCAGCAGATAACCAAGTCGCGAACCGATCTAGATGAGCTGACCGAACAGGTGGCGCGGTTACCGAAGCTGTCGGATCGGCTGAAGGGTTTTCAGTCGTTGGGTGTCGAGGGCAAACTCGAGAAGGTGCCGCTCTACGCTCGTGAGCGAACTCTAGCCGAGCGGGCCGTCAACGAGCTCGAGCGCCTCGACAAGGGCGCGGACGCTCTGCGCGACGCGATGCCCGACCTGGCGTTTCTTTCCGACAAAGCGCTCGAGGGCTTGCCGGACGCGGTCCAGCTTTCCGCAATCCGCGCCTTACTCGAGCAATTGAGTAGAGAGGTCGAGGCACATCGGCAAGCCATCGAGACGTTGGTCCAAAGCGCCGCAACCGAATTCTTTCAGCGGATTGACGGTTGGAAGTCCGCGCACGACGCGGGGGAGCAGTCGCTCGAGTCCGCTCTCGCCTCGTTGCCGGACATGGCTGGCAAGACTGGACGCGAGATCGGCACCGCGTACCGAGAGCTCACGCAGGAGATCGAGCGAATCAAGCCGCTCGATACCAGGAGACAGACGCTGGCGCAGCTGGTGGCGGCGTTGGAGCAAGAGCGGTCGAACCTCGTCGCTGAGCTCTCTGACCTACGTGCAGCCCGATCGGCCACGCTGGCAACCGCCGTCGATTCACTCAACGAGCGTCTCAAAGGCAAGCTGCGCGTTCGCCTGCGGGTCGAGTCCGATCATGGTCGGCTCAAGGACTTCGTTTCGGGATGCCGATTGGAGGGTGTGGGCGACAAGCGGCTCGCCTGGATCGAAGAGCGAGAGGTCAAGCCGCTCACCCTCGCCCGAGCGATCCGCGAAGGAGCATCCAAGCTGGCCGCTGAGTTCGGCGTGACCCCGATGGTCGCCGAATCCCTCGCGAAGCTGCCGCGGTCGAAGGTGCTCGAATTGGAAGGACTCGAGCTGAGTGACGACGTGGGGATCGAGCTCAACGTGGCGCACGAGGGGCAGCCGGAGCAGTACCGTGATCTCTCGCGGCTCTCTACGGGACAACAGTGCACCGCGGTGCTGCACCTGCTGCTGCTCGACAACCCCGACCCGCTCGTCATCGATCAGCCAGAGGACAACCTCGACAATGCGTTTATCGCAGAACGCATCGTCCGCGAGCTACGTGATGCGAAGACCCGCCGACAATTCCTGTTTTCCACGCACAACGCCAACATTCCCGTCTTCGGCGACGCCGAGTGGATCGGCGTGCTGACCGCTGGCGAAGGCAAGGGAACCCTGGAGCCCAATCATCAGGGCTCGATTGACGTGCCCCTTATCCGCGAGCAGGCGGCAGAGATCCTGGAAGGCGGACGCGCAGCGTTCGCGCGCCGCAAGGAGATGTATGAGTTCTAGAGGGAGGACCCGCTCGTGCTGAGGACCGAGCTGCTGGAGCTCATCGCCAACGGCGAGACCTCCGGTGTCGAGTTCAAACGTGATGACGTGCGCCCGAGCATCTTGCCAAGGAGTTCGTCGCGCTCCTCAATTTTCAAGGCGGCAGGGTGCTCTTGGGCGTCGAGGACGACGGCACGGTTAGCGGGCTTACGAAGCCGGCAACGGAGCGCTGGGTCATGGACACTGTGTTCGGCCGGTACATTCTTCCCCAGGTGCTTCCGTTTTATGAAGAGATCGCGCTCGACGATGGAAAACGCATCGGGATCGTCACCGTCGAGCAAGGCACGACCAAGCCGTACGTACTGCGGCACAACGACCGCGAAGACATCTACATCCGCGTGGGCACGCTCTCAAGGCTCGCGTCGCGGGAGCAACAGGCTCGCTTGTTCGCCTCGAGCGCAATGCTGCATGCCGAGACCCTGCCGGTCTCGGGAACGAGCCTGGCAGACCTCAGCACTGAGCGGCTCACCAACTACCTCGTGGAGTACATGCGAGACCTGACAGCGCCGGACTCCACGGCGGCGTGGGAGGCGCGACTCTCCGGGCTGTCGCTTCTCGTGCCGACCCCTCAGGGCAGTCGCGCCTGCTCCATCGCAGGCCTGCTCCTCTTCGGCCGCAATCCGCGGCGCGCGCTGCCGCAGGCTGGCATCCGCTGGATGGCGTTCGCGGGAAACGACAAGCAGTACCAGGCACTCGATGACGCCACCCTGGACGGACCGCTCGTTCCGCTCACGAGGACGCTGGAGGGCGGCGGCAGCGAGACGCTTGAGTTCGATCTGGTGAGTCGGCTGATCGAGCGCATGACGCCTTTCGTCTCGACCGAGGGCGCGACGCTCGGGCCCGACCTACGACGTACGCGCGACTGGCACTACCCGATCGAAGCCGTGCGCGAAGGACTCTTGAACGCAATCATCCACCGCGACTGGACGCGCTCGGTCGAAGTCGAAGTGGTCGCCTATGCAGATCGCCTCGAAATCACCAGCCCCGGCGCGTTACACAACGCGATGACGGTGGAAAAGATGCTGGCCGGGCAGCGCTCCGCGCGGAACCCCATCCTGGTCGACGTCATGCGCGACTACGGGTACGTTGACGCGCGAGGGATGGGCGTGCGCCTCAAGATCGTCCCGCTCACACAGCAGTTCACTGGGAAGGATGCTCGCTTCGAGGCGGAAGACGACTACGTGCGCGTGATCCTGCCGAAGCCGACTGGTGCGCTCGCGCCAGCGCCATCAATGCGGGTAGGCAACGGGCAATGAGTGTCCAGCCTTGGCGTGAAGTCATCGTGCCCCACGAGGACGTGCTCGAAGGAACCTTCGAGGAAGCGTCGTTCGCGGCCGACATCACCAAGGTCGTTCGCGGCGTGGCCTCGCCGGAGTACCAGGATCCGCAGCGGTTCTTCGAGCGCACCTTGATCACGGAGGGCATGAGCCTGCTCCTCCAGTCGGTCGTGAAGCGACTCTCGGGCAAGGGCGGCGATCCGGTTGTACAGCTTCAGACCGCGTTCGGCGGCGGCAAGACGCACACCATGATGGCGGTGCTGCACGTCGCAGGCGGTAAGACGCCGGCGAAGAAGATGCTTGGCGTGCCGGAGCTGCTCGACAAGGCGAAGGTAAAGGAGCTCGTACGCGCCAAGATCGCCGTGCTCGACGGCAACGCGCTCGGTCCTTCGCAGCCTCGCAAGTACGGCAAGACCAAGGTGAACACCCTGTGGGGTGAGATCGCCTTTCAGCTCGGCGGCGACGAAGCGTACGAGCTGGTCGCCGCCTCGGATCGAGACGGGACGTCGCCGGGCAAGGACATCCTGGCGGAGATTCTCGAGCGCTCCTCGCCGGCGGTGGTGCTCATCGATGAGACGGTGGCGTACCTCCGCCAGCTCCAGCCGGGCAAGAGCTACCCCGGCGGTACGTTCAACTCGAACCTGTCGTTTCTGCAAGCACTCACCGAGGCGGCGTCGCGCGTGCCAACGGCGATGGTGCTTGCCTCGCTCCCCGACAGCGCGATGGAGGTCGGCGACGCGCTTGCACAGGACACGCTAGACGCCGTGCAAAAGATCTTCGGCCGCATCGAGGCCGTGTGGAAGCCGGTGGGAACGGAGGAAGCGTTCGAGATCGTTCGCCGCAGGCTCTTCGGTCCCGTCCAGAGTGAGAAGGCGCGTGATGCCGTCTGTCGGGCCTTCGGAGAGCTCTATCGCGACGAGGCCGAGAAGTTTCCGGCGGAGACGCGTGAGGCGGTCTATCAGCGGCGACTGCTGGCCAGCTATCCGATCCACCCGGAAGTGTTCGAGCGGCTGTACGAGGATTGGTCCACGCTGCCAAAGTTCCAACGCACGCGCGGCGTGCTGCGTCTGATGGCGCGGCTGATTCACTCGCTCTGGCGCGAGGACAACCGCGACCTGATGGTGCTTCCCGGCTCGCTGCCGCTCGACGACATCGACGTACGCAACGAGCTCGTGAAGCACCTGCCCGCGGGCTGGGACGCCATCGTTGATAAAGACATCGACGGGCCGAACGCAGAGCCTCGTGAAATCGACGTTGCAACGCCGGCGCTCGGCAGCATGCAGGCGTGCCGCCGCTCGGCGCGGACGATCTTCCTCGGCAGCGCGCCCTCGGTCGCCGCGCAGAAGGTTCGTGGCATCGGCGTCGAGCGCGTGCGCCTCGGTTGCGCACAACCTGGCCAATCGATCGGAAAGTACGACGATGCGCTTCGCCGTCTCACCGATCGCCTCCACTATCTCTACTCAGGCAACGATCGTTACTGGTTCGATCTCCGCCCGAACCTGCGTCGCGAGATGGAGGATCGAACACAGCGATTCGATCCCCATCTGCACCTCTACCACGAGCTCGAGCTCCGGCTTCAGGAGCAGATCAAGAAGGGCGTCTTCGCGAGCGTCCACGTGTTCGCCGACAGCAAAGAGATCGGTGACACGCCCGATCTGCGGCTCGTCGTCCTCGACCCCGACCATGCGCACAAGCGCAAGGACACCGTCTCCAAGGCCATCCTCGCGGCACGCGACATCCTCGAGAAGCACGGCGACAAGCCCCGCGAGCACAAGAACCGCCTCGTGTTTCTCGCGCCCGACGTCGGCGCCACCCAAGCCCTGCGCGATCAACTCCGCCGATACCTGGCATGGGACTCGATCGTCGACGACATCGAGGAGCTGAACCTCGACCCCCACCACCAGAAGGAGGCGAAGAAGAACCTGGAGGAAGCGAACCGCCGTCTTGAAGGCAGCATTCGTGAGGCGTACCGACTCCTGCTCGTCCCGATGCAGGACCCGGATGCGCCCGACGGTCTCACCACCGTTCACTGGGAGGACGAGGCACTCTCCTTGAGTGGCGGCGCCGCGTTCGAGAAGGAGATCGAGCGAGTTACACGTGACCGCGAGTGGGTGATTCAGGCTTGGGCGCCGCCGCACCTACGCGACGTGCTCGTTCGATGGTTCTGGAAGGATGACCGGCCTGCGGCTTCCGCTCAGAAGGTGTGGCTCAACACATGCGCCTACCTTTACTTCCCACGTCTTCAGAAGCAGGACGTGTTTGTCCGCACCATCAGCGACGGCGTCCTTCACGAGGACTTCTTTGCCTACGCGACGGGTGAAAAAGCGGGCGGCGGCTACGAAGGCTTGGTCTTCGGCTCGCCGGGAGGCGTCTACTTGTCCGACTCGGCGTTGCTTATCCGTGCGGACGTCGCCAAAGCAGCGCGAGCCGCCGCAGTTCCACAACCGAGTGGCGGCGCCGGCGGACGGAGCACGAGCAGCAACCCTCCCGATCGGTCGGGCAGCACCGGCTCTGGCCCACCGTCTTCTCGAACCCCAGCTCGGCTCGCTGCTCTAGCGGCTGGTGGCGACAAGAAGACGCGCCGCTTCCACGCGACTGTGACGCTCGACCCTCAGGATCCGATCGGGAGCTTCGCGAGCGTTGTCGACCACGTCGTCGAGCACTTTACGTCCCAGTACGGCACTGAGGTCTCGTTGACCTTGGACGTCGAAGCGAGGCGGGGTGAGGGCTTCGAGACCAAGACGGTGCGCATCGTCCGCGAGAACGCGGCCACGCTGAAGTTCAAGACGGCGGAGTTCGAAGAGGATTAGTCTCTGCAGCTGCCGACGACGGGATCGGCGGCCCTTTCGTTCCATGGGAGGATCGGGCTTTACGCGTGCTGCTCCCCAGCGCGTGATGAAGATGCCTCTGGGGTCGCGTGATGCGCCGGCGGCCGATTGTTAAGAAACCTGGCAATCTGCCAGGTCGTTTGCGCTTGACGCTGCCCTCCGCGATCGATTGGATCGGCACCATGGCGGGGGCTCCGAACGAAGCGAGCGCAAGGCCGGGAGGTTCAGAGGGACTCTGGGTTGCTGGCATCACGGTAGCCGGTAACGTGGCGGTGGCGGCGCTGGGTCAAGCCAGCGCGCTCGGACCGAGCCTTGTCATCGTGTTCCTGACGGTTATCAGCGCGTCCGGTGTTCTGCTCGCGGTCCTGCTACAGAGGCGAAGAACCCGGAGAGCCGCGCCAGCGGCTGAGGATTCAAGCCCGGCCCCGAACGGCTCGATCTACGTAGCCAGCGCAGCTGGCCACGAACCGCTGGACGACTACATCGAGCAAACGAACAATCAGGCCGGTGAGGGCAGCCTGGGGCGCTTCTACGACGCGCATCGCGATCGCGACCGCGATCGCAAGCGCACTAGGGCTGCGATCCGCTCCGCGCCGTCGTGCGTGTTTGTACTCGAGCCCGGCCCTCGGCTCGAATCGACGCTCGTCGATGCGGGGATGGCTCTTTCGGACGAGGACAAGTTCGTCGTTCTCGTCGTCCGTGAAGGATACGAGCCGCCGCCGCTTCTGGCCTTCACGGAGCCACATGAGCGACGTGTGCGGACGGGCTTCTCGGACCCTCAGAAGCTTCCCGTCATCCTCAAGAATTTCAAGGGCAGTCTTGTGAGCGGAAAGCTCGTGGCGAGTGAGAAGCGTTCGGCTCCGCCTCCGCCACGCACATGAAGGTTCGCGACCTCCACGGCCACCTGCCGACCTCAAGGGCAGACGGCGTAGCCGCGTTCGATGCGGCGGCCGAGGATGAGCACGACATCGAGCTGGAGGACGAGATCGCCGCTGGAGGCCAGGCGCACATCCTTCGGTTGAAGACGGAGCAGGGCGAGCGCGACCCTTATGTCCTCAAGCTCTACGCGTTGGACGAAGCCGGGCTTGCGGCGATGCGTGCGGAGCATCGCGCCCTGATCGCACTACAAGGAGTGTCCGGGGTTCCGCGATTTCGCGCCGTGTTAACGGGCAGCGACTTCTCTTTTGGCGCGCTTGCATCAGTTCGACGAGGCGCATCGCATTGGGTCGGACTCAAGCTCAGCTACATCCGCGGCACGACTCTGGAGAGCTTCATCGAGCATCAGGAAGCAAGGCGCCTGACCCTCCACGAAACTGCTGAGCTCGGGCTCCGGCTCCTTGAGCTGTTGGCGACGCTGGAAGAAAGGGGCATCGTTCACGGCGACGTCAACCCGCGGAACATCATCATCCCTAACCCGGGGAATCTCTCCCAGGCTCATCTCGTCGACTTCGGCTTCTCCCGGGTTCAGCACCGCAAAACGCTCCCGGGCATCGCAGTCGCGACACCGGGAGGCACCGACGAGTTCACGCCGAACGAAGTCTTGCAGGGGCAAGAGCCTTCAGAGAGCAGTGACCTCTTCGGCTGCGTCGTGACGCTTTACTTCGCATGCAGCGGCGGCCTCCCGTTCGACACGCTGACGCGAACCGAAGGAAGCAGGACCCTGGAGAGCTTGCAGCATACGCTGCGCGAAAGCTGGGAGCTGCCACGATCCGTGGTGAGGATGCGGCAGGGGAATCGCGCCTGGAATCGGTTCTTCGCATACGGTCTTAACAACGGAAACTGCCAAGGGCTCGACCGCGACCAGCTCGCCAGCAAGCTGCGTGCGGCGCGGGCGAGCACTCCGGCCCAGTGGTGGACCCGTGTCGCTCTGATGGTCGCGGCGTTCACCCTCCCACCACTCGCAGCCTACGCCTTCGTCGAGTCGAGTATCCTCTGCGAGCAGGATGAGGTCCGGTACGATGGCTCCTGCGTGCTCCTTCAGAGCGGGGCCGACTGCCCGAAGGGGCAACGGATTGTCCGCGAGTCCGACGTGAGGCCTGGCGCCGACCCGAACCGAGGCGTCTGCGGATGCGAGAAGGGTTCGGGCTGGTCCCGCACGAAGCAGGAATGCGTCAACCTCGAAACCGACCCGGAAAACTGCGGCCTCACCGGTGTGATCTGTCCCGATGGGGCGCGATGCGAGGCTGGCCAATGCGTTTGTACCTCGAAGGAGCAAAGCGTTTGCCCGGTCTATCGGTATCCGCCGGTAACCCCCCGCGGCTGCTTCGATCTTGAGGTCAGCAAAGACAACTGTGGGGCTTGCGGCTACGCGTGCGACGACGATGAGGTGTGCGTAGGAAAGCGCTGCGTCAGCGATTGTGAGCCGCGGGGCGTTGCTTTCGCGAGGTGCAACGACGGCTGCCGTGAAGCAATCACGACCGACGCATGTGGTCGTCGTTGCGAACGATGCGAACCAGGCCAAGCGTGTGTCTTCAATGGGATCGGCTTCATTTGCGACTGTCCGGACCCTTTGGTGCTCCTGGAAGGGAGTTGTCGCGATCCCAACAGCGACGACAAATTTTGCGGCGACGTCGTCAGCCACCGCAATTGCACAGAGGTCGGCGGCTATTGCGCGAAGGGGGTTTGTCGCTGTCAGTGGCCCAATGCCCCGATCGACGGCATCTGCCGCAACGTCCTCACTGACAACAGATGCTGCGGCGAAAAGGACGGAAGGTGCGGTGAGATTTGCGAGGGCGATCTTCGCTGTGTCAGTGGCAAGTGTCGCTGCCCGGAGAACACCTTGCGATTCGGCAGCACTTGTGGGTCACGCCCGACGCCCGCGGGCAGTGGTGGCGCTGGCGGTGGGGAATGATGTTGAACTTCGTTCCGCGCTACGAGTGCTACCGGGAACAACGTCTGCAGCCGCGGCCCACGCGGTGACAAGCTCGATCCATGTATACTTCCCTCCATGCACCCCACCCCCGAAGACGAAGCCCTCGCCGAGGCCCTCGTCGCCGAGGCAACGGCGGGGCTCGATCCGATAACCCCTGTCCGCGTGCGCCAAGCGATCCGCCAGTCGCTCCTCGACGACCTCCTCCTCATGCGAGCCGGCCTCCGCAAGCTGCGCCGCATCCGCGCGTCGGAGACGATGCAGAGCGGCGAGGTGGAGTCGACGATCGCGGCGGCGCGGGCTGAGGTCGAGAAGCTGAAGAGCGGCTGATGGCGCTGACGGGGGAACAGAGGGCGCTGCTGGAGCGCGTGCTGCCGCTCGTGACGAAGCTCGCGAAGCAGGTGACGTTGCGGTGGAAGAACGCTTCGGAATCCGATCTGGTGTCGATCGGGCGGCTGGCGGCGGCGGAGGTCGTCGCTGACTACAACCCGGAGCGGGGCGACCTCGAGGCGTACTGCGTGAAGCGCATTCGCGGCGCGATGATGGACGAAGTCATCAAAGCGCAGTACGGCGGCGATGCGCAACTGCGGCGAGTCAACAGCGCGGACCGGCGCAACGAGCGCTATCCGATCGCGGATGAGGACGTGCTCGATCCGGAGGTCGTGGCGGAGACTCAGGGACTCGGGCTACGCGAGGAGCTGGTGCGCCAGATGGCGGGCGACGCGGCGTGCCTCGCGACGGCAAGCATGCGGGAGGGCTTGGCGGCGGGGGACGACGACGAGGTCGATCGCGTCGACCGAGACCGCAAGCTATCGGCGCTGAGCAGCGCGATCGAGGCGCTGCCCGAGACGGAGAGGAGCTTCATCACAGCGTTCTACGACGAGGAGTCGACGCTCGACGAGATCGCGAAGCGCATCGGCACCTCGAAGAAGACTGCCTGGCGCATGCACGAGCGTCTGAAGAGCAAACTCGCCGAGGCGCTCTCGATGCGAGGGGTCGGTCCGGAAGCGATAGGCACACGGTGAAACCGGGAGGAGCGGCATGAAGCCGCGCGAGCCGCTTCATCCCGACGACGACGCGTTCTTGCAAGAGCTTGCAGCGCGGCCCTCGGCGCTGACGCCGGAGGAAGACCAGCGGCTGGAGCGACTGATGCGCTTCGCCGACGTGGTGGTGCCGCGATTTACGGCGGTGGTCCAGGGCGCGCTGCCGCCGCTTGTCGTGGGGATGCTCGGCTCGACGCTCGGCACGTGCCTATCGACGCATCCGCTGCTCGAGCCGATGTTCGATGCCACTACCTCTGGTTGGCCGGCACCGGAGGATCCGCCGCAGCAGGGGCCGCCGTTTCCGGAGCGTTCCGACGAGCTCGCGCTGTCCCAGGCCGGCGACGCGTCGCTCTTCGACCTCCTTTGGGCACTTTCAAACGCGAAGCAGCCGTCGGGGTCCGCCGCATCGCTCGAGCGCATTCTCTTTGGGGCGGTCGCCGCCTTTCTGGTCGGCGCGCTGGTGGCGGTCGAGCGGATGCCGCCGGCGGAGCGCGCAGTGGCGCTGGCGGCGAGCGCGAAAGGCCGCGCGCTCTTGGAGGCGCACATCGCGACGCTCGATCCCGCGGCGCGAGAGCGCCTCGAGAGGGTTTCGCTGCACATCGATCAGCGCGAGCGGCACCCGACGATGGAGACGCTCGGCCTCGATGACCAAGAGGCGCACGCCGAGTCGATGCTGCAGCTCGGCGATTGGCTGGCGCGCGACGTGCCATCGCCTTTTGCGGACCCTCCTTCGCGGTAGCGGCTTGGCGGAGGCGAGATCGGCTCGAATCTGGCCGAAATCGGCTCCCTCGATCGAAAAATTGGCTCGGCCGTGGTGACCACCCCGCTCCGATCGATGGACACCCCGCTCGGATCGATGACTTCCCCTCTCCGGCGAGCTGCCTTGCAGCTCCCCCGAGCTGCCTTGCAGCTCCCTCGAGCTGCCTTGCAGCTACCTCGAGCTTCCTCCCCTGCTCCCCCGAGCGACCTTGCAGCTCGGCCGTGATGACCACCCCGCTCCGGCGACCGACCTTGCAGCTCCGGCGAGCGACCTTGCAGCTCCGCGGACGAAATTTCGGAGGGTAGTCATCGGCGGGAGCGGGGTTGCCACGCGCGGGAGCAAGAAGTCGCGGTTTTCGAGCGCCGAGAAAAATTCGTCGCGCGAGGTGTCCACGATCGGCGGCTCAACCCGAAATGGATCTTGAGCGCGACAGTCATCGCGCCAGACCAAGGAGGAGTCATGGCCGCCATGACCGCAGGACAGAAGGCACGCAAGGTTCTCGAATTCTTGATGGGGTTGGGCAATCCGAGGGCGCTGAGCCCTCTTTCGAAGGTCGGATTCGGTCCGGCCGACAGAGAGGAAGGCTGGCGCCTCTTGAAGGCGACCTCGGAGGTCGCGTTCAACAGCACCGTCGGCGGCCCCGTAAGCCCGAAGATCGTGAAGCAGATCGACGACTGGGAGAACCAGTGGTTCGTCATCATCGAAGCGACGCTCGCGCGCCGTTTCCCGGAAGTCCGCGACAAGGTCTTCCTGAACCTCTCCCAGACGGAGGGGCCGCCGGTGGTGCTCTCGGTGGGCACGTTGGTCAGCCGTATCAACGCGCTCACGGCAGAAGGCGCGACCGCACGCGAGCGAGAAGCACGCGCGCTCCTCGCTTCGCGCGGCGTGAACGATCTCGCGATGGCGGAGATCACCTCGCTCCTCGCCGCCGCAGAGCAATCGACGGAAGAGCCGCCGAATCTCGACGACCTGGCCGAGCAGCGCGCCGCGAACGAAGCGGCGATGTGGGCCTGGTACATCGAATGGAGCCGGATCGCCCGCCAGACGATCACGAACCGACAGGTCCTCCGCGGTCTGGGCTTCCTCGTGCGGAAGTCGGGCGCCGTGGAGGAGGAGGAAGAGGACGTGGTGGCTGATCCCGCACCCGCGCCTTCCCCCGCGCCGGCGCCTGCGCCGGGACCGGGCCTGGCGCCTCAACCCCTGGGTCCCACCGACTGATTACAGCGTGGTCATTGTCATGCTCCCTTCCGTCGAGACAGAACACAACCAAAGCGCCGCCTCGCGGCTCGCGATTGCGCGCGAGTCGCTCGAGGCAACACCGGCACGCGCGACCAAGCTGCTGCGAGGCATCGGCAGCTCGCTCGTCATACGGTCGATTCTCCTGCAGGTCGGGCTCACTCGCGCCGATCTGGAAGAGGGCTGGTCACTCCTGCGGGACGCATGCGGCCTCGACGCCGGCTACGAGGAGGAGCCGAACAGCGCCGAAGCCGCCGACGCAATCCGTACCATCGACGCCTGGGACGAGCAGGGCCTCATGCTCGTACGCGCGACGATCGCTCACCGGTTTCCGCAACAGGCCAGCTTCCTCCTCGCTGGCCTGTCGCCGCATGACGGGCCCGAGGCCGTCGTCGGCGTTGCGACGCTGCTCGATCGCTTGGATGCGCTCGATCACGACGCGCTCCGCGAAGAGACACGCGAGGACGATCGCGCCACGCTCGAGCTCCTCGCCAAGCGAGGGCTGACAGCCGACGAGCGAGCGCGGTTGCGAAGGCTCGTGACGATGGTCCAGCGAGCCAGCGGCTCGCCGGATGCGAGCACAAGAACCGCTGAAGGTAACGACCTCGCGCGGTTGACTCGATTGCGAGCGTGGTTTGACGAGTGGTCCGAGATCTGTCGCGTCATGCTGAAGCGACCCGAGCACCTTCGACGTCTCGGGCTCGCCGGCAACGGCTGACCGCGCCTCCAACAATTCATCAAAGGGGATTGAGCATGCGACGGGAGACCTTTCCCACGCCGCATCTGCTCGGCACGGTCTCGTACACCCTGCCGACGCGGTTGCGGCCCGACGGTGACACCTTTCATCTGCTGGAGCCGAAGCTCCTGCTCGGCGATCGCGTCGTGCGACCCAAGAACGGCGCGCTCGAAGTCACGATGCCGGGCCAGACACGGCCGCGGCGGCTGCAACTGACGACGGGCGATCCGGACTACCTCACGATTCGTCTCTCCGGCCTCGACGCGCCCGAGGCGCACTACGTGGCGCCGGTTCGTCCCGAGCCCACCAAGCCCGCGTACGAAACGCGTCCGGGCAAACACTTTGAGGTCTGCCAACCGGGCTGGCGCGAGGCGAGCCGCTTCCTGATCGGCACGCTCGGTCGCGCCGGCCACGCCCTCGTTGAGCTCGACCGCGATGTTACCGACCAGCGCGGCCGCGTCCTCGGCTTCGTGTACACGTCCAACGCCTACGCCGAGCGAAAGCGTTTCCTCTCCCTCGAGCTCTTGCGAAACGGTCTCGCGTTCCCCTTCGTCTTCGAGTCCGCTGGCGACCATCGAAGGCGGTTTCTACGTGCCGCCACGAGCGCACGCCGAGACGGTCTCGGTGTGTGGCGACGCTACCGTGATCGACCGCTCGACTACGACGACGCCGCGCACGACACACCGAGCCCGTACGACCTCGAGGGTGGGCCGGAGCAGAAGGGGTATCTCAACCATCCGATGATCTTCCGGCGCGTCGTCGAGGCCGGGCAGTTGAAGGGGGTAAGGTTGCGCGAGGCTCTGAAGAAATATGATTGCTTCGACGCCGAGACCGGCGATCTCGTCACCGGCGATCGCTACCACGAGGTGCCGGTCGATCGGCGGATCTGGGCGCGGCATCGGCTGTAGGCTGGCCGTCCGGCCATCGGCCCTGCGTGGCTGCGCGGCTCAATACGACGCTCACCCTTGGCACCGACACCCCGACGGCCGCCGCGATCTCCGCCAGCGTCGCGTAGCGAGCTCGCATGCGCTGCGCCTGCTCGAGCCAGGGTATGCGTAGGCCGCGCGGAGGAGGCTTCGCGCGTTTGGGCCTGCGTGGTGGCCAGTCGGGCGGGATCCCGAGCCGAGGTCTCGCCAAGTTGACGCCGCGCGGGCTCATGCCGGTGGCCGCTGCGATCTCGCCGGTCGAGAAGCCGTTCCGGTGCATCTCCAGGATGGTGGCGTCGTGCTTGCCCCGGGTTGGGCCTTGGGTCTTGAGATGCCGCTTCACCTGGCTTGCGCTGCAGCCAAGGCGCTCCGCGATCTCTCGCAGCGACCAGCCCCGAGCGCGCAGTCGCGCGGCGAGCTTTCGTTCCGCAACGCGCTCCGGGAAAGGCCGCACGCCTAGCGGGTCCTCTTGCCCGCCGTCTGCCCGTGGATCCTTGCGACGGCGGCCGTGGTGAGGGGCTCGGCGGGCGTCAGGATATCGACGATGTCGGCGCACGCGTGGGTTGCGGCCTCGGCGGCCTTCCACGCGGCGATCCTGGAGCCAGTTGTCGAGCTGAAACAGCGTCTTGCTCGTCCTGACCTCAAGGCGACTCGCCCATGTTGTGGTTGTCGTCGCGCGGTGGCTCCTCGCGAAGGAACCTCACAAACTCATGGATGACCCGACTACATCGCACTTCGACGCGCTCCCGTTGGTTCGCCGTCCAGGTGCGCGAGCGGGCGAGCAGGGTGTCGGCGTCTTCGACGAGTTCAGCGTGCTCAAGGATGATCCTGATAGGGCCGGGATCGATCGGCACGTCTTTGAAGACCATAGGGATCTCGTTCATGGCCTCGAGGGTCCTAGGCCCGCTTCCCAGCAGCTGGGCAAGCTGCCTTGCTCCGTCAGCGTCGGTCACGACATGCATCACGCCGGGACGCTCAGCGACTCTGCCTTTACCGATGCCTTCAGCGACCAACTCGAGGACCCGGGACTCCATCTGGTCGATGGCGTCCGGGACGGGGATGTCGAGGCCTAGGGCCAGGTTGATGGTGGCAAGCAGGCT
>JBGTSH010000075.1:0-35209 GCA_041940405.1 Polyangiaceae bacterium
TGCCGTCGCGAAGCGCGGCGTCGGTGAGGACGTTTGCCGTCTCGAACTTCACGCCGAGCTCTTTGAGGATGCCGACGACGGTCGCGGAGAACCCGCACTGCGGGAACTGCTTGTTGCCCTTCATGAAGAGCATCACGTCGTTCGCCTTGATGAGGCCCTCGATGCGTGCTTTGACCTCGGGATCCAACGTCATGGGGAGACGCTCTAGCAGGCCCCCAGGCCATCGCGAAGGCCCTTACCCAAATCGCGCATTCTTTTCAAAGTCCAGGCCGCTACCAACGCAAAGGATTTGAGGGGTCGGAGCTACGGTCGTAGCCACACGACAACAGTGTCAGTCCTGGCCTGACCGGTCTTCCCGTACAGAATTGCCTCGGCACCACACTTGCCTGGTGCGCCGTGCCTCGCGCGAAATGCCGCGCGAATGGCTGAACACCAAGAAGACCGAGGCAGTAATGCGAGAAGTGAAGGCGACCGTCGCCGCGATGATGTTGGCTCTGTGCTGGGGTTGTGGTGGTGGCGACGGAGGGTCGGACGACCCTGATACGGACGGCGCCGGTGGCGTCGACGGAACCGGCGAGGGTGCTGGTTCAGGTGATGGCGCAGACAGCACCGGCTCGCGCGGTGACGGCAATCCGAGTGGCTCAGGTGGTCCTGGCGACCCCGGCGGCCCCGCTCCCACTGCGGTGGACTGCACCCACGTCGGCTCGGGCACCGACTATCAGGTCGGCCCGGGCAAGACGTACGAGAACCTCGGCGACGTCCCGTTCGAGACACTCGTCGCCGGCGACACGGTGCGCGTCTTCTGGCGCGACCAGCCCTACCGCGAGAAGCTCATGATCAGCGGCCAGGGAACGGCCGAGCAGCCCATCCGCGTCTGCGGCGTCCCTGGCGCGAGCGGCGAGCTGCCGGTCATCGATGGAGAAAACGCCACGACGCGCCCGACGCTGGACTTCCCGTACGACGGGCACCAGGCCCGCGGCGTCATCGTCATCGGTCACCCGCACGGCGCGCCGTACGACCTGCAGACGTCGCACGTCGTCGTCGAAGGCCTCGAGGTGAGGAACGCGTCGCCCGAGAAGACGTTCACCGACAAGGCGGGGCAGACGCAGAGCTACATCCTCGTCGGCGCCGGCATCTTCGTTCAGCGCGCGGACGACGTGACGATTCGCGGCTGCGACATCCACGACAACAACAACGGCATCTTCATGGGCAGCGGCGGCGGTCAGGAGATGTCAAACCGCATGCTGATCGAGGGCAACCACATCCACAACAACGGGAGCCTCACCGATTACTACCATCACAACGTCTACAACGAGGTGAACGGGGTCATCTACCAGTTCAACCGCTTCGGCATCCCGCGCGCGGGCGCTACGGGCGCGGTCCTCGGCGCGAACATCAAGGAGCGCTCCGCGGGCGTCGTCATCCGGTACAACTGGATCGAAGACGGCGCGCACCTCGTCGATCTCGTCGACGCGCAAGAGGCGAAGGCGAGCACCGTCGCAATGCCGAGCTTCCACGAGACGTTCATCTACGGAAACGTCATGATCCGCAACGGCGCGAGCGGGTCGATGATCCACTACGGCGGCGACAGCGGCCTCTTCGAGGACTACCGGAAGGGAACGCTCCACTTCTACGAGAACACCGTGGTCGTGAACAACTCGGCGTTCGTCTCCTTCGACACCGCCGAGGTGTTCGAAATCTCGACGAACGAAGAGCACCTCCAGGCGACGAACAACATCTTCTGGAGCACGGTCACGCCCGCCGCAGACGCACCGATCGCGATGCTCGGCGAGCGTGACGCCGTGACCGCAGGCGTCGCGACCTTCTCTCACAACTGGGTGCGCGACGGCTGGTCGCCGCACGAGCCGTTCGGGGCCACGACGATCACGGCGCAGATCAGCGGCCTCGACACGTCCCTCGGCGGCACCGATCCGGGGTTCTCGGACGCGGCCTCGCAGAGCTACGCCCCGGCAACCGGCGCGATGGTCGTCGGAGCCGGCACCGACATGACATCGGTTCCGGCGGAGCAGGGCGTCGCGTTCGAGTACGTGCCGCACCAGGGAGGCAAGGCGCGCGCGAGCGAATCGCCTCCGACGATCGGAGCGATGTCACCCGCGCAGTGACGCCAATATCGTGGGGGGAAGGGCCCGAGCGCGAGCGATCGCGTTCGGGCCCTTGCTTTGCTTCGCGGCTCAGACGACGAGGACGAGCTTGCCTTTGACCTCGCGACGTTCGATCCGGGCAAGCGCTTCGCCCGCTCGTTCGAGCGGATAGGTCCCGTCGACGTGCGGCTTGATCTCGCCGGCGGCGATCCAGCCGAGCACACGCTCCATGTGCGCCCGGTTCCGGTCCGGATCGCGCTGCGCGAAGGCGCCCCAGAACACGCCGACGGCCTGGCACCCTTTGAGGAGGAAGAGGTTCGCGGGCAGCTTCGGGATCGCTCCATTGGCGAAGCCGACGATCAACAGCCGACCCTCCCAGGCCATCGATCGCAACGCCGCCTCGGTGAGACCGCCGCCTACCGGATCGTAGACGACGTCGACGCCGTTTCCACTCGTCAGCGACTTGGCTCGCTCCTTCAGATCCTCTCGCGAGTAGTCGATCGTGAGGTCCGCACCCATCGACCGTGCATAGGCGAGCTTGTCCGCGTTCGAGGCGGCGGCGATGACCCGCGCACCGAGGCGCTTGCCGATCTCGACGGCGGCGGTCCCGACGCCTCCTGCGGCGCCGAGGACGAGGAGCGTCTCACCTTCCTTCAACGCCGCGCGATCGATGAGCGCGTGCATCGTCGTGCCATAGGTGAGGAGCGTCGCTGCGCCGACCTCATGACCGACGGCGTCGGGGAGCTTCACCGCGGCGGCTTCCTGAACCGCGATGGCTTCGGCGAAGGCACCGAAGAGCATCGTCGCCGCGACCCGATCCCCGACCGCAAAGCGCGTGACGCCGGCGCCCGTAGCGCTCACGACGCCGGCGACCTCGCCGCCCGGAACGAACGGCGGCGGCGGCTTGAACTGGTACTTGCCCTGCGTGATGAGCACGTCGGGGAAGTTCACGCCCGCCGCCTTGACGTCGATGACGATCTCACCCGGACCCGCCGTGGGACGGGGCACCTCATCGACCTTCAGCGAAGCGGGGCCCGACAGCTCATGGCAACGAACGGCGCGCATCATCCTCGACCTCCATCGGCGCGATCGAGCGTCTCACCCGACCTGTAGCGCCACTTACCGTCGACACGTTCGAAGCTCGACGCTTCGGTGAACGACATGTCTCGTCCCCTATCGAAGACCTTTGCGAAGAACACCACGGTGGCCACGTCTCCCTCGGACCGATGCTCGAGCACGCTGAGGCCCGTGTACTTGTACGTCAGGCAGGCGACTCGCAGGGTCGAGGCGAGGGTCTCGACCGGCACCGCGGCATCCGGATGCTCGGGGTGGAGGGTGCGGATCAAGTAGTCGACGTCGACCACGGCGAACGCGGCGTACCGCGAGCGCATGAGCGCCTGAGCGTCGGCGGGCTCGCCGCCCCGGTGGTACGGCTGGCAGCAGTCGCCGTACGTGCGACCCGAAAAACACGGACAACGTGCGCTGGCCTTCGGCTTCACGGGGGGGTCGGCGGGCTCGTCAGACCGAGCGGTGACGAATCGCCGGGGACGAAGTCGAGGGGATCGTCGTTGTCGACGCAAGGGGGGATTCGGTGGACGCTGATGTCCTTCGGAACCTGCGTGGCCGGATTCTCGAGGAGCACGCCGCCGCACTCGGACCACGTCGCCTCCGCGCAGCTGTCGGCGCATACGCAAACGACGTCTCTCCTCGCGCCGTCCTTGTTCAGAAAGACGAGCGAGTCGTTGCTGATCGAGATCGCGTTCATGAACGTGGCGTCCGGCGTTCCGTCGTCGAACATGTCGCCTGCGACGAGGAGGTGTCCGTACGCCGGGATTTCCTGCCCAGCCGTCCCTACGAACCGCTCCATGTCCGATCCCTTGGCCGACCCCGCCGAGCGCGCCGAAATCGTGTAGGGTCCCAGATCGATCGGGGAAGCAGTCGGATTGAAGATCTCGATGAGATCGTCCTTCGCGCCCAGCGTGCCTTCGGTGCGAACCTCACTGATGACGAGGTCGTCGGCGTTGCACACCACCGAGCCGCCCTCGCCCGCACCGCCTCCGCCGAGTGAGCCCGCTCCGTCGCCGGCGCCCGCGCCCTCGGCGCCCGCGCCCGTCTCGTCGTCTTGGCTCGCGCGCTCGAAGTCTCCCAGGCCGGCGACCTGTGCGCACGCGCCGAGCATCGTCGCCGCCGCGAACGCGAGGGTCACCGATCGCTGGATCACAGCCGGCCCTCGATCACCACACCGGCGCAGGCCGGCGAGAGCAACGGAGAGATCGCGACGTCTCCGGGCGGGGCCTCGAGGACGAACCCGAGGACGCCGAGCACCGCCCCGCCCGCAACGAGCACGCTTCCCGTCACGATGAGCGCGGTGCTCGCGGTCGCCTTCGTCTCGGCTTCTTGCACGTGGGCCCAACCTGCCTCGGTGCAGCGGTCGTCGGGGCAGAGCTCGTCGTCTTCCCGCGCTTCGTCGGCGTCGTTCAGCGTCGCGGCGCCCAAGCCCGCGCCGACAGCCAGGCCGATCAGCCCGACGCCGCCGGCCACGGCGCCGGCGATCACGAGCTCCATGCGCGGCTCGGTCGGCGCCTGCGGCTTCGGCGGCGGTGGGCTCGGCGGCGCGACGGCGGTCGGCGTGAGCGACGGGACCTCGACGGTCACCTTCGCGTCGCGCTCGACGACGACACTGCGGCTCCAGGGCTCGTGACCGGGCGCTTCGGCGCGAAGCTGGTACGTGCCCGGATCGATCGCAATCGGCGTCGCGCGAGCCGCCGCGGCGATCTCGGTCTCGCCGCGGTACACCTTGAGCCCGGCGATCTCGCGCCGCGTGGTGATCACGAGCTTGGGGACGTGCGGCTCGATCTCTGCAGCGAACCGCTCGGCGGCCTCGACGTGACGCGTCTGGCCTTTGGCGCGCCCGACGACCATCGCTCGCTCGTAGCTCGCCCAGGCCGAGGCGATGCGTCCGAGCGCCTCGTGACACTTGCCGAGGTTCAAGAGCGTGCCGGCCGAAGGGTCGAGCCGGTTGGACTCCTCGAACTTGGCGCAGGCGGCCGCGTGCTCGCCCGCGGCCATGAGGCGACGCCCGTCCTCGAACAGCGACTGCGCCATCGCCGCATCCGACGCCGAGCCGTCGGCCTTGGGCGGCTCTCCTTGCGGAGCGCCGGCGCGAGCCGACCCCGCGACCGAAGCGAGGCACCCGAGGACCAATGCGAGCGCGACCGCAGACTTCACGGTCTCAGCGCTCCGAGAGCACGTCCGCGTCGCTTCCTTTTCTTCGAGCCTTCGGTCGGGGCCGAGGGGTGGTCGGCGGCTTCGCTCGCGGACCCGAAGAAGATGACGGTGCTGTCGTCGGTTGGGGCTCGGCGGGCGCGCTCTCGGCGGGCGCAGCCGAGGAAGCGGCCGCCGCTAGGGCCGCGGCGGCGTCGCGCGAGGCCATCTCGCCGGCGAAGCGCGCCTGAGCCTGGACGATGCCCATGCCGGCAGAGGCCTTGGGCCCGGTCCGCACGTCGCGTCCGTACGCAGCCCAGAGGATCGAGACGCCCAGGACGGCGAGCAGCGCCATCGCGATGCGGTTGCGACGCGACTTCTTCGCGCCGGGCGGGCCGGGAGGCATCGTCGACCACGACCAGCGACGGCCCACGCTCTCCGGCGGGGGTTCTTCGGCGCCGAGAACCACGATCCCGTGGCTCTCGGCGATCTTCTGCGCGCGCTCGGCCGAGCGTCGCGACGATTCGCCGCCGAACGGCGCGAGCGCGAGCGCGAGGTCTGCGACGCTCCCGAAGCGCTTCGTGCGATCCTTCTCGAGACAGCGAAGCAAGACGCGCCAGATCCCCTCTGGAGCATCGGGCAGGTGCTCGGCGAGCGGTACCGGGGGCGACGTACAGATGCTCGCGCAGAGGAGCGGGAGCGTCGTCGCGTCGAACGGCGCCTTGCCGGTGAGGAGCTCGTACAAGATCACGCCCAGCGACCAGACGTCGCTGCGCTCGTCGGCTTCACGCGGAGTCTCGATCTGCTCCGGCGACATGTAGAGCGGCGAGCCGAGCACGCTCAGGGTGCGGGTGACCGCCTGGTCGTCGCTTCCAGGATTTCGCAGCTTGGAGATGCCGAAGTCGAGCACCTTGGCCACCGGGCTGCCATCGGGCCCGCGCGTCAGGAAGAGGTTGGCGGGCTTGAGGTCGCGATGGACGACGCCCAGGCCGTGCGCCAGCGCGACGCCCTCGCAGACCTGCACGATGATGTCGACCGCCTCGGCGATCGGGACCCGGCCGCGCTCCTTGATGACAACACCGAGATCTTCGCCTTCGAGGTGCTCGAGCACCATGAATGGCTCGCCCGTCGGGAGCTTTCCGGTGTCCATCACGCGCGCGACGTGCTCGCTGCTGATCCGCGCGAGCACGCGCACCTCGCGCTCGAAGCGCGAGACGTTCTCGTCCGAGACGAATGCGGAGCGCTGCAGCAGCTTGATCGCGACGCGCTGATCGAGGCCGAGGTGCGTCGCGGCGAACACGACACCGACGCCACCGGAGCCAATCACCCGCTCCAGCCGGTACTTTCCGCCCAGCACGTCCCCGGGCGATACGGGCACGTTCGCTTTGTCGGGGGCCCGGGAAGCGGACATAAGAAGCTTACACAATACCACACTGTGCCTATGCGACGGGCCGCTAGTTTCGAGCGAGCGCGCGGAAAAAGCGGACCCGACGCGGCGCAGGGCCGAGGCCCGACGCGCGTTCAGGTAGAGCGATTCGCTCGCCGGACGGAGATCCTGACGACATCCCCGGAAGGAACCGGGATACTTTTCACAAGCTGTAGCCCCATGTCTTTTCGGCCCTCCGCGCTTCGGTTGGCACAGACAAGGGCGGCCCAATGGGCCGCTTGGGTGGCGACGATCGGGGCGGGCGTGGCGACGGTGGCGGATCGCACGTGGGGACACGGCCTCGGGATGAAATCGCCGTGGGCTCTGCCCGGGCTCTTCGTTCTGGCTCTCGCCCTCGCGATCGCGATTCAGCGCGAGATCGACGGCGCTCGGTACGTGCTGGCGTGGGTCGCCGCGCTCGCCTTTCCTTTGCTCCTCGGTGAGCCGTTCGTCAACGAGCGCACTGCGATCGCTCCGCTTGCGCCGGTCGCGGTAGCCGCGCTCGTCGCCGGTCCTCGCACGGTGATCGCTGCGGCGATCGCGCCGCTGGTGATCCTGATCGCGCGCGCCGACGGACCTTCCCCCTATCTGAATGCCGGCTACCTCCTCACCTACGCGGTGCTCGTCGCGCTGCTCTTCGGCGTTCAGAAGACGATGCTGTCGGCCATGCAGCGCGCCGCCACGAGCTCGGGGCTCTTCGAGGCGCTCTCTCGCGAGACCAACGAAATCATCACCATCGCGGGGCCGGGCAAGGACGGCAACGACGCCGGGATGAAGTTCGTCAGCCCGTCGGTCACGCGCGTCCTCGGCTTTCCAGAGAGCGAGCCCGGCGAGATGTCCTGGGCCGAGGTGGTTCATCCCGAAGACATCGAGCGGATCGCCAAGATGTCGGCGCACATCCGATCGGCGCCCGGAACCAGCGGCACTGGGCAGTTCCGCATGCGCCACAAGGAGGGCGGCTACCGCTGGATGATCGCGCGGGCCACGAACCTCCTTCACAACCCGCAAGTTCAGGGAGTGCTCTCGACCTTCGTCGACGTCACTCCCCTCGTCGAAGAGCGAGAGAGCGTCGAGCGGCAGCTCGAGCTCGAAGCACGCCACGATCAAGCAACGGGCCTCCCGAACCGAAGGTCGTTACGCGAGCGCCTGATGAGCGCGATCGAGCGCGCGAAGGCCGGCGAGCCATCGAGCGTCTTGTTCTTCGACATCGACGGCTTCAAGCTCGTGAACGACAGCCTGGGCCACGACTTCGGTGACAAGCTGGTGCTCGCGATTGCCGAGCGCATGCGGCCTTCGGTCGGCGACGACGCGACCATCTTCAGGTTCGGAGGGGACGAGCTGGCGGTGCTATGCCACCGCGACGACTCGGCGTGCGCCGCGCTGGCGACCGAGATCGTCGTCAACATGCGCCAGCCGTTCCTCATCGACGAGCGGGCAGTCTTCGTGACCGTCAGCGTCGGGGTCGCGGCGGTCACCGCGGAGCACGATCGGCCCGAAGCGGTGCTGGGCGACGCGGACGTCGCGATGTACAGAGCCAAGGAGCGCGGTCGAGACTGCGTCGAGATCTTCAACGAGAAGCTGCGCGTCCGCGCCAAGCGCCGCCACGAGGTCGAGCAAGCCCTCCGCTGCGCGCTCGAGAACAACGAGCTCAGGCTCGTGTTCCAGCCCAAGGTGCTCGCCGTCGAAGGGCGTCTCGTCGGCTTCGAGGCGCTCCTCCGGTGGAGCTCGGCCAAGCTCGGCAACATCGGCCCGCAGGACTTCGTTCCGCTCGCGGAAGAGACGGGGCTCATCGTTCCGATCGGCCGCTACGTGCTGGAGCGAGCGTGCGCAGAGCTGAAGAGCTGGAAGGCGCGCTCGCCGCGGCTCGCCGGACTGAAGATGGCGGTCAACCTGTCTGGCCGGCAGCTGCTCGGGCAAGAAGACTTCGCCGGCGAGGTGAAGGCCATTCTCGCGGAGTACGACGTCAATCCCTGGGACATCGAGTTCGAGGTCACCGAGAGCGTCCTGATGACCAACGCCGCCAAGTCGGTCGAGCGCCTCCGGCAGCTCAAAGACCTCGGCGTGAAGATCGCCATCGACGACTTCGGCACCGGTTACTCTTCGCTCTCGTACCTGCGGAAGTTCCCGGTCGACGTGATCAAGGTCGACCGTTCCTTCGTCACCGGGCTCGGGACGAGCCGCGAGGACTCCGCGATCGTGCACCTCATCGTGACGCTCGCGCAGGCGCTCGGCCTCGAGACGGTGGCCGAAGGCGTCGAGACGGATCCGCAGCTCGCCGAGCTCCGCCAGCTCGGCTGCGATCAGGTGCAGGGCTACTTGGTAGCGAAGCCGCTCGAGGTCGCCGACGCCGACGCGTTCATCGAGCGAGCCTTCGGTTTGCCGCGGCAACCTCGGTCGGTGCGCGCCGCGGCCGAATAGCCGTAGGGCCCCAGGATCCTCTCCGCCGGCGAGGCGCGTCCGCTATGGTTCTGCCATGCCGCTCAAGCGAGCGCTCGGCCTCGCCGGCTTGGTCTTCTATGGAGTAGGCATCATCCTCGGTGCGGGGATCTACTCGGTCCTCGGCTCCGCGGCCGGCGTCGTCGGACCAGCGCTGTGGATCAGCTTTGCGATCAGCAGCGCCGTCGCTCTGCTGACGGCACTGTCGTATGCAGAGCTCGCGGCCGCGCATCCACGCGCTGCTGCCGAGTTCACGTACCTGCGCGCTGCCGTTCCGAACCGGCCCTCCGTGGCGCTCGTCACCGGGCTCCTCGTCGCGCTTTCGGGCGCCGCTACGGCGTCTACCGTCGCGATCGCGTTCGCAGGCTACCTCCGATCGTTCGTCGACGTACCCGCAGCGCCGGTCGCCGCCCTGCTTGTCGCCGCCGCAGCGGCGCTCAACCTCGTCGGCGTAAAGGAGTCCGGATGGGTGAACGCTGCTTTCACGTTGCTCGAAGCGGCTGGCCTGGTCCTCTTCGTCGTCGTCGGCGTGACCGGGGGCGCGGAGCCGTTCGGCGCGGCGTTGTCCGCGGCACCCACGGGCAGCGTCATATCGGGCGCCGCGCTCGTCTTCTTTTCGTACCTGGGTTTCGAAAACATCGCCAACCTGGCCGAGGAGGCAAAGGCGCCCGAGCGTGATCTGCCGCGAGCGATCTTCCTCAGCCTCGGCTTCTCGACCGCGCTCTACGTCCTCGTCGCGCTCGCCGCCATCGCGCTCATGCCGCCGGACCAGCTGGCCGCTTCGTCGGCTCCGCTCGCGGACGCCGCCCGCACGGCCTCCCCGCGCCTGGCGGGAGCCCTAGGCGGCATCGCGCTCTTCGCAACTGCGAACACCGCGCTCGTGTCGATGCTCGTCGCGAGCCGCGCGGTCTTCGGAATCGCGCGCGACGGCGAGCTCCCCAGCGTGATGGCGAAGCTCCTTTCCAAACGCGACACGCCGTGGGTCGCCATCCTGGCCGTCGCAGCGGTCGCCTGCGCGCTCCTTCCGTTCGGCAAGGTCGGCGTCGTCGCGAGCATCTCGTCGTTTGCCGCGCTCGTCGCGTTCGCGACCGTGAACGCTGCGCTCATCGTGCTGCGGTATCGGGAGCCGGACGTGCCCAGGCCGTTCCGCGTTCCAGGATCGATCGGCCGCTTCCCCATCCTCCCTGCGTTGGGGGTCGTCACCACGCTCGGCATCGCGACGCAGCTCGATCGAGACGCGCTCGTCGGCGGGGCAGCCGCGCTCGGCATCTTTGCGGGGTACGCGTTTTGGCGCCACTTGCGCCGCCGGAGTGGCTGAGTCGACTACCCGAGCGCGCCGGTGACGAGCGCGTCGAGGATCGCCATCGACGTGTGCAGCTTGTTCTCTGCCTGATCGAAGATCGCCGAGGCGGCGGAGTCGGCGACGTCGTCGGTGACCTCTTCACCGCGGTGCGCGGGCAGGCAATGAAGGAAGATCGCGGTCGGCTTCGCCTTGGCCATCAGCGCGGCGTCCACGCGATACGGCGCGAGGATCCGCTGGCGCGCCGCCTTCTCTCTATCGGGATCGCCCATCGAGAGCCACGTGTCGGTGTAGACGGCGTCCGCGCCAGTCACCGCAATCGCCGGATCGGTCGTGACTTCGATCTTCGCGCCCGATCCCTTCGCGAGCGCTCGAGCGCCCTCGACGATCGCGGCGTCCGCAGGGTACTCGGCCGGCGTGGCGACACGCATGTGAACGCCGGCGAGCGCCGACGCTTCGAGGAGAGAGTGAACGACGTTGTTCCCTGCGCCGACGTACGTCAGCGTCAACCCCTCGAGCTTTCCGAAGCGCTCGCGCAGCGTCATGAGATCGGCGAGCGCCTGACAAGGATGGTGGCCGTCGGTCAACGCGTTGATGACCGGGATCGAGGCGGCGGCCGCGAAGCGCGCGATCTCGGCGTCGGCGAACGTGCGCGTGACGAACGCAGCGGAGTACCGGCTGATGACGCGCGCGGTGTCCTCGACCGTCTCGCCGCGTCCCATCTGCAGATCGTTCGGGCCGACGGTTACCGGTAGGCCCCCGAGGCGATGAACTGCGGTCTCGAACGAGATGCGCGTGCGCGTCGATGGCTTGTTGAAATAGAGCGTTACCGACTTTCCGCGAAGCAGCGTCGCTCCGCGCGCGGGCTCGGCTTTGTACGCGAGCGCGCGATCGAGAACGAGGCCGAAGTGGGGGGCGGAGAGATCGGCGACGCGGAGGAAGCTCTTGGGCACCGCGGCATCCTAACAGCGTCCCGAGACTGGCACGTCGGAGTGCTTGTGGCGCCCGTCTCCGTAGATCACCCCCCCGACCCCCCTCGCGGAGCGAGGGGGGAGCGGAGCGCGGCGACGCTGACCGATTCGTTTCCGAAGCGCGCGCGCACGCCCAAGAGGGCTTGCTCGAGGCGCGTTCGTCGCTGCGCCTCGGCGTCGGCGAAGAGGTCGCCTTGTCCGTCACGGTTGCGCACGAGATCCTTCGCGGCGACGCCGGCCAGCCGGTACGCCTTGTCGTCGACGCCGGCGACACGATCCAAGAGCTCACACGCGGCGCGATAGAGCGTCGTCGTGTCGCACGCCGGTGCGTCGAGTGTCTTGTGTCGCGTCACGAGCTTGAAGTCCGCTTGCTTGAGCTTGAGCACCACCGTCTTTCCGCGCAGGCCCTGGGCTGTCAGACGCCGCGCGACGCGGGTTGCTTGCGCGAGGAGCGCGCGCGAGAGCTGCTCTCGCCCGCGAAGGTCGACGTCGAACGTCTCTTCGGCGCCGATGCTCACCGCGTCGCGATGGGGGCTGACGGGCCGGCTGTCGATGCCTTGCGCGAGCTCGCGAACGGTCGGGCCCCACGTGCCGAGGAGTCGCTCGAGGCGCTCCGGCTCGCTCGCGGCGAGATCGCCGATCGTGCGAAAGCCCGCGGCTCGCAGCGACGCCGACGCCTTCGGGCCGACGCCCCACATTCGCTCGACGGGCATCGGTGCGAGGAACGCCGCTTCACCGCCGGGCTCGACGACGGTGAGCCCGTCCGGCTTCTTTACGTCGCTCGCCACCTTCGCGACGAACTTGCTGGTCGCGACGCCCGCCGAGCCGGACAGGGCGAGCTCACGCCGGATGTCGTCGCGAATCGATCCGGCGATCGCCGGACCTTCACCGAACAGCGCTCGGCTCTCGGTGACGTCGATGAACGCTTCATCGAGGCTGAGCGGCTCCACGAGCGGCGAGTAGCGCCGCAGGATCGCCATGACAGCGTCGCTGACCTCGGCGTAGACCGCCATCCGGGGCCGAACGACGATCGCGTCGGGGCAGAGGCGCAGGGCTGCCCCCATCGGCATGGCCGACCGAGCACCAAATCGACGCGCCTCGTACGACGCGGTGCACACGACGGCCCGAGGCGACGTTCCGCCGACAATCACGGGACGCCCGCGCAGTTTCGGGTCGTCACGTTGCTCGATGGACGCGTAAAAAGCATCCATGTCCACGTGAAGGACCTGCCGCGTCACGGCCTTTGGGTGTACCATGCAGCCCGGGTCTGGGGTTTTCTGTATTTCCCGTGATCCTGGCGAGCAGTCGACGCCATCAACTGTTTTGGTTCAACGCCTCACGGCGTTGAGACGTGTCGTGCCTGTCCGGATGCTGGGCCAGCTCGTGCCGTTAACGTTCTGACTCCTGGTGCCCTCTTCGGAGTGCACCTCAAAGAATCTCAATACTTCGGAGTGAGCACGCCTGTTGCATTTGCCCCCCGCTATCGTCGTCGTCGTAACAAACAGCTGAAGGAGACTCCTCATGCGTAAGGGACTGTTTCTAAGCGCGCTGCTCGCCTCGATGTTCATCTCGGGCGCGGCCATGGCCGACCGCAGCGATGACGAGCAGCAGGACAAGCGAATCTCGCGCGGCCGCGACCTCAAGCAGCAGGTCGTCGAGAAGATGCGCGAGCAACGCACCAAGGTCTCGAAGGAGACGGCGGCCAAGGCGCGCAACAACAAGGCGATCGAGCAGAAGCTCTCGCGCTCGCGTCCGCATGGCGACATCTACGGCGATCAGGCGACCCGCGGCGGCAAGTCGACCGCGACCACCGCGTCCGGCCGGAACATGAGCGCGACCAACTCGGTCAACACGCCGCGTGAGATCAAGGCGATGCTCTCGCGCATCAACCCGATGTACGGCGCGTACCGCACGTCGCAGGCGGCCGAGGGCACGGACTCCTACGGCGGCGACTCGTTCTACGGCAAGGCGCGTTCGACGAACGGCCAGGAGAAGAACCTGAGCGCGACCGGCTCGGTGAACACGCCCGCCGAGATCCGCGCGA
This sequence comes from Polyangiaceae bacterium, assembly GCA_041940405.1. Lineage (GTDB taxonomy): Bacteria > Myxococcota_A > Polyangia > Polyangiales > Polyangiaceae > Xiheicaenibacterium. The sequence continues at coordinate 13,484 of JBGTSH010000075.1, forward strand.
TGCTGCGCATGATCAACCCGATGCACGGCGCTTACCGCACGTCGCAGGCGGCCGAGGGCACGGACTCCTACGGCGGCAGCGAGCCGTTCGCCACGGGCTCGAGCCGCGCGAACACCTCGACGGCCGACAACGTGAAGCGCGCTGCGCAGAAGAACGAGAAGCTTCGCCAGAACATCAACGACATCGTCAAGGCGAAGATGGAGAAGAAGAAGTAGCCCTTCTTCGGACCGCTTCATGACAGGCGCGTCGGGGCCCACCCTCTAACGGGACCCCGGCGCGCTTTTCGTTTGTCAGCCGTCGGTCAGCGGCGGAGCGACGGCAGCGCAGACGTCGCTGCACAGCTCGTCGTTCTGCTCGCAGGTGAGATCGGTGTGGTCGATGCAGTCGGCGCAGTCCTGGACCTGGCGCTCGAACATCTCGCTCTGGTCGGCCTTTGCCTCACAGTCGTCGTCACACGCGTCGATCGATCCGGACGTCCGGCCGCAGTCGACGGCCCACTCGCACATCTGATCGCAGTGGATGTGATTCTTCGCTTCGTCCGTCACCTCTTCAGGAGAGCAAGCGACGAAGACGACGGGCGCGAGCAGGCAAAGCGTCGCGCAGGATAGTGCGAAAAGTCGATTTCGAGTCTTCATGAGATTCGTCGACTACGCAGGACGCATGCCGACGTCCTTCGCCCGAGATCGTGCGCTTCGACGCCGGTAGGCCGCGCGCTCCCGCCACGCTTGTGGGTATGGGCCTCTCGCGATCGGTTCGATCCCGGACTCTGGTCCGAGGAGTGCATTGCGCTCCTCGAACATGGCCCGACAGGCCCATCCTCTTACGACGGCGACCGAAAGCGGCGTTCATGTCCGCGTCGGGAGCATCGCGCGCGCTGGAGCCGCGAAGCCTTCGGTGTGGGGGCCCGCCACGCTGAAGCCGGCCGACACACCTCACCGTCGCGCAGGTCTCGTTGCACCCGGGCCTCTGGCAGTCGAGAACGCCACGATCCTCGCGGTCACCGACGATGAAGAGCTCAAGCTGGCGATCGATCGGATCGCCAGCATGCACCTCTTCGAGGTGGTCTTCGCGCGCGACGCATCGCACGCCGTCGCCAGCGCGTTTCTGCGCCCGCCGGACGCCGTCGTCGTCGAGCTCGGGAGCGCGGGCCTCGACGTCTCGCGCGGGCTCAGGGGCCTCCTCGGCGCAGCGGTGCCGATGCTGTTCGTCGCCAACGAAGGCACGCTGGCGGAGCGAACGATCGCCGCGGACGCGGGCGCAGCGCTCTTCCTCGCGCGGCCGATCGATCCCGAAGGATTGGCGCTCGCGCTGCGCCAGATGATCGCCTCCCGCGAGGCAGAAGGACGCGGCGCGCTCCTCGCCGGCGGCACCGAAGCGGAGCTCGACGCGCTCACCGGCATGCTCGAGCCGCGCATCCACACCACGAAGACGGCTTCACTGACGACAGCGCTCGACGCAATGGGTGCTGCCAACCCCGATGTCGTCGTGCTGGTCGCGGGCGAGCGCGCGTCGGACGCGCTCGACGTCTGCCGCGCGATCCGGATCAGCGTCGAGTGGCAGGACGTTCCCGTCATCATCGTCGGGGCGCCCCCGAGCTTGCGCGCCGCTGCGCTCCGCGCAGGCGCCGACGACTTCGCAACAGCGGACCTCCCGGCCGAGGAGGTCGCGCTCCGCATCGGTGCCCGAGTCGAGCGCGCGCGGCGAGCCCGGCAGCGCTTCGACAACGACTCATTGACCGGGCTGCCGCACCGGCGCGGCTTCCTCGAGAGGCTCTCGAGGTCGTACGCCGAATGCATCCGCCACGATCGACCCTTGGCCATCGCGCTCTGCGACGTCGATCACTTCAAGGCGGTCAACGATCGCCATGGCCACGCGGTCGGCGACCTCGTGCTCGCCGCGCTCGGACGCCTCCTCGCAGGAAGCTTCCGCGCTCAGGATCTTCGCGGGCGTTGGGGTGGCGAAGAATTCGTGCTGGCGTTCCCGGGCGAGCGAGCCGCCAGCATCGAGAGCGCGGTCCGCGGCGTCCTCGACCAGCTGGCTGCGCTTCCGTTCCTCGTCGGCGACGGGCCTCCGCTTCACGTTACGTTCTCGGCCGGGTTGGCCTCGAGCCCGCAAGACGGCAGCGATATCGGCGAGCTTCTGAGGGTCGCGGACCGACGCCTCTACGAGGCCAAACGAGCAGGCCGTGCTCGGGTAATGGCCGACGGGTAATCGAGCCCGCAGCCCGGAACTTTCGGCTACCCTTCAAGGGTTTGAAAGCCAAGGTTCTCGTCGTCGAAGACTCACGAGAGCAGCGGAGCCACCTCCAAACGCTGCTCGAGGCGCGCGGCTACGAGGTAACCGCCGTCGAGAGCGGTCTCGAGGCGCTCAAGGCCACCAAGCAGGTGGTGCCGGACGTCATCATCCTCGACGTCGTCCTCGCCGACATGGACGGCTACACGGTCTGCAGGTGGATGCGTCTGACCGAAGCGACGCGTGACAGCGTCATCATCATGCTGACCGTGAAGGGTGAGGTGAAGGAGCGCGTCGAGGGCCTCCACGTCGGCGCAGACGACTACTTGCCCAAGCCCTGCGACGGCGACGAGCTCGAAGCGCGGATCTACGCCGCGCTCCGCTCGCGCTCGGTGAAGTTCGACCTGCGCAAGCGCAACGCCGAGCTCGAGGGCATGCTGTCTCGTGCCGAGCAGGTGGCCACGACCGACGCGGTGACCGGCCTCTTCAATCGGCGTCGGTTCACCGACGTCCTCAAGCGCGAATGGGCGACCGCCAAGCGATATGGCCATCCGCTCTCCTGCGCGATGCTCGACGTCGATCACTTCAAGGCGGTGAACGATGCGCACGGCCACGGCGCGGGCGACGAGACGCTGCGCCACGTGGCCGAGGTCGTGCGCTCGAGCGTTCGCGAGGTGGACCTATGCGCCCGCTATGGCGGTGACGAGTTCGCCGTTTTGCTTCCGCACACAGCCCTCGACAAAGCGGTCGTCGTGATGGAGCGCATTCGGGTCAAGGTCCTGCAAGCGAGATCGAGCTGGGCGGGTGAGGGTGCCAGCGTGTCCATCTCGGTGGGTATCGCGTCGACCGAAGCGCCCGAGCTCAAGACGCCGGACGAGCTCGTCGAGGCGGCCGATCGAGCGCTGTACGAGGCAAAGCGCCAGGGACGCGATCGCGTCGCGCTGTCGAAGCGCGGCGAAGAGCTCGGCTGAAATGCTCGAGGTCTACGATTCGAGCGCGAAGAAGCTCGTCGCTTGCGAGCACTTCCCCGAGGCGGGATGGGTGCACGCCTTCGAGCCGACGCCCTCGGACTTGAAGGCGATCGTCGACGCCGGCGTCCCCGAGGAGTTCCTCGAGCACGTGATGGACGTCGACGAGGCAGCGCGTATCGAGCACGATCGCAGCGGCGCGACGCTCTTCATCCTGCGCGTCCCGTGGCGTCGAAAGAAGAAGAAGCTCCTCCCGTATCGGAGCGAGTCGTTCGGCGTCGTGCTCTTGCCGAACCGCATCGTGACCGTCGCGCGGCACGAGACGCGCGTCGTCGACATGGTCGTCCAGAAGAACGGCCTCGACGACCGCGCCCCGATCCGTTTGGCGCTGATGCTCGCCGCGGCGACCGCCGAGTGCTTCTTGGAGGATTTGCGCAAGGTCAGCGAGGCGGTGGATGAAGTCGAAGAACGACTCGGCAAATCGATGAGCAACGCCGAGGTCCTCCAGCTGCTGCAGTATCAGAAGGCGCTCGTCCACTTCACGCAGGCCATCGGCGCCAACCACATCGTGCTCGAGCGCCTCGCCAAGGACGCCCACTTGAAGATCTCGACCGACGACCAAGAGCTCATCGAGGACGTCATGGTCGAGCTGCACCAGGCGAACGAGCTCGCCAGCATCTCGAGCGGCATCCTCTCGAGCATGATGGATGCCTTCGCTTCGATCATCTCCAACAACCTCAACGTGGTGATGAAGGTCCTCACCTCGCTGACGATCATCCTCACCGGTCCCATCCTCATCGCGAGCCTCTACGGAATGAACGTGGGCTTGCCCGGCGCGAGTCACCCTCACGCGTTCATCGGCATCGTCGTCGGATCGATCCTCCTCGGCCTGGGCGTGGCGACTGCGTTTCGCAGATTGGGTTGGCTGTGAGGAGGCGAGCGCTTCTCGCGGCCGCTTTGGCGCTTGCGGCTTCCGCGTGTCGGGAAGAGCCGACGCCCACCGCTTCTGCGCCTTCGGCCCCTCCAAGCGTGGCGACCCCGCCGCGCGCCGCCTCGCGTGACGACGACCCGATCCTCGACGTGCGCGCCGACGATCCCGAGATCCTCGGCGCACGCGCGCGCGCGCGGCGCGAGATCGACGACGTGATGGCGCGGCACAGGGCTTCGCCGCTCGAGGAGCTGAGCATCAAGGCGCCGATCACCGACGGCATCCACGTCGAGCACGTGTGGCTCGCGAACGTCACCTACGAAGACGGCGTCTTCTCCGGCACGATCGACAACGATCTGGGTCGCGTGAAGACGCGGCGTCTCGGCGACGTCGTCCGCGTGAAGAAGGACGAGATCAGCGACTACATGTACGAAGAAAACGGGAAGATTCGCGGCAACTACACGCTGCGAGCGCTCTTGGATCGCCTGCCGCCGGAGGAGGCCGAGATGTGGCGGGGGAAGCTCGCGCCGGAGAGCTAGGGGGAGGTGAGGACGGGATTCGAACCCGCGTATAACGGTTTTGCAAACCGTTGCCTAACCACTTGGCTACCTCACCACGGGTAGTGCGGCGCAGATGTGCCCGACCGGGACGGGCGTGTCAACCCCGGTGTCCCACCAGGACGGCATCGGGCGACGCGTCCTGACAGCCCGCGGCCATCCGGCCTACGCCACGGGGCACGCGTGATGCACCGACCTCTTTGGAAAGAGAGGTCGTATGAAAACGCGAGAGGTCTTCCTCTCCGGCGTGCTCGCCGGAGCGGCCATGAGCGTCGTGATGGCGTTCGCCCGCATGCTGGGGCTGCCCGTCAGGATGGAGCTCATTCTGGGAACGCTCTTCGTCGATCCGGGACCGGTCGCCTGGTTCATCGGGCTCATCGCGTTCCTCGTCGGAAGCGGCTTGATCGCCCTCCTGTATGGCGTCGGCTTCGAGTACGTCGCGCATCGCGCGGGGACGAAGACCGGCGTCGCGCTGTCGCTCATCCACATCGTGCTCGGCGGCGCCTTCCTCGGAGCGCTGCCGGCGATTCACCCTCGGGTCACCGAGATGCTGCCGGCTCCGGGGCCGTACCTGTCGAGCCTGGGAATCCTCGGCATCCTCTCGTTCGTGGGGCTCCATTTGATGTACGGGGCGCTCGTCGGCGGCCTGTACGGCCCCACGGTCCACGCACCACGCGAGAAGGCCTACGCGTGATAGAGACCGGTCAAGTCTAACAATTTCAGTAACCTGTTTCTCCCCGGAGCTTCGTGTACCCTCCGGGGACACATGTTCGTCGTCTCTGTGTCCAGCCAGAAGGGTGGCGTCGGGAAGACCACCATCGCGCTCAACCTTGGACTAGCGCTGGCCCGCGCGGGATCGAAGATCCTGCTCACCGAATTCGACGCGCAAGGCAGCCTCGGGCTCTCGCTCGGCTTGGCTGATCGCGCGCGCGCGGGCATCGCCGAGATCCTCACCGGTGCCGAGACGATCGATGCGGTGCTTCAGCGTACGCGCGAGCAAAACCTCTCCGTCTTGTCGGTCGGCCGCGTCGACCCGACGACCGTGGCCGGATTCGAAGACGCGCTGACGCGCGGGGCGACCGTGTCGACCCTCCTCGACTCGGCGAAGGCGCAGGGCTTCGACCTGGTGCTCATCGACTGTCCGGCCGGTCTCGGCAAGGTGACGACGCGCGCGATGGAGAACGCGACGCACGTGCTCTCGCCGCTCCAGGCCGAGCCGCTCGCGCTCCGCAGCGTCGGACAGATCCTGGCGCTCGTCGATCGCGTCCGCGCGACGAAGAACCCCAAGCTCGAGCTCCTCGGCTTCGTGCTCTCGATGTTCGACCGCAAGGTCGCGGCGTCGCTCGACGTCGCCGAGACCCTCTGGACGAAGTTTCCGGCCGGCGTCGTGATGGACGCGATCATCCCGCGCGACGAGATGTTCCTCGAGGCGTCCCTCCGCGGCGCGCCCCTCGTCCTGATGCAGAAGAAGCCTCCTCCGCTCTCGCGAAGATTCGACCAGCTCGCCACCGACGTCCTCGATCGCTTGGCTCCCTCCCAGAAGGCTCCGGCCGAAGATGACACGCCGATCCCGCTCCTCGTTTGATCTGAGGGACGCGCTGGCCACGGCTCAGGCGCTGTCGCCGAAGCCGCCCAGCGTCGATCCCGCGCCTTCCGAGTACGACGGGGTTCCGCTCGTCGCGTTCGGACAGGACCGGCCTTCGCAGGTGCCGGCGCCGCTGCTCACCCCGCAGCCGCGCGTGCAGAAGCGAACGCTGCCCGATCCGCCGGAGGTCGACTCGGTGGCGAGCCTGATCCCGAAGCTCGGCAAGCTCCTCGATTGGATCCGCAAGGACGTCGAGACGACGCGCGCGCTCGTCGTCGACGACGAGGGCCTCCCGCTCGTGGGAACCGCCGTCGGCGATCTCGGCGAGACCGAGAGTCTCTTCGCCGCGACGGGCAGCGTCGCCGCCGCGATGAAGAAGCTCGCGCTCGCGACGCCGGGAACGCTCTCGCCCGACTTCGAGGGCCACGTCGGCGACGGCCCGGTCCTTCAGCTCATCGGCTTTTCGGCGTCGCGTCGCGCCTTCGTCGTGGCCGTTTCGCGCAAGCAGCCGTTCGGCACCAAGGACGTCGAGATCATCCGTCAGACATTCGCGGCCGCGCTCGCCACGAGCGTGATCGGCGGCAATACGTCGCTCGGTCCCGGCTCCTCCGGTAACTCGGCACGCCCGTCCGCACCGCCGGCTGGTCGCACTCCGCGCGATCGGGGCGAGCCGTGATGGAAGACTCCCCCACGATGGAGGCCGAGAGCGCGATGGTGCTCGATGGGCTCGCCGTGGGCGTCGATCACCTCGAGGCGATCGTCGTGTTCTTCCTTTCGGTGTCGCACGCTTACGCATCCTGGGTTCGTGCGGGCGTGGATTTGAAGCCGGCGCGCATCGCGACCGCGATGCGCGACGCGTACGTAGCTTCGGAGCAGGCGCTCTATGCGATCGACGGCGAGCCGCAGATCCGGACCGAGACGCCGAACCTGATCATGGAGACGCAAGGCCGCCTCGTGTTCGTCCACCGCGTCCGAAACTTCGGCGTGGCCGTGTGCTTCGAGCGTGATGCTCCGCTCGGCTTCGCACGCATGGCGGCGAGGCAGCTGGTTCGCACGCTCGAGCACGAGCTGCCGTACCCCCAGGACGAGGCGAACGTCGTCGTCGTGTCCGCCGCAAAGCCGACGGTGCCCGGCGCGGTTCTCGCGCCGGCGCAGCTCAACTTCGACGCCGACGACGCAGGTCCGGACACGCACCCCCCGCGTCACGTCGTCGGCGATCGCGTCCGTCACGTCCTTCGCCACCTCGAAGAAAACGCGCCCGATCCGCACCTCGTGCGCATCCGCGTCGCGCTTCGGACGGGCCTCGGCATCGAGGCGATCCAGAACCCCGAGTCGCTCACCGCGGACGCGCTCGTCCTCGTCGAGAGCGCTGCCGAGGACATCCTCGGCATCGATCACGGCAAGCTCGTCGAGGCGTTCGCATGATGAACCTGGGTACCATCCTGCGGCCCGTCCCGGCGGTAGGCCTCTTCGCGGTGAGCGATCAGCTCGTCTACGGAGCGACGCATCTCGAATCGATCCTCGTCGAGCAAGCGGTTTGGGACGCGCTCGGCTCCGAAGGTTGGGCCGTCCGTCGGCAGGCGGCGTTCGACGCGAGCTTCGCGCTCATCGGCGCCATCGCTCGCCGCCTCGGCATCGAAGGCGATCGTGAGATCGTCGATCTCGCGACCGAGCTCTTCGCGACGCTCGGCCTCGGACAGATACGCTTCGATATCTCCGCGACCGGGGGTGAGGTCATCGGCTCCGATCTCCTCTTCGGCGCCGGCTATCGCGAGCGCTACGGCGACAAGGCGCGGATGCGCCACCTCGCCGACGCGTTCGCTGCGGGGTTCGCTGCAGCGGCCGCCTCGATCGCCTACCCGTCGGATTGGGGCTCGTTCGAAGCCGATGAGGCTCGTTGCGTCGCGCGCGGCGACGGCATGTGCATGTTCACGCTGTCCAGGCGACCGCTCACGTTTCGGCCGGGCGACGGGCTCAGCCGCCTCGACGCCGAGCAGCTCATCGGTCCCGACTCGCCGCCCGAGTCGGATCCGCTGCCGGTGGGGCTCTCGACCCGCGACCTCGTCGCCTCCTGTGTGGCGAGCGATCGCGGCATGATCCGCATCTCCGAGGTTCGCTTCGCGCTTCTCCCGGCGTCGTACAGAGCGCAGCTCACCTACGACACGGTGCACCTGATGGAGAAGCGAAACTCCGGCGGCGGTCAGGCGCCCGGATCGCGCCTCGCACCACTCTTTCTCGATCTGACGCGCGAGGCGACGCGCGCCGGCATGTTCCACCTCATCGCGAACCTCTACGAGAGCGCGCCGCTGCGGGACACCTTCGGCCCGCCGCCCGCGGATCCCCAAGAGCTCGCCGAGCAGCTCGCCGCCGTCGCAAGCGCGCTCGGCTGGGGCGCGATCTCGGTCGTCGAGCTCGTTCCCGGCGAGAGCCTCGTCCTCTCGGTCCCGCTCACGCCCGAAGCGGTCTACTACGCGGCAAGGCACGGCGGCACGCCGCAGTCGCGACTGCCGGGGCTTCAGGGGCTCGCAGAAGCGCTCGCGTTGCTCGTCAACTTCGTGAAGTTCGGCGGCGACGGGCTCGCGCCGGACACCTACGCCCGCCTGGCGATGAACGGACCGGAGCTCCGAACGCAGGAGACCCGCAGCATCCTGAGCGGCGATCGCGAGTGTGAGGTCGCGGTCTCCCTGTCGTTCGATTCGCGTCCTCAGGCCCGCGGGCTCGTCGTGCGCTGAGGAGACGCTCGGAGAACGTCGATGATCGAGGTTGTGCTGAGGGGACCAGGCAAGAACGCACTCTCGACGGAGCTGATGAGCCGCACGCTCGATGCGGTTCGCGCATCGAACGGTGCGCCGCTCTTGTTACGTGGCGACGGCGACGCCTTCTCGGCGGGTCTCGACCTCAAGGAGGTCGGCGGGCTCGACGCGCCCGGCATGGACAAATACTTGGGCCTGCTGGACGACCTCGTCCTCGCCCTGTTCGAGCACCGGGGGCCGACCGTCGCCTGCATCAACGGCCACGCCATCGCGGGCGGTTGCGTGCTCGCTTTGACATGCGACCATCGGGTCGCTACGAGCGTCGAAAAGGCGAGGATCGGCCTGAACGAGGTGGCGATCGGCCTGCATTTTCCGCCCCGGATTCTCCAGCTCGCGCGCGTCCGGCTCGGACCGCTGGCCGAGCGCCGGGTCCTGCTCGAGGCCGGCCTCTACGGTCCAATAGAGGCCAAAAGCCTCGGCCTATGCGACGAGATCGCCGACGATCCGCTCTCGGTAGCCCGCGCCCGTCTCGAGAAGATGGCGGCCCACCCGCGGGACGCCTTCGAATCGACCAAGGCCGCCATCGTCCGCGGGGCCTTGGATTTGGACCCAGACGAGCTGCGCCGCTATCGTGATGAGGTCTTGCCGCGTTGGACCAAGGCCGAAATCAAAGAGAAGATCCGGGCGGTCCTCGGAAGGTGAGCGATGACGCAATTCCTTTACGGCGACTCCAGCCCCTTTCCGTTCGATTTCAACTTCCTCGCGACAATCGAGGTCTTCATGGCCTCGGCGACGCGCGTGGTGCTGCTCGAGTCCGAGACCAAGGCACAGATGCAGGACTCGGGCTCCGGCGAGCGGGAGCGCGAGGAGAAGCTCACCGCGATGAAGGGCCTGCACCAGCGGCTGATGCTCGCCCTCGAGCGCGCGACGAACGACCAGAGCTACAACGCAGCGCGCGAATACACCGACGAGCTCCAAGAGGCAGCCAAGCGAATCGTCGACCGGCACCACCGCCAGGCACGTGAAGCGACCGAGGCTGAGCAAGCACAGCTCGCCGCCGATCGTGAGCGTCGGGCGCTCGAAGCGCGCGGGCACCTCGAGCAGTTCTTCCTCAAGGCCAAGATGCCCGTCGCCGACTGGCAGGTCTCGCTCGAGCTCCAGGCCGAGGGCAAGGACGGCGTCAACGTAATGAGCGCGCTCCTCGCGCACCCGCAGCGCATCACGAGCACCGTCCAGATCGACCCGCGGGGCGAATGGGCGCACCCTCGCAAGGTCAGCGAGTTCGCTACCGAGATGGATCTGCTCGTCGGCGTGAAGAAGAGCTTCTTCGGCGGCAAGGTCACCGCGGAGACGGTGCGCCTCGACGATTGGACGATCGGCGCGTTCGAGCTGCGCGAGGATCTGGCGCGCATCTCGCTCCGCAAGAAGCCGATCGAAAAGGACGCGCTCATCTTCCACCTTCGCCGCGCCGAGAGCGGCATGCTCTCGGGTCACGTCGACCACCCCGGCGATCCCAACGCGGCGCAGCTTCCCTCGGCGGTCGATACCGCCGATCTACCGAAGCTCGATGCTCTCTGGCGAAAGATGCGCGCCGCCGCGCAGCCGCTCCTCGACGCCAAGGTGCGCCTTCTCGGCCTCACGCTCGACGACGCCGACGTCTTCGCCAACGCGCTGGCGCTTCAGCTCACCGTCCGCTTGGTCGACAGCTTCGCCCCGATCGTCCGCGCGATCGCCGAGCGCAGCCCGAACAACCACGAGCTCTCGCTCAAGATGGAGCACGACAGCGGCCGCCGCGAAGAGGTGTACCTGCGCCGCGACGAGCTCCTCTCGAAGCTTCAGCCGCTCTCGGGTGACGGCCGCGCCGTCTTCGGTCCTCTCGGTCTCGACGACTGGATGCCTACGCTGACGATCCGTCCGCCATCGGTCGGACCGCCGCGAGAGCCGATCGTGACGATGGACGTCGAGCCGGATTGAGAGCCGGCCGCTGTCTCACTTTCGCGGGGAGAAAGCTCCTCGGCCGAGTTGCTTCTGCACCCACAGCGCTTGCTCGTGCTTTGGATCGAGCGCGAGGAGCTGCACCAATCCGAGCTCGCAGCTGTCGCACGGCGTGCCGCGCTTCTCGGCCTCGGCTGCGTCGCACGCGAGGACGCCGTAGCGCGCGTCGGCGGAGCCAGGCTCTTCGGTGAGCGCTGCGTCGAAGGCCTTGCGGGCTTCGGCGACGTTGCCGCGGTCCCAGAGCAGCTGAACGCCGCGATCGACGAGGGCGTCAGCGATGATGTGGTGGGCGGCCGGATAGTTCATCAGGTCGATCGCTTTCTTCGCCATCTCGATCGCGTCGTCGCGCTTGCCACGGCGCAGGAGAAAGCGTGCGTACCCGCCGCGAATCCAAGCGGATTGGGGTGAGAACGCGAGGAGCTTCTGGTGCGCGGCGTCGGCCGCGTCGAGGCGACCGAGCTTGGTGAGCGCTTCGATGAGCTCTTGGTAGCCCATGTGGATCAGGCGGTCGTCGTCGCTCTGCTGAATCACGCGTGTTGCGCGGACGACGGCGGCCTCGTGCGAGCCCTCGTAGTTCGCGATCACCGCGTGGAGGACCTCGCCCTCGAGCCGGGTCACATCCGCAGACACCACGACGTCCGCTGCAGCGCGGGCTTTGTCGAAGTCGGCGGCCTCGAAGGGACCGGGCCGATTCGTCGCCTCGGTGAGCGCGAGCCAGGCGGCGAGCTCCTTCGCCTCGAAGAGACTCGGATTCGCTTCGAGGGCGCGCTTCGACATCTGCTGCGCCAGCTCGATCGCCGCAGGTTGATAGCGGCTGCCGGAGATGTACCCCCGGAGGCGAGCGACGCGACCCGCCTGCACGAGCGCCAGAGCGTCCTTGGGGTTTTCCGCGATCGCCTTTGCCGCCAGCTCGCCCGCCTCGTCGACGCGCAGGCTGGGATTCGTAATGCTGTCGTCCACGATCCGCTGCGCTTTCTGCGCGAGGGTCGTCGGCTCGGGTCGCGCTCTGCGGATGGGCTTCGGTTCGGGGATCGCCTTCGCGTCGCCCGCGGGAGGGATTGCGTACACCTCGACAGCTCCGTTGCCCATCGCGACGGCGAGCCACTCGTTGTCGGGTGATACCTGCGCCTGGATGATGCCGCGCCCCTCGTGTGGCCGCGCACGCCACGCGAGGTTCCCGCCAGGCAAGTGCCACGCGCCGAGGAGGCCGTTCTTGTCGCCCGTGATCAAGAGATCGGAGCGCGGGCTGAACGCTGCTTCCCACGCTTCGGTCTGCGATGCCCGGAACGTCGAGATCGGCTTCGGCGCGTCGATGTGGAAGAGGTGGACTGCGCCGTCGTCGCCGGCGCTCGCGAACATCGTGCCTTCGGGGTTGAACCGGACCTTGTTGACCGGGCCGGCGTGCGCCGGCAGATCCCGCACGACCTTGGCGTCCGGGGGCAGCCAGAAGCGAATGTGCCCGTCGTCGCCTGCTGCAGCGAACGACTTGCCGTTGGGCGAGAACCCGACCGCGATCACGCGACCCTTGTCAGGCGAAGCGTCGAGCAGCGGTCCCGGATCGAGCGACGGAAGCTTGAAGCTCCTGATGCGGCCATCCCATCCGGCGACCCACGCCGAGTCGCCCGCCGGCGAGATGCCAACGGCGCCGCTTCTGACGCCGGTGTCGACCGAGCGGATGGGCTTGCCCGTTGCCGCGTCCCACTGAAAGACCGACGTTCCGCCGGCAGTGATGATCGAGCGCTGATCGGTGGTGAACGCCGCGCCGAGCACCGGCCCACCGTGATCCGGCAGCGCGAGCTTCATCTCCCAGGTGTCGGTATCGAAGACGCGCGCCGTTCGATCGTGGCTCGCCGTGACGAGGCGCTTGCCGTCGGGAGAGAACGCGATGGCCTGCACGGCGTTGACGTGGGCGGCGACGCGCTTGTGAAAACGCACGCCGAGGTACCGCGAGCGCGGAAGCTCCGGAAGCATCGGGAACGGCGCCGACGGCGCAGCCGCGTTCGCCTCTGCACCCGAGCCCGACGGCCCGACAGGCAGCGCGCGCTGGAGCACGACGACTCCACCGCCGGCGATCGCGACGACGACGGCCAGCGTCGCGCCGAGCACGATGGTGCGCCTGCTGCTCCCCCCGCGGGCGGCGTCCCGCAGCGCAGCGAGCGCTTCGCGTGCGGAGGCGAAGCGATCCTCGGGCGCCGGCTGGAGCATTCGCTCGAGCCACTTGCGAAACGGGCCCCCGACGCCGAGATCGGAAGGAAGACTCACCTTGAGCCGTTGCTGCGGAAGCTCGTCCAACGACTTGCGGGACAACAGAAACACCAACGTCGCGCCCAGGCCGTGGAGATCGCTCGCGGGCAGGGCGATTCCGCGCAGCTGCTCGGGTGCCATGAAGCCGTAGGTGCCGGTGACGGTGCTTCCGCCCGCCGGATCTGCGCCTACCTCGCGAACGGAGCCGAAGTCGACCAGCGTGATCCTACCGTCGGGCGCCCGCACGAGGTTCGCCGGCTTGATGTCGCGATGGACCACCGGCGGCGTTTGCGAATGGAGATAGCGCAAGATCTCGAGAACCTCGGTGGCGACGCGCCGAGCCTCGGCCTCGTCCGCGCGCGCACCGGATGCGATCCACGAAGCGAGCGACGAGCCCGGCGCGAGCTCCTGTGCGAGGTAGAGCTCGAGCCCCTCTGGCCCCTCGAGGTTGAACGAGTCGACGTAGCGAGGGATCGCTGGGTGCGCCAGCCCGCGGAGGACGCGGGCTTCACGCTCGAACAGCTCCACCGACTTCCACGAGTCGGCGCCCTTCAGGCGAAACCGCTTCAGTGCCACGGACGCACCCGTCGCTACGATGACGGCCTCGTAGGTCTCACCCGATCCGCCGCGGCCGAGGAGCGAGGTGATCCTATATCGATCCGAAACGGTCGCTCCCGGTGAGAGCGGCTCACTGGACATGCCAGGCAGACTAGCTTCCGGGCCCCGATGCGTTGAGCATTCCGCGCACCGACTCAAGCGCAGGCTGCACCACCATGTGTGCGTGACTGTCCAGCGCGAAAAACGCGATGGTGGGGTGGATACGCCCGGAGGACGTATTGCCTGGTACGATCGCCCGGCGTTCCCACCGGCATGCAACCGCCCAAAGGCGCTCCGCTTCAGCTTGGCCGCTACGAGGTGATCCTACCGATCGCCTCCGGCGGGATGGCGACGGTGTACCTCGGAAGGGCGCGAGGAGCGGCCGGGTTCCAACGCGACGTCGCGATCAAGCTGACGCACGCGCACCTGCTCGAGCACACCGAGTTCGTGACCGGCTTGCTCGAGGAGGCGAACCTCGTCGCCCGCATCAAGCACCCCAACGTCGTCCCGGTCCTCGACGCGGACGAGGACCCCGAGGGCGTGTTCCTGGCCATGGAGTACGTCGAAGGCGACTCTCTCAGCGGCCTCGTCAGGCGGCTGCGCGGCGTCGGCCGGACGCTCGGGGTGGGCCACGGTCTCCGAATCCTTTGCGATGCGCTGCAAGGGCTCCACGCAGCGCACGAGCTCCGCGGTGATGATGGCCACCGCCTCGAGCTCGTCCATCGAGACTTTTCACCGCAGAACATTCTCGTAGGGCTCGACGGCGCCGCGCGGCTCACCGACTTCGGCATCGCAAAAGCCGCGTCGCGCCTCGGGCAGACGCGCACCGGCGTCGTGAAGGGAAAGGTCTCCTTCATGGCGCCCGAGCAGATCAAGCCGAAGCGCGCGCTCGATCGACGCGCCGACATCTGGGCTGCCGGCGTGCTCGCCTGGGAGATCGTCGCGGGAAGGCGCCTCTACCCGATCGATGGCGACGAGATCGCGGTGCTTTTCAGGATCGTCGACGAGGAGGTGCCGTCGCTCGCCGAGGCTGCTCCGCATGCACCGCCGGCGCTCGTCGCGGCGATCCATTCGGCGCTCCGTCACGATCCGGCCGAGCGGCCGGCGACCGCAGCGGCTTTCCGAGCAGCGTTGATCGAAGCCTGCCGAGGCTCGTCGGTTCCGCTCGTCGAGCACGAAGAGGTCGCGGAGCTCATGCAGCAGGTCGTCGAGCCTGCAATGGACGAGCGCCGCCGCCGTGCGCGTCAGATCGTCGAGTCGCGCGCGATGAGGCGCGAGAGCCTGCCCGACGCGATCCCGCCTGCGATGGGCCCGACACCGTCCGGCATCGTGGTTCCGCCGCCCCCGCCGTCCGTGCCCTCGCACGGCACGCCGAGCTCGCTGAACATCCCGATGGTGTCACCTCGCGAGATCATGCCGATCGAAGCGACGATGCTGACCGACACGAGCTCGGTCGGTGACGCTCCGCTGCCGGTGCATTCGTCGCGCAAGCTCGTGATCGCGGCCGTGCTCACCGCCTCGGTCACGATCGGTGCGATGGTCGGGATTCTCGCTTGGGTACGTTCGAGCTCGCGAAGCGGAGGCGAAGTCGCCGTGGACTCCGCCGCTCCCGAACGTTCCAACGCGGGTGAACGTCCGCTGGTCGAGCCGAACGTCACCGCGGCGGAGGCGGCGACGCCTGTGCATGCTTTGCCCAACGTGGTGCCCGCGCCGTCCTCGAGCGCCGAGGCGGTGGCCAGCGCGCCATCGAGCTCGGCCAGCGCGGCAAAGTCGGCGAGCGCCACGCCTTCGGCGTCGTCCGCGCAAAAGATCCCGACGGCCGCGCCCAAGAGCGGTAGCCAAGCGTCGCCCCTCGCGACAACGCCGTACAAGACAAGTGGTCCCGGCAAACGATGAAGCGCTGGCTCGCATCATCGGTGCTCGTCGTGACCGGGGCATGGCTCGCCGCGCAGCCGACGGGCTGCGCGTACGACGTTCCGGATCTCGTTTCGTCGTCGCAGACCGGCACGGGGGGCGGCGGTGTCGGGACGGGCGGAACGGCGACGACGACGTCGACCGCATCCGGTATGGGCGGCGGAGGCGGCGGGGGATCGAAGCCCTGCGATCCGGACAATTCTCTCTGCACCGGTTGTCCCGATACCTGTGACCAAGTGCTCGGTTGCGCCGAGTGCAACGGCGATGAGGACTGCCAAGCGCCGGCGGTTCATTGCGTAGCCGGTCGTTGCCTCGGCTGCGGCGATGCAACGCACTGCCTGGCAGGAGAGGTCTGCGGCGTCGTGGACAGCGATGATTCTCTCGAGACGGCGTGCATGCCTCCCTGCTCCGACAACGCCGACTGCGATGGTAGCGGGCCTGGCGCCGACATCAGGTGCAGAAGCGGGCGTTGCGTCGAGTGCCAGGAGCAGTCCGAGTGCGAAGGCGATCAGGTCTGCGACACCGTGCTGGGCACTTGCGAGCAGTGCGTCGTCGACGCCGATTGCAAGGATGCGGATAGGCCTTTCTGCGGCGCCGACCGCGAGTGCCACGAGTGCAACGTCGACTTGCAGTGTCCCGGCAACGGCGTCTGCATCGAGCACAACTGCGTCATCGCGTGCTGCGGCGACAGCGACTGCACCGAGGGCCTGCTCACCCGCTGCAACACCGCCACGTCGGAGTGCGTCGAGTGCATCGATCCGTCCGACTGCGGCGTCGGGCTGCCGTACTGCACCAACGGTCGGTGCGACGAGTGCACCACCGCGACCGAGGCCACCGATTGCATGGCTCCGACGCCGCGATGCTACGGCGGCACCTGCTCCCAATGCACGCCGGCGACCGAAGCGACCGATTGCCCGTCGGGGGCGCCGAACTGCCTGGGTGGCTCCTGCGTTCAATGCATCTTCAACAGCGATTGCGCTGCGCCCACTCCGTATTGCGGGCCGGCGAACACCTGCGTCCAGTGCACCGCCAACCTGCATTGTCCGAGCAACACGTGCGTGAACAACGTGTGCCTATGAAGCGTGCGCTCGGGTGCCTCGTCGCCGTCCTTCTCTCGCCGAATGCGGCGCTGGCCGACGAGGCAGCAGCGCAGCGCCATTTCGAAGCGGGACAAGTGGAGTTCGTCAAGCGGCGCTACGAAGAAGCAGCGAAGGAGTTCGAGGCCGCGCACGCCGAGTCGCCGCATCCGGCCGCGCTCTTCAATGCGGGCGTTGCATGGGCGCAGGCAGGGAAGGCCGCGCACGCGGCGAACTGCTTGACCGTGAGCATGGCGGGCGAAGGGCTATCCAACGAGCAGACCACCGACGGCAAGAAGCGCGTCGCGGCTTCAACGCCGTCGCTCGCCAAGATCAAGGTCACCGCACCACGAGGTGCGATCGTTCGGCTCGACGACCACTGCCCCGCTGCGGCTCCGGTCGAGCTCTTTGCCGAAGAGGGAGCGCACGTGGTGAGCGTCGAGCTTCCGGATGGCAAGCGTCTCTCCCGTGAGGTCACGGCGCCCGCGGCCGGCGGGTCGATCGCCGTCGACATCCGCCCGGAAGAGAAGGTGGCACCGCCGCCACCTCCGCCGCCACCACCCGAGCCCGAGCCCTGGCTGAATGGGCGCCGGATCGCCGGCTTCGCCACGCTCGGCGGCTCGGTGGCGCTCGGTGCGGCCGCGTTCGGCGTCGGCGTGACGGGGCTCGGCAAGCGCGACGATTTCGTCGAAGGCGGTCGCGTCGATCAAGAGCTTCACGACGACGCTCTCTTTCTTCGAGATACGGCCAACGTGCTGTGGGGCATCTCGGCCGGGGCGCTGGTCGTCGGGACGCTGCTCGTTGCGCTGCCTTCGATCGAGGATGACGAGAAGAAGCCGGCCGCGATTCACGTCCGCGTAGGTGCGGGCAGCGCGATGCTCTCCGGCGCTTGGTGAGCCGGCGTCGCGCGATTCACAGGCCTGATGCGTGTCGATCGCGCGTCGGTTCGGTGACGAAATCGAGTAGGATGCGCCATGCTTGCTCGGTGCGTCTTCACGGGCCTGACGCTATCCACCATCTTGCTCGTCGCCGCGTGCTCGGACGAGGGTGGGACGGGCGGAGGGGGAGCAGGCGAGGGAGCCGGGGACAGCACGGACGGACCCAGCACCAGCACGGGCAAGGGCACCGCCTCGACGGTGTCGGCTACGTCGACCGCGACCGGCCAGGGCGGTGACGGCACCGGCGGTGGAGGCAACGTCTGCCCGCCGCTTCCGCTTTGCGACGCTCCGTTTCCCGATCTCGGGCAGGAGCGTGACTGGATCCACACGTCGAGCTCGCTCACCGCTGCGTCCGGCTTCGCGAACCATCGCGGCCGCGACATGTTCTACAACCCGGGCGATGACATCTGGGTCATGGCGAAGTTCGCGTACGGCGTCTTCGACGACGACATCAAGGATGAGGACGTCGACGTCTACTTGAACCGCGATTGCGGATCCTCGTGGGAGTCGCTCGGCACCGTGCGCACGACCGAGGACGGCGAGCATCCGACCACCGAAGGGGTGGAGGACAACGGCGGCTGGGTCTTCTTCAAGGTGCCGCCGCGCCTCGCTCTCGGCGAGGGGCGACACCGCTTCCTCATGGCGGTCGGCGGCGATCTGTCCACAGCCGAGATCTTCGTCGACATCGTCAAGCCGGGCACGCCGGTCATCGTCAGCGACGTCGATGGGACGCTCACGACGACCGAGACCGAAGAGTTCACGGCCCTTCTGACGGGATCGATCCCGAATGCCAACCCGGACTCGCCCGAGGTGCTGAGCGCCCTCGCCGACAAGGGCTATCGCATCTTCTACATGACCGCGCGGCCGCATTTCCTGGTGGGGCGCACACGCGAGTTCGTCGAGACGCACGGCTACCCGCCCGGTCTCGTGCACACTTCGCTCTCGCTCACCGGCGCTACGGGCTCGTCGGCGGTCGAGTACAAGAGCGGCGAGCTCGCGATGCTCGCGGCGCGCGGGCTGCAGCCGGCCTGGGCATTCGGCAACACCGACAGCGACGCCGAGGCGTACGAGAACGGGATGATCCTCCCGCTCGAGCAGCGCATCATGTTCCAGTTCGACGACACCGTCTTCAACGCGAGGACGATCGATGCGTATGCGGAGCTCTTGCCCGAGATCGGATCCTCGACGCCGCCGGCCTGCCCCTGAGTGGCGAGCCCTGCCCGTATTCTTTGGGCTGGTCATCGCGTGCGCCGAGGGGCCGGCGGCCAAGTCGGTGGACGACATCGGCACGGTGCCGAATCCGCCGACGTGCAGCGCGCGCGACGTCGGGTTCAGCGTCCTCTTGGACGGAAAGAGCGTCTGGGTCTTCGGTGACACGCTCTTCAGCGAGCCGGCGAGCGACGGCTTTCAATGGCGAAGCAGCAGCTGGTCGATCACCGATCCGAAGGCCTGGGCGGGCGCAGCCGGCGGCTCGTTCGAGCATGTCCTCGGCGCCGACGGCAAGCCGGTACAGCTGCTCCCGCACACCGAGGAGGAGGCAGCGTTCAACATCACGAACAAGGACGTGCCGCGCCGGAAGACGCCGTGGCCGCAAGCGATCGTGTCCGACGGCGAGCGCGCGGTCGTCTTCTACGCCAACATGGAGACCGGGCCGGACGGCATGTGGGACTTCAAGAGCCGCTCCGGATCGATAGCGATCTGGGAGTCGCCGGATGCTCCGGCCGTTCGAACGGAGCCGCCCATCTTCTCGGGTGAAGAGCCCGATTGGGGAGCGGCTGCGGTGCTCGTGGGGACGGACGTGTACGCGTACGCCTGCGAAGGTGGCATCGCCAAGCCGTGCAAGATCGCGCGGGTCCCGCTTCCGTCGGTGACCGACCGCAGCGCGTACAGGTTCTTCGACGGCGAAACGTGGAGCACGGAGTGGCGCGACGCCGCCTCGATCTTCGACGGCGCCCCACTCTTCTCGGTGCACAAGAGCGCCCACCATGACGCGTTTGTCGCCATCTACATGGCACCCGGCGCTGGCGAGATGCGTCTCCGGACTGCGCCCGCACCCGAGGGGCGTTGGTCGGACGCCCAGACGTTCGGCGAAGGGAAGGCCGCTGCCAAGGACATGTTCGATTACGCCCTCATCGCCCACCCGGAGCTCGCACGTGAAGCAGGGACCGACGTCCTGAGCTACACGCGCCCGACCGGACCGCTGCAGCAAGAGACGCGGTTGGTCGAGGTTCGCTGGAAGTAGATCGCCCTGCTCAGTGCGGGTACGGCGGCACGTCGCTCACCGTGATGAGCGTCTTGTCTCCGGAGCCGGGCGAGCATCCGGGCGGCGCGTTGTCCGCGGGGCTTATGCCTTCGTCTTCGAGGACGGCTCTACGACGCTCGCGACCTCGCCGGATTCGTCCACCCGCCCGTTGATGCCGGACTGCTCCGGCGGAGCGGTGGGGCGCTCGGGCGGGGGATCGGTCGGCTCTTCGCGCGCTTCGGGTTGCATGCCGACGCGCACGGTGGCTTCATCGGCGAAGCCAGGTCGCGGTGGCGCGGACGAGACGGTCCTGGCCGGTGGCCACACCGGCTCCGCGAAGCCCTCTGCAGAGCGATGGAGCGTCTCGCGTAGCTCGGCGAGGCTGGGCCGATTCTGCGGATCACGAGCGAGCGTGGCCATCACGATCTGCGTGACCTCGATCGGAAGATCGGGGCGGACCGATGCGAGCGGCGTGGGTGCGTGATTTACCTGACGGATGGCCTGCTCGAAGGGGCTCTTTGCGGGAGGACCGTGCGGCGGGATGCCCGCGAGCGCCACGAAGAGCGTTACGCCGACGCTGAAGATGTCGGTCGACGCGGTGCTCTCGCGGCCGAGCAACGCCTCGGGTGACATGAAGAGCGGCGTCCCTGCGACGCCATCGCCGGTGAGGCCGAGCTGCTTCTCGCGATCGATGAACTTCGAGATCCCGAAGTCGAGGACCTTGACCACCTCTCCCCGACCCGAATCGCTGAGCATGATGTTCGCAGGCTTCACGTCGCGGTGGATGATGCCGACGCGGTGCGCCTCCTCGAGCACCTCGCAGACGGGACCCAAGATCTCGACTGCGCGAGAAAGCCGAAGCATCGAACGACGTTCGATCTCGTCCGCGAGCGTGTGGCCCGCGAGGAGCTCCATCACCAAGAACGGAAGACCGGTCTCGGTGGTCCCGGCGTCGAGCACGGTGACCGCGTTCGGGTGTTTGACCCGCACGGCCGAGACGCCCTCCAGCTCGAACCGCTTGCGGACGTTCGGGGCGTTCGCCAAGTGCGGGTGGAGCACCTTGACCGCGACGTCGGCGTCGAGGTCGTTGATCTCGCCCGTTCCCATCGCCTCCAGAGCACGCTGGAAGCCGCCGGCGACACCGAGGTCCCGGAACTCTTTCGAGAGCGGTTTGTCGTAGATCGGGCTTCCTTCTTCGTGCGCCTGGGGGATCACCCCCAGGTAGAAGGCGTGGTCCGTGACCGCCTGGAAGTCGAGAGCGCCGCTCTGCATCTGTATGTCGTAGCCAGACGGGTGCGAGATGGCCTCTCCCTTGGCGAACCGGTAGGCGGCATCGGGAGTCTCTCGCACTCCGAACAGGTAAGCGTCGAAGGAGTGCTTGGTGTGCACGTGCAGGTCGCCGAAATAGGCGTTGCGTTCGGGGTTCGCGGCCGGCCTGGAGGTACTCGCCGCCGGTGGCTCCTCAGTCGCGTCTTCCGATGCCGCACAGCCGAAGACGAGCGAAGCTGCGAGCAGGCAAGCCACCGTGCACGCAGTGTTCCTCGAGCACCTCGCTCGCACAGCTGTCGAACTCAGACATAGATGGAGGCGCGAGTGCATGGGTGTCTCCCGAGACTTCCCGACGATGAGGGCACCGAGTGGCCACGAGTGCGCCGCGTTGGCCGCGTGCCCAGAGATCGCGGCACGGGGTCGGCACT
>JBGTSH010000076.1:0-34763 GCA_041940405.1 Polyangiaceae bacterium
GTTCTCATCGAGGGCGAGACCGGCACCGGCAAGGAGCTCGCCGCCGAAGGAGTCCACGAAGCGAGCGGGCGCTTGGGCGACTTCGTCGCCATCAACTGCGGGGCCATTCCGAAGGAGCTCCTCGAGAGCGAGCTCTTCGGGCACGAGAAGGGGGCGTTTACCGGCGCCGTCCGCGAACGAAAGGGCGCGTTCGCGAGCGCGCACCAGGGCACGATCTTTCTCGATGAGGTAGGCGAGCTGCCGCTCGACATGCAGGCCAAGATCCTCCGCGTGCTCGAGCGCCGCGAGGTGAAGGCGGTGGGCAGCGATCGCGCCGTGCCGGTCGACGTTCGCGTGGTCGCCGCCACGAACCGAGCGCTCACCAAGGAAGTCGCACAAGGACGGTTCCGTCAGGATCTTTACTATCGGCTCGCAGTCGTCACCGTGAAGATCCCTCCGCTGCGAACGCGTCTCGAGGACCTGAGGCTCCTCGTCGACGGGATCTGGGAGGAGCTCGGCCGCAGGCGGAAGGCCCAGGGCCTCGGATCGCCGGAGAAGCTCGACGAGACGGCGATGGCGATGCTCGCTCGCTACGACTTTCCGGGGAACGTGCGCGAGCTTCGCAACATCGTCGAGCGATGGGCCGTGCTCGGGACGACGATCGCTCCGGGCGAGGTGTCGCCGATGGGAACCGGTCCTGCGTCGTCGCAGGCGCCACGAGCGGCCGCCGCGGACATGGCCGACCTCTTGACGCTGCCGTACCACGAGGCGCGCGACGCGCTGCTCGATCGGTTCGAGCGCGCCTTCTGCGAGGCGGTGCTCGATCGCTCGGGCGGAAACGTGTCCAAAGCCGCGCGCGACGCAGGCGTCGATCGCCGGCACATGCAGCGCCTGATGGTGAAGCTCGGCATGAAGCCGCCGGGCTGATCGTCGGGCTCAGTCGCAGACGACGAAGTCGGTGAGCACCAGCTCGAAGGTCGAGCCGGTCGTCTGGCGCTCGGCGAAGAAGAGCGCCACCTCGTAGCGCTCGCCGATCACCAGATCCAGCGGGCCGGCGAGATCATCCAGCTCGAAGCTGCCGCTCTCCGTCGAATGGACGCCGCCCAGATCGAGCGCGAGCGTTCCGTCGACGAAGACCCAGAGATCGTCGTCGCCCGAGAACCTGAAGACCTCGCCCCCGCGACGCTCGAACGTGAAGGTCGCCTCCAACGTGAAATGAAAGTTGTGCTCTCGCCCTTGGTTGCCGAAGAGCTGGTCGTCGAGCGGGAAGAAGGTCCGATCGGCGATCGCCGCCACGCCGCCGCCTTGGAAGAGCTCGAGCGAGAAGTGCTGGCTCCTGTTGACCGTCTCGGTGTCGCGAAACCACTGATCGAACCAGGCGGCGCCGTTGGTCGTCGGGGTCGTCGGCATTCCCGCGTAGACCGGCAAGCCGTCCGCGCCGAGCTCGCTCCCCACGATCCCGCGATCGTCGCCCAGAATCCCCTGCTCGAAGTCGGGGTGGTCGTCGCGAAAGTCGCGCAGCGTCCCGAGGAGCTCGACCACGTCGCGCTGCGGTGTGCAGGACAGCCCGGCGCCACCGTCTCCGCCGTCATCGCGTTCAGCCGTGGGAAGGCCCGTCCGCGCTCCGCATCCGGCGGCGACCAGGATCCAAGCGATCGCTTTGGCTCTTCTCATGCTCCCGACCCAGAAGCGTAAACCGGCGCGTCCGCCGCTCCGCACTGCGGCGCGTCCTCCGCACCCCAAAGTGCCGAAAATCCCACCAAAATCGATGGCACTCCGCGTGCTTTAGCCCTCCTCGTCACCCGGCGGATGCCGGGGCTCAGGAGGATGCTCACCATGTTTGCTCGCTCAATCATCGCTTCGGTTCTGTCGGCCCTGGTCGTTGGCTCGGCGCTCCCTGCCGCTGCTGCCTATGTCGGTGGGTCCGCTGGCGGCGAGGACACGGCCGAGCTCGCTCAGGTCAAAGCCGACAAGGCCGAGAAGAAGGAAAAGAAGGACAACGGAAAGAAGGGCGAGCGCGCCAAGAACTTCCCGATGAAGGCGGAGGACTTCCGGAAGCGCGTCGACGGGCGTCTCGTCAAGGCGCGCGAGAAGCTCGCCGCCGCGCTCGAGAAGCGAAAGGTCTCCGACGACCAGCGCAAGGCGGCGCTGAAGCGCTTCGATGACGGTGCTGTCAAGGTTCGCGCCGCGGCCGATCGCGCCGGCAAGGACGGTACCGTCACGCTCGAGGAGGCGAAGGAAGTGCGCGCGGTCGCGAAGGCCGAGCGTAAGGCGATGAAGGGCGCTGTGGCGGAGCGCAACAACAAGAAGGGCAAGAAGTCGAAGAAGGCGTGAGACCCGCAGACTGCAGGATCGCCACACTGACGGCGGCGTGATCTCGCGTGACTTCCGGAGTCCCCCATGATGTCCTTCCCAACGAGGCACTCATGGGGGACTCCCCGTCCAGTCGAAGTCGAGCCGGGGCGACGGTTCTGCTCGTCGACGATCGCCGCACCAACCTGGTCGCGCTGCATCTCGCGCTCGAGCCCAGCGGGTTTCGCTTCGTCTTGGCGACGGACGGCCCCTCGGCCATCGAGCAGTGTGACGCCGGCTCGATCGATCTCGTGGTGCTCGACGTGTTCATGCCGAAGATGGACGGCGTCGAGGTCGCGCAGCACCTGCGCAAGAACGAGCGCACGCGACGGATCCCGATCGTGTTTCTGACGGGCCTACCGGCCGAGGTGAAGCGCCGCTTCCCGGCGTGGGGCGCCCGCGACGTAGCGATCGTGATGAAGCCTTACGACGCCGCGCAGCTCACGAGCACGATGCAGCGGCTGCTCGGCGGCGCGGCCCCCTCGACCAACCAAGCGACGGCCGGCTGAGTCGCCGGCCCGGACGTCACGCGCTGGGCGAGTCGTGGTGCGCGACGCCGTTCGACGGCGCGTCCTCGGCTTCTTTCGTCGCCATTGCGCGCTCGACCGCCTTGTCCATCTTTCCGCGCGCGATCTTGCTCCACATCTTGAAGTCGGCGAGGAGCGACCAGAGCGGGTACTTGAAGGTCGCGGGGCGGTTCTTCTCGATGAAGAAGTGCCCGATCCAGGCCGGGCCGTAGCCGGCGACGAGCGCGAGCGGGATGAGCGCAGGACGGCGCCTCATGGCGGCGAGCCCGAGGATGGAGACGGCCGCCGTGGTGCCCACGAAGTGGAGCCGGCGATTCGTCTTGTTCGAGTGCTCGCGGACGTAATGGGGCCAGAACTCTTTGAATGACTCGTAGCGCTTCTCGCCGTCCATGGTGCTCCCGAGTCTTATCCAGGTTTGCCGAGAGGGAAAGCCCGACCGCGCACCGGAGCTCAGCGCCCGGTGAACTTGGGCTTTCGCTTCTCGGCATAGGCCGCGAGGCCCTCCTTGGCGTCGCCGGACGCGAAGAGCTCGGCTTGAAGCTCCCGCTCGAGGGCGAGCCCCTGCTCGAGGCCGACCTCCAGGCCCGTCGCGACTGCACGCTTGATCGCGCCGACGGCGCGGCTCGCTTTGGCGGGCTTGGTGAAGCGGTGGGCGTACTCCATGACGCGCGCGCGGAACTCGTCGTGCGTCGCGGTCTCCCAGACCTCGTGGAGCAGGCCCACCGCGAGCGCCTGGTCGAAATCGAAGGTCGAGCCCTCGACCATCAGCTGCATCGCCCTCGAGCGGCCGACCAGACGCGCGAGGCGCTGCGTGCCCCCCGTTCCGGGCAGGACGCCGAGCGCTACCTCGGGTAGGCCCATCTTGCCGCCCCCTTTGCGCGCGACTCGCAGATCGCAAGCCATCGCGATCTCGAGGCCGCCGCCGACGCAATGGCCCTGGATGGCGCCGATGACGAGCTTGGGCGTGTGCTCGAGCCGGAGCAGCGTCTCGTTCGCGTGCAGGCAGAAGTAGTATTTGAAGGCGCTGTCGGCCTCCTTCAGCATGTTGATGTTCGCGCCCGAGCAGAAGAACTTCTCGCCGTGCCCGGTCAGCACGATCACCTCGACGTCGGCGTCGAATCGGGCCTCGAGGATCGCAGCATCGAGGTCCTTCATCATTTCGTACGTGTACCCGTTGAACGGAGGATCGTTCAGCGTGAGGAGGGCAACGCCGGAAGAGGTTTCGTAGTCGACAAGGGCCATGGGGCCGAGGATAGCCGGGCGGCCGGCGAATTCATCGCCGTGAGGCGATGAATCAAAGAACGAAATTCGCCGGCGCCTCAAAAGAGGCAGCGCGTAGCGCCGCTACCGGCGCGAACGCGCCGGCGAATTCGTGCCTGAAGACAAGCCGAAGTCCCGGTGGTAGAAGCGGCCCGCCCCGTGGCGCGTCTCATGCACTCATGCGAAACGCCCACCAAGCATCAGGGAGCGGGCATGAATCCGAACGAGATCCGAACTTCGCTCAAAGAGCTCATGATCAAGGAGCTCAACCTGGCCGGAAAGAAGCCGGAAGACATCCAGGACGCAGCCCCTCTCTTCGGTGAAGGGCTCGGCCTCGACTCGCTCGACGCGCTCCAGCTGGCGATGTGCGTCGAAGAGCACTTCGGCGTTCGCGTCCCCGAAGGCCCGGAGGCGCGGACGATCTTCGCCTCGGTCAACGCGCTCGCCGACCACATCCTGGCGCACAAATCTGCCTCAGATCGGGGTGCCTCCAACGGGGGTGCGCCCGCTTGAGCACCGCGGCCGGCGCCGTCTGGATCACCGGCCTCGGCATGGTGTCGCCGCTCGGTGGCGACGTCGAGACGTCGGTCCGCCGCCTCTGGGCGGGCGATCGAGGGATCCGCGAGCTCGAGCTGTTCAAGCTTCCAGGCGCGCGGTCGACCTACGCCGCTGAAGCCGTCGGCCTCGTGGATCAGGGCGCCATCGCCCGCACCGACGCGATGGCCATCCAGGCCGCGCGTGAAGCGCTGAAGAGCGCTGGCCTCGGCGATTCGTCCAGCCCGATCGTCGATCTCGTCGTCGGCGGAACGACCGCGGGGATGTTCGAGACCGAAGAGCTCCTTACGCAGCTCGGCGACACCGATCTGACGGACTCGATGGAGGTGCGCCTCCGGACGCACCCGCTCTCGTCGACGGCCGATCGTCTTCACGAGACGCTGGGTCCGTTCGGGATCACGCGAACCGTCTGCTGCGCGTGCACGAGCGGCGCGGCGGCGCTCGCCCTCGCTGCGTCGTGGATTCGTTCGGGCCGTTCCGAGCGCGTGCTCGCCGGCGGCGCCGACGCGCTCTGCCGGCTCACCTACAGCGGCTTCGGATCGCTCGCGGTGCTCGATCCCTCACCCTGCCGTCCCTTCGACAAGACGCGCGCCGGGCTCACGCTCGGCGAGGGCGCAGGCTTCCTCCTCCTCGAGCGCGCGGATCTGGCGAAAGCTCGCGGGGCGCGCCCCATCGCAGAGCTTGCCGGATACGCGCTCGGCGGTGAAGCGCACCACATCACGAACCCTGAGCCTTCGGGTCGGACAGGGCAGCGGATCATGTCGCGCGCGCTCGCCGTCGCGGGCATCGGTCCGGCCGACGTCGGTTACGTCAACGCGCACGGAACGGCGACGCCGCTCAACGACTCGTCCGAGGCAGCTGCGATCCGCGGGTGCTTCGGCGATGTGCGTGTCCCCGTTTCGTCGTCCAAAGGACAGATCGGGCACACGCTCGGCGCCGCCGGCGCGATCGAAGCGGTGATCGCGGTCAAGACGGTGGAGCTCTCGACGCTGCCGCCGACGGTGGGCCTCGCCGAGCCGGATGCAGGCTGCGACGTGGATCACGTCCTCGAGCCGCGAAAGGTAGCGACCCCTCCGACGGTGCTATCGACCTCGTTCGGATTCGGCGGTACGGGCGGCGCGGTCGTCGTTCGTCCGGCGAACGGCGCGACGCGCGACACCCTGCCGGACGTCCGCGCGGTGATCACCGGCATCGCCGTGGTGGCGCGCGGGCGTGTGCTCGAGGGAGCGGCCGAAGTCGCGGGGCTCCTCGCACCCGTTCGCGAAGGCGCCGTAACCGCTCCGGCACACGGCGATCCCACCGCGTGGCTCGATCAAGCGCGCGCGCGAAGGATGGACCGCGCAGGCAGGCTGTCGGCCGCGGTGATCGGCGCTGCGCTGCGCGACGCCGACCGGGCAACCGCGCCACTCGCTCGTGAGAGCGTCGGGAGCATTTCGGGCACGGCATTCGGAAACGTCGACGGATCCATGCGCTTCATGAAGCGCGTCATCGAGAAGGGCGCTGCCCTCGCGAGCCCAGCGGACTTTCCCAACCTGGTGCCGAGCTCACCGGTGAGCCATGCAGCGATCTACTGGGGCCTCGGCGGTCCCGCGCTGGCCACGCCGGACCTCAGCGCTACGGCAGAGAGCGCCACGGCCACCGGGTTGGAGCTCGTCACCGGCGGCGTCTGCGAAGCCGCCGTCGTCGGCAGCGTGGAAGAGGTGAGCCAGCTCGCAGAGAAGGTCCTCGCGCCACTGCTCGACGTCCGCACGCTCTCCGCCCACTCCGAGGGTGCGTCGGCGCTGGTCATCGAGAGCGCTGCCGGCGCCGCGTTGCGCGGCCGAGCGCCCCTCGCGCGGGTTCGGTTCTGGGCTTCGGTGCGCGGCCTCGACGCAGCGGCCGGCGCGCCGCCGCCCGGCCCCGGAGCCAAGGTGGTGGCCGAGCCCGCCGCGCACACGAGCCGGCTGCTCGACGGCTCGCCGTGGGCAGCGGTCGAACGCCTCACCACCGCGTCGATTGCCGGCGATCACGTCGGTCTCGGCGGCGTCGCGCTCGCGGCGGCGGCCGGCCTGGTCGCAAAGGGCGGAGCGACCTCGGTGCTCGTGCTCGGCGAAGCCCCCGATCGCTCGTACGCATTCTTGCTCGAGCCCGCAACCGCAACGGAATCGTGATCATGCTACGGGCCGTGGTCTCGCTTGCGCTTGTCGGATGCGCTGCCGAGGCGCCGCGTGGGCCCGTGCTCGATCCGACGGCGTTCGTCGAAGCGAAGAAGAAGATCGCCGCCATCCAGAAGGATGCGACCGGCGACCGCACGGAAAAGATCGCGCTCCGCATCGAGGCTCCCTACATGCCCGCCGCCATGACGGCGCGTGGCGCCGTGGCAATCCGCCCGCCCGAAGCGCTCCGCTTGATCATGCTCGGCCCTGGTGGCACGACGGCGATGGACCTCTGGTCGTCGGGCGAGCGGTATCGCTTTTCGATCCCTGCGCTCGATCGCACGCTGGAGGGCGACGCCAAGACGCCCGCGGCCGAGCGGCGCGGCCTCCCCGTCGACTTCCTCCGATGGTGGATGCTCCGGCCCTTCGCGGGGCGCCTGCTCGCAGCCCGTCGCGACGGAACGGCGCTCGAGGTCCTGATCGAGGACGGCGATCGGGTTACCGATGCGCGCTTCGAGGCGTCGGGTCGCGTGACGGCGCACCGGCGCTGGTGGACCGCGGCAGACGGCGTGATCGACGAAGAGTGGCTCGAGGCCACCGGGACGGGCTGCGCGAAGGTGAGCTATCGCCAGAAGTCGACGCAGCTCTCGGTCGAAGCGACCTGCGAATCGCGCCGCGCCGGCGCCCGCGACGACGCGTTCGTCGAGCCGAGAGGAAAAGCACCGTGACCGCGCGCGCCGTCGCGATCGCCGTCGGAGCCGTCTCGCCGCTCGGAGCGGGCGTGAAGGCGTACGATCTGACGGCGCTCGGTGAGGCCGCACCGGTCGCCGTACGCCGCGATGAGGCCATGGCTGCTGCCGGCTTTCTGAAGCCGTTCTGCGCGCGCGTCCCCGACGAGCTGCTCTCGCCGGCAGACGATCGCGCCGACGCGCTGATCGACGCCGCGCTCGCGCAGCTCCTGCCCGAGCTCGCCGGCACAGGCATCCTCGAAGGTCGAGCGCGCGTCGGTCTCGCGATCGGGACGTCGAGCGGCGGGATGCGGAGCGCGGAGCGCCTGTTCGAAGCGCGGCGCGCCGGAACCGAGCCGCCCGCGTCGCTCCTCGCGAGCGCCACCTATTTCGCACCCTTTCAGCGACTCCGCGACCGCGCCGAGAGGTCGGGGATGCGCATCGTGAAGTCTGTGCAGATCGTGAACGCGTGCGCGGCGAGCACCTGGGCGATCGGCGTCGCGCACTCGTGGCTGCGAAGAGAGGCCGTCGACGTCGTGATCGCCGGCGGGTACGACGCGTTCGGGCACTTCGTTGCAGCGGGCTTCGAGGCGCTGCGAGCGACCGGTGCGAAGCCGGCGGCGCCCTTCTGTCTCGGGCGCGACGGCATGGCCCTCGGCGAGGGCGCAGGGCTGATCGCGCTCGTCCGCGAGGGCGAAGAGCGCGGCAAGCCGGCGCACTTCGTGGTCGGCGGCTTCGGTGCATCGACCGACGCCGTGCACATCACCGCGCCGGATCGAACCGGCGGAGGCCTCCTTCGCGCGGCGCAGGCCGCGCTGGCCGATGCCGCGATCGCGCCTGCCGAGATCGGTCTGATCAGCGCCCACGCCACGGCGACGCCGTACAACGACGCGATGGAATCGCGCGCCATCCGATCGGCGATGGGCGATCACGATCCTGTCATCCATCCGATGAAGGCGCAGATCGGTCACGCGCTGGGTGCTGCCGGCGTTCTCGAGACGCTCGCGGCCGCTCGGGCCGTCGAGCGCGGGGTCGCGCCCGCAGCCGCCGGGCAGGGCGAGCGGGACCCGGACGCGCCGGCGCGCACCCTCGCGCAGGCCGAGCTGCTGTCCGATACGGCGGCGCTCAAGCTCTCGGCTGCGTTCGGGGGAATGAACGCCGCCCTCGTCGTCGAGCGTGCCGGAAGCGGCGAGGGGCGGGTAGCGCCCCGCCCGGTCCGGCGCGCGTACCTGAAGGCCGCGGCTCTGGTGCGCGTGGGCGACGCCGGGGTCGTCTCCGAAGCGACCGGGCATGAAGTAGACAAGCTCCTCCGGATCGATGAGCTGAGTCTCCTCGGCGCGACTGCCGTCGCGCGGCTCGGTCGATCCGATCTGGCCGGAGGCGGGATCATCCTCGGTCACGCCCTCGCCACGGTCGACATCAACGAGCGCTTTTACACGCGCATCCTGGCGAAGGGACCTCCGTCGGCCGAGCCGCGGCTCTTTCCTCCGACGTCGCCGAACCTCATGCCGGGCCAGATCGCGATCCTCTTCGGCCTCACTGGGCCGAGCGCCGCGACGGTCAGCGGTCCGGGCGGCGCGCTCGACCCGCTCCTCTTGGCTGCCGAGCTCGTCGCGAGCGGAGCGTCGGAGCGCGTCGTCGTCTGTTCCCTCGATCTGCTCGGGCCCGCGTCGTCCGCGATCCTTGCCGGCGCGTTCCCCGAGGCGACCGACGTCGTCACCGGCGCGGTCGCCGCCCTCGTCGACGCGGATCCCACAGGCGCGCTCGCCGCGGTCGATCCCGATGGCCCGCAATCCGGCTTCGGCCACCTGGCGCTCGCGAAGCATTTGGGCGTTTTGCCCGCATGAAATGCGTAGAGCTCGAAGGGGTCGCGAGCGACAAACTGGCGTGCCAATTTGTCAACTCGAACAACTTGCCGTGTGCATCTCGCCCTCCTAGCGTCTAGGAATCGCAGCGTGATGGTCTCGGTTCAAAAGATGCGGTAGCCCCCATGTCCTTCATTCGCATCACACTCCTCGCCGTAGCTCTCCTCGCGTCCGGATGCGCGGAGCACTACATCCCCAACACGGACGTCGAGGACACCGAGGAGAACCGCAAGCTCATCACCTTCTGCGAGCAGTACCGCAAGGCTGTCGAGCGCCGCGACATCGCCGGCCTGCTCAAGCTCGTGTCGACCGACTACTACGAAGACGGCGGCAACGCCGACGCGTCGGACGACATGGACTACGCCCAGTTCAAAGAGTTTCTCACCGGCGCCAACGCGGATGAGACCGGCGTCGCGTTCCTCGACGCGATGGCCATCCGTCACGAGATCCGCTACCGCCGCGTCGTCAAAGAGAACGACCGCATCTTCGTCGATTACACGTACAGCGCCAGCTACAAGATCCCCACGACCAACGGCGACATGTGGAAGCGCAAGGTCGAGGACAACCGGCTCGAGCTGATCGACAACGGTGAAGGGGAGTACAAGATCATCGGCGGGATGTGACCTCCTTCCCGAGCTGGGACGTCACGCCGCTAGACATCGTCCTCCTGTAGTTTCACCCCCCGACCCCCCTCACCGACGTGAGGGGGGAGCCGGCGCTGAGATCCGTTGTGCGAGGGCCGCGGCGCCCTTCAGATAGAACGCAAGCTCATCCTCATCCGGCACCTCGTCGAGGACGACGCTCAGCGCGTAGTCTGTGAGCTTGACCTTTCCTCGTTGGTCGAGCGCCCAGAGAGCGTCGAGGACGTCGACCGTCAGCCGCTCCACTGCCCAGGTCGCGCGCCCGGCATAGAGGTCGAACGCTTGCGCGTGTCGCGTTTCAAGCAGCTGCAGCCTCTGCAAGGGACGATCTTCGAGAAGAAGATCGGACGCCCACGTGCCGGCCGAGCGCGAGTGGAGATAGAGCCCGGCTGGGCGAGCGGGGCTCAATGCGACGAGAATTCGCAGGGTGTGGCGCCCGCCTACCTGGACGACCTGGACGAGGACGGCGAAGCCGTGGAGGTGGCCGTAGGCCCCGAGCGGCGTCGGCATGAAGTGCAAAGAGAGCCTGCGCGCCAACGATGCGCACACCGTTGCCTGTGCCGAGAGTGCCCGGGCGGGAGGTACCGAGCGGCGCGACTCGTCGAGGGCGTGCGCGATGGTCACCGCCAGCTTGATCGCCCACTGCTTCCACGCGTCATTGGTCGTCGTCGTGCTGAGGCTGACAAATTGGTCATTGATGTAGAGATCCGCGTGCCGGGCTGCGGCCTCGAGCTGCGGGCGGACGGCGTCACAGACCAGTTGCGCGACACGCGCCGGCTCGTCTGCCTTCAGGAGGAGGCGGTCACCCGTGCCTCCAAGCATCTTGCGCAAGGTACGTTCGCCGACCCAGATGCTCCGGATGCCCAGTCCGAGATCGAGGGCCATCGGAAGCCTCGCGCGAACCTCGGTCGTGGTCGGCCCGTCGTCGAACGCCCACCAAGAGGTTTCGACCTCGACGCCGTCGATCGTTCCCCGGTGTCGGTTTTCGGCCACGAGCTCCAGGCCGAGGAGCGGCTCGATGGTTCGTCCGGCGGCACGTCGCCTCTCCAGCTGGCGGTAGACGAGGATCACGGCCAGCAGGACCTGGGCAAGGATGATGCCGACGACGAGGAGCTGGGTGGTCACTCCCCGTTTATCCTCGCGAGCGTGCTGATCCGGACAGGGCTATGGCGAGCGACCGGGCGGCCGAGGCGGGGGCACCGTCAGAAGTCGGCCTGCCGCGGCGCCCGTGGAAACGGGATGACGTCGCGGATGTTCTCCATGCCGGTCGCGTACTGGATGGCGCGCTCGAAGCCGAGTCCGAAGCCGGCGTGGGGGACGGTGCCGTAGCGGCGCAGATCGCGGTACCAGCCGTAGTCCTCTTTGTGGAGGCCCATCTCCGCGATGCGCGCGTCGAGGACGTCGAGGCGCTCTTCGCGCTGGCTGCCGCCGATGATCTCTCCGATGCCGGGCGCGAGGACGTCCATGGCGGCGACGGTCTTTCCGTCGTCGTTTTGGCGCATGTAGAAGGCCTTGATGTCCTTTGGGTAGTCGAGGACGGCGATGGGGCCTTTGACGACCTCTTCGGTGAGATAGCGCTCGTGCTCGCTCTGGAGATCGATGCCCCATTTGACCGGGAACTCGAATTTCTTCTTCGAGGCTTCGAGCTTCTTGATCGCGTCGGTGTAGGTCATGCGCTCGAACTTGGACTCGACGAGCGCGGCCATGCGCTTCTGGCACTCGGGATCGACGAACTTCTCGAAGAACGCCATGTCGTCCTTCCGCTCGTCGAGCACCCTGGCGAAGATGTGCTTGAGGAACTTCTCGGCGAGGTCGGCGTCGTCCGACAGATCGGCGAAGGCGATCTCGGGCTCGATCATCCAGAACTCTGCGAGGTGACGGCGGGTGTTCGAGTTTTCGGCGCGGAAGGTCGGGCCGAAGGTGTACACGCGGCTCATCGCCATGCAGTACGTCTCGACGTTCAGCTGACCCGAGACGGTGAGGCGCGCTTCTTTGCCGAAGAAGTCCTGGCTGAAGTCGACGGCACCGTCGGGCGTTCGCGGCAGGTTTGCAAAATCGAGCGTGGAGACGCGGAACATCTGCCCGGCGCCTTCTGCGTCGGACGCGGTGATGATCGGCGTGTGAATCCAGAGGAAGCCGTTCTCATGGAAGAACTGGTGGATCGCCATCGCGAGCGTATGGCGCGTCCGGGTCACTGCGCCGATGACGTTGGTCCGCGGACGGAGGTGCGCGATCTCACGCAGATACTCCATGCTGTGTCGCTTCGGCTGCATGGGGTACGTCTCGGGATCGTCGACCATGCCGACGACCTCGACCGACGCGGCGCGCACCTCGACCGACTGGCCCTTGCCCTGCGATGCCACGACCTCACCCCGGACGCGGATCGCACAGCCCGCGGTGAGCCGCAGGACGTCGCTCGTATAATTGGCGAGCTCTTGCGGCGCGACGATCTGGATCGGATCGAAGCAGGACCCGTCGTAGAGGTGCACGAACGAGAGCCCGGCCTTCGAGTCGCGCCGCGTGCGCACCCAACCCTCGACAACGACCTCGGTCCCGGGCGCCACGCGTCCGGCCATGACGTCGGCGATGCGATGCTTCGTCATGGCCCGGTTCATACCACGGCCCCGCCCCTCAGTACGCGATGTCGTAGTCCGTCCCCATCAGCCACTCGAGCGGGATGTGCTCTTTCTTGGTGAAGTGCGTCGCGCGCCACAGGAGCGTCACTTGATCCAGGTCGGTCTCGACGAAGACGAGATCGAGCGCGGCGGGGAGGACGAACTTCTGTTCGCCGGGGATGCGGAGCGTGACCTTGGGCTCGAGGCCGGGGAGCTTGGCGAAGAAGTCGCGGCCGTCGCGCGACGTCTTGGTCACGCGGATCGTCTCTTTTCCGTTCAGCCGGCGCCTGGCGAGATGCGGGTGGGCGCCGTTTGCGAACGGATGCTTCGGGCGCTCGGGGATCGTCTTCTGCTCGAAGCCGGGCTCGAACAGGCCGAGCTTGCGTTCGGCCTCGGGGATTTTCTCGTCGTGCGTCTCGGGAAAGTCGAGCGCGAAGGCTTGCCGCGGAAACCATGCGTGAGCGAACCAGTCGAAGCCGGCGGGATAGGGGCGCTCGCCCCAGCGCTCGAGCGGCTGCACGACCGAGTCGAGCCTCAACCGGCTCTCGGGGAACTCGAGGTTCGGCCAGGCCATGCCGTGCAGGCCGCCGTCGTCGACCAGGTAGCCGCGGCCCGCGGGGTTGCGCGGATACGAAAACTCGCTCAGCTCCTCGTTTTCGCGCGCGTCGATCTGCGTCACGAAGAAGTTGAGAAGCTCGGGATCGGCGTATCGCTCCTCGGCCACCTCATCGGTGCCGCCGTAGGCGCGGTCGTA
The DNA here is from genome assembly GCA_041940405.1 of Polyangiaceae bacterium. Classification (GTDB taxonomy): domain Bacteria; phylum Myxococcota_A; class Polyangia; order Polyangiales; family Polyangiaceae; genus Xiheicaenibacterium. The sequence continues at coordinate 13,412 of JBGTSH010000076.1, forward strand.
GGTGAGCGGCATCTCGGTGAAGGGCTCCGGATCCGAGAGGGCGACGTTGCCACGCCGGGCGTCGACCCAGCGATCGCCGGTGACGACGAGCGGCCGCTCGAACTTCGCGTCGGAGCCCGACACGCTGAGCGCGATCTCCATCGACTTGACGGGCGACTCCGAGCGCGCGGTGCCTTGCACGACGACGTCGGTGAGGTTCCGCCAGGCGTAGAGATCGCTGTCGCGGACGAGCAGGCTGGGCTTCGTGTAGCGGGTGGCGACGCGCGCTTTGACGTACTTCCACTCCTCTACGATGCGGTAGCCCTTGGCGGAGCAAACGCCTTCTTTGCCGACGTCGAACGTCATCCCGAAGACGACCGAGACGATGGGCTCGCCGTTCGGTGCCTCACCGTCGACGAGCCGGCTCTCGGGCTTGTCGTCGACGGGCTCGGCGGCCCTCTCGGCGGCCGGGGGAGAGGTCGTCACGGGAGCATCTCACTGCGGCCGTCGATCAAGCGGCCGATGCCGTCGGAGATGCCGGTCTGCCAGTTGGGTGGCGCGTGCCCGGGCTTGGGACCGAAGACCTGCTCCATGCCCCAGTTCTGAGCCTGCTTGCCAGCCCAGGTCGCGAGCGGCTTCTCGCCTTTGTTCCACAGCGCGTCGGCGACGCTCTGGATGCCGCGCGTGCCCGTCGGCTGGCCGATGAGACGGTTGTAAACGTCATCGAGCATGCTCTGGCCCGGGATGCGCGCGCTGCCCGGGTAGGTGAGCAGCGAGGAGCCGACGCGGCTCGAGGTGTTGCCCGTGGCGCGGCCGAGACCGCGCATCATCGCGAGGTTCGCGCGCTTGATGAAGCCGGGGGCGGCACCGGTCGCGGCGTTGCTCCCCCAGCGGTGGAGGAAGTTGCCGGCACGATTGAGCACGCCGCTCGAGAAGCGCTGCGAGAGCCGGGTGCCGACGCGCGAGGCGAGCCCCCTGGCCATCCTCGATGCGACCCCCATCAGGCGCTTCAGCAGGATCTCGAACGCGATCTGGATCGCGTAGCGAATGATGGCGCTGATGAGGTCGCCGAGCGTGAAGCCGAGCACCACCGTCGAGCCGTCGGTGTGCAGCACGATGTCGGTCGGCATCGTGATCGGGTCGTTGCACGCCATGTTGACGCCGAGGACCTTGACGAACGGGATCTCGACCGCGATCGGTCCCTTGGGCGCGACGACGCTACCGACCGCGAGGAACGCCTGGCTCTTGGAGAGCAGGATCAGGACCGGGATCAGGATGTTCGGGAACCACGGCGGATACGGGTAGAGGTTCAGGTGCGGGACGATGCAATGCTCGGGCGCGTTGTCGCGACTGGGCATCGGCACGCCGTCGAAGATGACCTTTCCCTCGTTCCACTTGTTGGTGCCGGTCGTCATGGACCAGCCGTCCTTCGCGTAGCCGATGTGCCACGAGATGCCCGGCTCGATGTGCGGGAGCGGCACCCAAACGAGGAACAGGCCGAAGTGACGGTCCAGAGTGATGATGTGGTTGGACGGCTTCTTCGGCCACGTGTCCATGGCGGGCTCTCCTCGATGTCAGCTCGGCGCCGAGACGGGCCGGAGCACCGTCATGCGCCTCTGGTGGGGAACGAAGGCGTAGCGAAACATCTTTCGATACGTAAAGTCGGCGATTCCACTTCGCAGGTCGACGAAGATCTCTTCGAGCGAGAGCTTTCGGGTCGCCGTCTTGTCGCCGATCGTCACGTCGATCTCGTAGGGGCACGGGGGTACGTCGAGCTCCAGCACGCCGCGCTCGGTCATGCCCAAGATCTTCATCTTGCCGGGCTCGATCTGCTTGCCGGACAGCATGGGGTGCGCGCGGTCGCCGATGCCGCCTTCGACGTCGACGCTCACCGAGTGCGAGGCCTCGTCGACGCTGACGACCTTCTCCATCCGCAGCGCCCACGCGTTGGGGTAGGGACCGACGGTCGCAGGCACCGGCCTGTCGTCCCATGCCGCGAGCTTCTCGCCCGCGAAGACGACGTTCGGCAGGGGCTTGTCCTTCGCCTCTGTCGAGCGCAGGTAGTAGCCCCTGCCGACCGGGTTGTACCGCCACGGAATCGGCCCGTAGTCGCCCTCGGCGGCGCCGCCGTACGTGTTGAGGAGCGTGAGCGGCTTGCGCATGAACGGCTGAGGCTCGGACGGAACGAGCGAGCCCATGACCGACTCCCAGACTCGATCGCCGTAGACGTCGAGCGACACGTGGTAGTCGCCGACGTGAACCTCGACGCGTGTGGCGATGCGCGGCTCGGGACAGATCGCGTCGCCGATGACGATGACGTCGGTTCCCGTGCGCGGACACAGCGCGTCGGGCTCGAGCTCCCCGTAGTCGCCGAGGTCGACCGGCTCTTGCCGGAGAGCGCTCAAGGCGAGGTCGGCGGGCGGCGCCTCGAGCTTGCCGTCACGAAGCACGCGACGAACCCGGACTACGGCGGCGTTCGCCATCACGTCGCCGTCACGCTCGGTGCGGAACAACGACGCCGGATCGGGAGTGTCGTTGACGAAACGCACCGCTATTCCGCGCCCCCTTCTTCGCCGGCGCCGGTCGAGACGCCGGCGCCGTCGGTGACCGAGGCGCCGGGGAGCAGATCGCGCAGCTGCCCCGCGTGACGGAGCGGCGGCAGATCCGGAGAGTTGAGACGAATCCTCTCGCCGTCGACGCGTACGTCGTCGTTCGCCTCGATGCGCACGTCGCCGTGGGTGGCAACGAGGTCCTGCTCGAACGCGGTGCTGGTGAGCTTGCCGTCCGCGACGAGCTTCACGTCGCCGCCGGCGCGAAGGATGACGTCTTGCTCGGCAGCCAGCTCGACGGACTGCGCGCTCAGCGAGAGCTGTCCGCGGCTGGCCACGCTGAGCGACGCTGCCTCGATGTGGACCGCCGGACCCTTGTCGGTGAGCTCGATCGTCACGCAGACGCGACCGTCGGGCGCGAGGACACGCAGCGCCTCGCTCGCTCCGCCTTGGACGTCGACGACGTAGCCGGAGGGCAGGGCGACGCGAGAGGACACGACCTCCGTCAGATCGGAGGCTTGTTTCTCGCGCGAGAGCGAACGTTTGCTGTCGTCCATGGCGAATATCAGGTGTTGAGCTTGATGACGCCCGCGAAGAAATCGAGCTGCGGGCCGCCGGCGATCATCGCAGTGTTCCCGGAGAGCGTCAGGGTGCCGCCCGCGCGCTCGAAGAGCGTCGCCGATGCGCCGACGGTGATGTTGCCCCCGCTGACCTTGACGTCGCCGCCGATGATCTCGATCTTGCTCGGGCCGGACAGCTTGATGATGCTCGAGCCGTTCACGGTGATCTCGGTCGGGCCGATCGTGACGGTGGAGCCGCCGTGGACGGTCACCGAGGTATCGCCGTTGATCTTCGTCTCGGGAGCCGAGAGCTCGGCCTTCGCGTCGCCGCGGATCGAGAACTCGTTCGTCGCGTGCATCGTGGCGTCGGGCTTCGCCTCGAGCTGGTAGGTCGCGTTGGCGTTGTGCTGGCTGACGCCCGAGTTGACCGTCACGGTCAGGCCGCCCTCGATCGTGTGCGTGGCGTTCCCGTCGACCTTGATCGACTCGTCCGCGGTGATTGTGAGCGAGTGGTTGGCGTCGAAGTTCTGCGTGACGTCGGCCTTGACCGTCAGACCGTACGTCGAGTTGTAGGTCTGGGTGACGGGCGCGATGACCGTCTCGGTCAAGGTTCCGTTGATCGTCCGGGTGACGTTGCCGGTGACCGTCGTCGTCTGGTTGCCGATGTACGTTTGGGTGACGTTGCCGGTGACGTTGGTGACGTAGTTGCTGTCGAACATCCGGGTGACGTCGCCGACGACGTGCTCGTCCTTGGTCGCCCCGACGAACATGTCGAAGTACGTGCCGTACGAGGCGAGGCCGCTGCCGTCGGTGGACAGCTCGACGTTGTGGCCCTGCGGGCTCGTCGAGTCGGTGCCCATCCACAGCTGGGTGTTCGCGACGGGCGTGAACTGCTTCATGTACTGCTGGCCGTCGAGGTCCTCGATCTCGATGAGCGAGGCGCCGCCCGTCTGCAGGACGTTCTTGGTGTTGTTGCCGCTCGTGATCGGGCTGGGCGTCGCGGCGTTCGGGAGGACAGCAGCAATGACGGGACGGTCAGGGTCGCCGCCGAGGAAGGTGACGAGCACCTCGGTGTTCTTGCGGAGCGGGACGTGGAAGCCTTCGACCTGGCCGCCGTGGGGCTGCGCCATGCGCAGCCAGGTCGACGCTTGGCCGTCCTTCAGGATGGATTCGTCGAACTTGAGCTTGACCGCATAGCGGCCCATGTCGTCGATCTGGGCGTACTGGCTGGTGGCGGGGCCGTCGACGATGCCGTTCTCGAAGCAGGAGATGCGCGGCCAAGGGGTCGTGCGCTCGCTTCGATACTGCACCTCGCTCGGGATGGCCTTTACGTTGACGCGGTAGACGTCCGGGCTCTTGTCCGGGATGAGCGCGTCGAGCTCGCTCGCGCCGAGGACCTGCCGGCCGATGTGGGCGACGTCGGTGACGAACCAGCTGATGTTCAGCTCGCCCCGCGGGTGACGATCGAGCGAGAAGAGATAGCCCGAGCGGAGGTAGCGCGCGGTCCCCGAGCCGCTCAGGACCTTGGCGGTCGCCTGGAACGCCTCGGCCTTCACCTGAGCCAGGTGCTTGCCTTGGCCGGGCGTGAAAAAGCGATCGCCGTAGAGGCTTACTTCGCCGAGGCCGGTGCTCGACACCATCGCCGACCCGGAGACCTCGAGCGCGGGCTTCGAGTAGTCGTAGTCCTTGAGCCGAACCTGCGCCGGGAGCGTGCGGACGCGATAGCCGACCTGGTTGAGCGACGGGCGCGCCGACTCGTCGCCGCCAGCCGGGTGATAGGGCACCTCGAACGGCGCGAGCGGCGAGTGGAAGGACTTGTTGTCGGTGATGATGAGCTTCTCTTGCGAGTCGCCGTGCTCGAAGAAGTAGTACATGCCTTCGCGCTCCATCCAGCGCGAGATGAAGGCAAAGTCGCTCTCCTTGTATTGGCAGACGTGCTCTTCGGTCTCGTACGAGCCGTCGAGGCGGAGCTCGTAGTCGTCGCCCGAGAGGCCGTTGTCTTCGAGGATCGCTCGGATGATGTCGGGGATGGACTTCTTCGTGAAGAGGCGGCTGTGCAGCGACTGCGAGAGCTGCCAGAGCTGCGGGACCATCGTCAGCCGGAAGACCGTCCGTCCCTCCCAGACGTTGACCATCTCGAAGGCCGAGATGATCCCGTGGAACGTAAAAGGAGGTGAGAGGAGGTCGGTCCGGAACGCGAGCGTCGCGCGGACCCCCACCGCGTCGGCCATGTCCACCCCGTCGCCGGCACCTTCGTCGACGGACACGTAGACGTCGAACGAATAGAGGCGCGACACGGTCTCGGCGCCCTTGAAGCCCATCACGCGCGCGTTCCCGGGGAGAGCGGCGCTCGAAACGTAGAAGAGGTCAGCGACTTGCGACGACATGATCGTTGTCCTTCCTGATCAAGGCAGCTTGTCCGAATCGATGACGACGCTGGTCAGAAGCTCGGTCGAGGGACGGGCGAAGCCGAAGCGGAGCGTCCCCCACGGGTGCTGGTACGAAAGATAAATGGGAGAGTTGGGCGGCTGTTGCGGCGTCGGGATCTCGAGCGAGGGCTTGTCGCCGAACTGCGCGCGCACATCGGCTTGCTTGATGTGCGTCGCTTCGCCATCCACGTCGACGACCACGATCGGTCCCTTGCGGGTCGCGCCGGCTTGCGGAATGCGAACCTCGACGCTCTTGAGCTCGGCCGGCCGCCGGAACGCCAGGAAGCGGCGGACGTAGGGATTCGTGTTGTCGGCGTCGGCGCGGAGCGCGACGTCGAGGGTATCTTCGATCGTTTGGGTGTCGAGCGGGCGCCGCTTCACCAGCTCGGCGACTGTATCGAGAAAGCTCACGGGCCACCTCCGGGCGGCGCGACGTTCGTATCCCAGTAATCAGCGTAGCTCTGACCGTAGTAGTCGTTGTAGCTGCCGTACTGCGTGCCATCCGGCTTGGGTACGCTCGGGACCTCGGCGGAGCCGAAGATGTCAGCGACCTCTTGTCGTGCCGTCTCGCGGTCTGCCGGGTTCGGGTACTTCTCGTAGATCGACTGGTACTGGGCCGCTTGCTGGCCCGAGCCGCCGATGTCGGGCCCGCCGGCGTTCTGGATCTCTTGCCGGATCTGCGCCTGCGTGAGCGACGCTTCGGCCTCGTCGAGGAGGTTGTTGTTTACGTTCTGGTCGATGTACTGCTGGCGGGTGAGGCCGTCCGGCGGGACGTAGGCGTTCGGCTCGTAGAGCGCGTGGCCCGTCTCGTGCGCCAGCGTGCCGGCGATCGCGTTCGGGTTCCCCTTCATGGCGGGATCGATGACGATGATCTTCTTCGCTCGATCGCAGTAGGAGCCCCCGCCGGGCGTGCCGTACTGGATCGTCCAGCCGTCGGCGAGGAGCGCCTGAATGTTCTGCATGAACTGCGGGCTCATCGCGACGAGCGCATCGACATCCGCGCCCAGGCCGGTGCTCGGCGGGCCGACGATACCGAGCGTGATGAGGCCCGCCTTGGCGTCGATCATCGGCCCGCCTTGAATCGTCGCGGCGCCGCCGGCGAGCGCGATGAGGGGACCGTCAGCCTTCAGATCGAGCGGCCCCGACGACTCGAAGTTGATGTTGCCGCCGACGATGCTGATGTCGCCGCCGGTGATCTCGATCGTGCCGCCGTTGAAGTTGATCGCCGCGCTGCCGACGAGGCTCACCGAGGGGCTGACGATATCGACCTTGGATCCGCCGTGGATGTCGACGCTCGTGTCACCGTTGATCGTCGTCGGAGGGGCCGAAAGCTGCGCTTTTACGTCGCCGCGAATCATGACGTTGGCGGTCGCGTGGAACTTCGCGTCCGGCTTCGCTTCGAGGTTGTAGCCGGTGTTCGCGATGTGCTTGTGGAGGCCGTTGACGGTCTCGGTGAGCGAGCCCTCGACCGTGCGGGTCGCCTTGCCGTTGACGGTGACGGTCTGATCGCCCTTCACCTTGAGGACCGAGTTGGCCTGGAAGGTCTCGGTGCCGTCGGCGGTGACCGAGAGGTTCCAGGTGGTCTGGTAGTTCCGGGTGACCGCGCCCTCGACGGTGTCGCCGAGCGTTCCGGTGACCGTGCGGATGACGTTGCTGACGACCGTCGTCGACTGGTCGGAGTCGTAGCTCTGCTGGACGTTGCCGAGGACCGTGCTCGTGTAGTTCGCGTCGTAGTTGCGCGAGTGATCGGCGACGACGTGCTCGGTCCGGTAGCCGCCGACGAACTCGTGGACGTACGTCCCGAACGACGCGGCGCCGCTGCCGCCGGTGGTGAGCTCGACGTTGTGGCCGTCCTTGCTCGTCGCGTCGGTGCCCATCCACATCGAGGTGTTCTGCACCGGCGTCGTCGTGTGCATGTACTGTCCGCCGGCCGCGTCCTCGATCTGCAGGCGGGTGTTGCCGCCGGTCTGAAGGACGTTCTTCGTGTTGTTGCCGCTGGTGACCGGGCTCGGCGTGGTCATCGTCGGCAAGACCGCCGCGATGACCGGACGGTCCGGGTCGCCGTCGAGGAACTCGACCAGCACCTCGGTGCCCTTGCGGAGCGGGAAGTGGAACCCTTCGGTCGTGCCGCCGTGCGGCTGCGCCATGCGTACGAGCGTGGACGCCTTGCCGTCGCGGAGCGTTCCCTCGTCGAAGAAGAGCTTGATTGCGTAGCGGCCCTGGTCGTCGATCTGGGCGTAGTTGCTCGTCGTGGCGCCGCAGACGGATCCGTTCTCGAAGCCGTCGATCTTCGGCCAGGGCGTCGTGCGCAGCGACCGGAACTGCACGTCGTGCGGGATGGCCTGCACGTTGACTCGATAGACGTCCGGGCTCTTGTCGGGGATGAGCTCGTCCAGCTCCGACGGGCCGTGCACTTGCCGCCCGATGTGCTCGACCGACAGCGGCAGGTACTTCTTGTTCACCTCGCCGCGAGGGTGATCCTGGAGATCGAACGTGTATCCCGGCCTGAGGAGGCGCGCGGTGCCGCTCGCGTTGATCACCGTCTCGGTGGCTCGGAGCGCTTCGGCGCGCAGGCCTGCGAGGCGCTTGCCTTCGGCGGGGGTGAAGAACCGGTCCGCGTGGACGACGATCTCGGCCACGCCGAGGGCCGACACCGGAGCGGTCCCGTTCACGGTGAGCGCCGGCTTCGCGTAATCGTAGTCGTTGACGGTCACGTTCGCGGCGAGCGCGCTTTTGCGGAGGGCGAGCGAGTGGAAGCCCTCTTTGCCCATCACGTCGCCGTCGGACGGATCGTAGTTGACCGGCGACGGGCGAAGCCCGACGTGCGCGCTCGCGTCGTCGCAGATGACCAGCTTCTCGGAGCCTTCGCCGTGCTCGAAGAAGTAGTACATGCCTTCGCGCTCCATCCAGCGCGAGAGGAACGCGAAATCGGACTCTTTGTACTGCGCGACGTGCTCTTCGATCGCGTACGTCTTCGACAGCCGAAGCTCGTAGTCGTCGTCCGAGAGGCCGTTGTCTTGAAGGATCGCCTCGAGGATCTCCGGCACGCTCTTGTTCGTGAAGACCCGGCTGTGGATCGAGTGCTGGAGCAGCCAGAGCTGCGGGACGATCGTTGCGCGGAACACCGACCGACCGCTGACGTCGCTCGCCAGCTCGAGGTCGCGGACGACTCCGCTGATGTGGAACGCGGGTGTCAGGCCGACGAGCTCTGCCAGCGCGTTCGGTGGGTGCATGGTCAGCGTGAGGCGCGACCCGACGGCGTCGGCCAGATCGACCGCGTCACCGGCGCCGTGGTCGATGCTCACGTAGACGGAGACTTCGTAGAGCTGCGACAGCGCTTCCCGGCCGCGAAAGCCCATGACCTTCGCGCTTGCCGGTAGGCACCCCGCCGTGACGGTGAAGAGGTCGCCCATCTCGCTTCCCTTCCGTACGCACGAGGCTAACGGTTCATCTCGCAAAAAAAAGCGGGGCGCTCGGATCCGGCGCATTTCAGTGGGAGCGCCGGTGGGCCATCACTGACCACCCCCCCGGAGGGTAGACCCGTGGTCGACGGTCCCCCAGGGGCGCGCTCACACGGAAGGGCGGCGCCGATGCCGCTGGCTAATTCAGCCGAGAATCCGGCGCCAGGACGCTGCTGAAGACGCCGCGCTCCTTGGCTTCGGTCAGGGCGCGGAGGGCGGTGCGGTATCCACGCAGCACCAGTGACCGGCTCGCGTATCGGTTCATGTACCCGAATGCCCCGATGTCGGGTGCGATGTCGAGGAAGACGACCTTGGGGTACGTCTTGGCAAGGAGCTCGACGCCCCGCCGCTCTTTCTCGGTGAGGAGCATCGAGAGCGACTGGCGCATGACGGCGAAGGGGCCACGACGTGCGATGGGTCGCTCCGGCGGGCGCGAGATCTCGGGCCGGTACACGTTCGAGATGATGACGACGTTGGCCCCCGCACCGACCGCGACGTCGGCCGAGAGCGTGCGGACGATCTCACCATCGATGTAGTAGCGATCGGCGATCTTTACCGGACGGAAGAGGCCGGGGACCGCGCAGCTCGCGGCGACGGCCTTGCTGATCGGCACGTCCTCGCGGTAACCGGGACCGAAGACGACGCGTTCGCCGCTGTCCACGTCTGCGGCGGTGACGAAGAGGCTGTTGTGCAGCTGCCGGAAGTCGTTCACCGGCAAGAAGCGCTCGAGGTAGCGCTCGAGCGGGTCGAGCGAGAAGGCGCCGGAGAGGAGGTAGCCGGGATCGAGGAAATCGCGCGGCCGCGGCGCACCCAGGAACGAGCCGAGGTGCAGGCGCGGACCGTGATGGCGGCGCCGCCAGGGCAAACGGTAACCGTCGAGCAGCACGTCGAGAGGGATGTCCTGCCCGTAGGCCGACGCGATGAGCGCGGCGGAGCTCGTGCCGACGAAGACATTCGGGACGATGCCCGTCTCTTCGCAGGCCTTCAGCACGCCGAGATGGGCCAGCCCCCGTGCCCCGCCACCGGATCCGACGAACGCGACTTTGAGGCGGTTCATGCTGCTTCCTCGGATACTCGGTCGACTCGCGCAGGACAAACTTCTTGAAGCATGGGCTATTGCTGCTCTCAGGGGTTGAGAATGAAGTCTTCGGCGATCCGGTGGATGACAAACCGGTCCCCGTCGCGGCGCAAGGCCAGGATGACCTCGCTCCCGAACAGACCTGAGGAAGCTCCGCGCCCGATGGTGATGGGCGCGTGGACAACGACGTCTGCCGTGGTCAACGCATCGGGGAGCGCCGTAGCGCCGGTCGGTGTAGGCATCCCGGTCGTCGAGGCGGCTCCGACCACATCGGCCCACGATGCGATCGCCGCATCTCCCTCGAGGACGGCGTCCTCGGTCCAGTAGGTGAGGCCCGAGAGGACGCTGTAGTCCAGGCGGCCGAACCTTCGCGAAAAGACGCTGAAGGCCGGCTCGCGCGCCCGGCTCGATGGGCTGAGCCAAACCGCGTCCATCGACAGGACGCGCATGAGGCCGTCGCTGTCCTCGCGACTGACGGCCTCGAAGAAGGCGCGCACCGTCGCGTGTGCGGCCTCTATGCCGAGCGGCGAGCGCAGCGCGACCACGCCGCTCGATGACGCCGCTGTCTCTCGTGCCTCGGGCGGCGTCTCGAGCGGATCGACGGCGATGCCGTCGGGGCGTCGCTTGCCGTCTTCGCCGACCGCCGGAGGCACCGCGCCCGCGCAGCCCGACGCGAGCGCGCCGAGCAACACAAGGCTAAAGGGCGGCGACCTGCGGCTCGTGACCATGGAACAGCGTGATGGTCGAACGCTCGGGCACCGGCGTCCACCCGCTCGGCAAGCGGTCGTCGTCGAAGTCCGAGGCGCACATCGAGAGGCGCGCCGACGCGAGGTGCGGGATCTTCGTCCGCGAGAGGCTCTCGCCGCCGAAGAGACGTTCGAGCGCGGCTCGGCCGGCGACCACCTGGTAACCCATCTTGCTACTGACTCGGACGCCGATCACGTAGTCGCTGCAGGCGAGGACCAAGTTGAGGCGCGCCGTGCCCGCCCCTTCTTCTGCGCAGAGGCCGTCGACCAGCGAGAGCGTCGAGCGGATCGCGTCGCGCGCGACGGCGGGGTCGACGTCGCTGCGGTCGAGCACGCCCGCGTCGTGCAAGAAGGAGAGGAAAAGGTGAAAGACGATCTCTGCGTCGGTGTCGCCGCGCACGTCGCGCGCGAGAAACTGCGGCATCGACTCCATGAGACGGCCGCGCAGCCGCTCGAACGACGGCACGGTGCCCGTTTGGGCGAAGAGCCATTGGCGGTAGCGGAACGGATGCGTGTTCTCGGTGCGGAGCGTTCCGACGGTCGCGGTGCGCACGTGACCGACCAGGACCTCGGCCTTCACGTCCTTGAGGATCTCGGCGAGGCTGAGCGCGCGCCGCTCGTCGAAAGGACGGCGCTTCAACAGGATCTCGCCCCCTTGGTAGAAGCCGATGCCCCAGCTCACGCTGCCGGGGCCTTCGCTCGCCGTAGCCGCGGCCTCGGGGGTTTCGGGGACTCTCACCGTGAAGGCTTGCTCCTCGAGCGCGATGGCTCGCGCACCGAGGTCCGGACGGTTGCCGATGAAGCCTACGAGCCTGGCCATGTCACAGCTCTCCGATCGTTAACTGTTAGTTTGCGCGATGATGGTCGATCCTGCCAACCCGAAGTAAGGCCGAAGTAGTCGTCGACGCATGACGCATTGCGCCCGTAGAATGCCGGCCTCGTGCTGCGTTCGGTTCTCATCGCGGTCGCTCTCGCCGTCCTCTCGGGTTGTGCCGCCGTTTTCCCAGAGGTCTCGACGCGCTTCGAGAAAGCTCCGCAAACCGGGGCGCTGGACCCGCCGGCGCCTGCGGATCGCCACTTCCTGCGCGTCACCAAAGGTCGCGTCCCGCCACGCACGCGTGACGGGCGGACCTGGGACCAAGCCTTCGGCAGCCTGCCGGATCCGTACGTTCGCGTCCTGGTGAACGGGAAACAGATTCTCAAGACGTCTTCGGCGGCCGACACGCTCGAGCCCGACTGGACGTCCTCGCCGGGTGGCAACTTCGTCTTGAATCCCGGCGACAAGGTCGAGGTTCAGATCTGGGACTCCAACCCGCTCAACGACGGCATCATCGGCAAGAAGGACCTGCGCCTCGAGAGCGAGATGTTCGGCGGCGAGACCGACCTCGAGCTGAGCGGCGAGTGTGGCGTGACGATCCAGATCCAGCCGGCCAAGGCGATCTGGGGCGCGGGGTTTTGGTACGAGCTTCGCCGCGGTGGTGCGCGTATCACGCGCATGCTCGACGAGAGCCCCGCGACGCGCGCCGGGCTGCAGAAGGGCGACGAGATCCTGGAGCTCGGGGGGAAGGCCATCGAGACGCTGAGCACCGACGAGGTAAGGAGCCTGCTCGGCGCAATCCCGACGGAGGGTGTGCCGATGAGCGTGAAGCACAAGGACGGCTCGACGCTCAAGATGACCGTCAAAGAGGGACCCATCTATCCGCTCTTCTCGGACGCCTCCGACCTCCCTGTCGCGCCCGACTGAGCGGGGCGGGCGGAATGAAGATCCCTCCCTTCGGCTACTCCACGGAGCAAATCCGCGAGGAGCTCGGCAAGCTCCGGGTGCCGATGAGCATCGCGGTCGTGCGCGCCAAGAATCCGTTCAACGTCGGCGCCATCATCCGCGTAGCGCACTCCTTTCTCGTGCGCGAGATCTTCCTCATCGGCGTCGAGCCCTTCTACGAGAAGGCCGCGATGGGGATGCACAAGTACGAGAACATCGTCGAGTGCTCGACCATCGAAGAGTTCCTCGAGAAGACGCGCGGTCGCTCGCTCGTGGGGGTCGAGCGCGATCATGCGACGACGTCGCTCTGGGAGGCCGCTCTTCCTGACGATTCGGTGCTCGTCCTCGGGAGCGAGGACGACGGCGTGCCCGAGGCGATCCTTCGATCGTGCAGCGAGGTGCTGGCGATACCGATGTACGGCATCAACCATTCGTTTCCCGTGACGGTCGCGGCCGGAATCGTCCTCGCCGAGTGGGCCCGGCGGCGCGATCCGCGGGGTCGGCTCCCGGCGTCCGGCAGTGCTTGAGCCTCTTTGACTTGATCGTTTTGGCCACACCCGGCCACAAAAGGGGAGCCCATGCGAGCCCAGCCCATCCTTACGTTGCTTCTCGGTCTCTCTGTTCCTCTTGCGGCCTGTGACAACGAGGTCGACGTCGTGGACGGGGCCGGGGGTGAAGGCGCCGGAGACACCGGTGCGGGTGCATCTGGCGCCGGGGAGCCGCAAGGAGCGGGAGGCGAGGGCGGCTCACCCCCGGGTGAGGCCGACGTGGCCGGCGTCTCGGCGCCTACGCGGACGACGATCGAGATCCGCGTCCAGGGAGACCTCGCCTCGGCGCCCAGCGATCCCGCGGCGTTCGTCGTCACCAGCGACTTCGGATCCCTCGAGATCACCGCCGTCGCCACCGACGCCGGGACGAACGCGATCGTTCTGACGACAGAGAACCAGAAGCTCGGCGTCACCTACGACCTCGTCATTGCGGCGCCGGCCGGCAAGCTCGATCAAGAAGGCGGAAGCTTCCTCTCTGCGGACACAGCGAAGCTCTGGGCGACCGACCTCGACAACGGGCAGGACTACGAGGTCATCGCCCGGCGCGTCGGGATCGGGCAGCACGTCGTTCTCTACGCGACCGACGATGCCGTCGCGAGCGACATCGAGGAGACGATCCAGATCTTCGACGAGCAGATCTTTCCCATCGAGACCGCGCTCATCAATCTTCCCGGCGACATCGACGACAACGGCAAGATCGTATTGCTCGGGCTCGACGGCCACGGCCAGTACGGCGGGTACTTCAGCCCGATCAATGCTTTCCCTGCAGAGCAGGCAGAGGAGTGGGGCTACCACTCCAACGAGATGGAGATGGTCTATCTCAGCGTCACCGATCTCGGCGGCTTCGACCCCTACCACGTGGTGCCGCACGAGTTTTCTCACCTGCTCTACAACGAGAGCCACGAGTTCTGGGAAGAGGACTGGCCGTGGCACAACGAGGGTCTCGCCGAGTGCGCGGTGCACGCTGTCCACGGAGCCAACCAGATCGCGCCGCAGGTCTACACGAACTCCTTCGAGCTGGCGGAGGGCATGTCCCTCGTCCAGTGGGAGTACGCCAATTACGATCAATACGCGCAGGCCTACGTGTTCTGGACGTACGTCGCCTCGCGCCTCGGCGGCGTGTCGGGCTATGGAGAGCTCTTCGATCTCACCGGCAACCCGTTCCAGATGAACGAGTTCTTCATGAATGAGCTCGGGCAGTCGTTCGCCGACGTGCAGATGGACATGATGACCGCAGCTTGGGTAGAAGCGCCGACCGGGCCGTACGGCTTCAACGGCATGCTCACGCTGCCCGGGCAGCCGGGCAACATCGGGCTCGGCAACGTCCCCGGTCTCACGCCGTACGAGGGCGTCTTCCTCACAGGCGCGCAGGGCGACATCGCGCCGACGGGTCAGGGGCCGAACATCCGCGTTCGCGGCGTCGACGCTCTGGGCAATGTGGACGACGTCGCGCCGTTCTCGTCGGTCGGCGGTGCGCTCCTCGTCCTCAACACGCTGCAGGAACCCGAGCAGACCACGCCGCAATCGGCAGGCACGTTCCCGCAAGCGATGCCCGCACCCGCGAAGTCGAGCTCGCTCGCGAAGGTGCGCGATCTCGCGTGGAAGCACCCGCCGCCGATCAAGCCGGCGAACAAGAGGCTCCTCGAGAAGTGGCGGGCCGCGACGCGACAGTAAACCTCGTTTCGAGGATGGCGGGGCGGGGGTGCTGGGTGACGTCCGTCCCTGTGGATTCACCCCCCGGCCCCCTCACTCCGTGAGGGGGGAGGTTACTAACAGATTGGTCAGGCTCCCCCCTCACGAAGTGAGGGGGGTCGGGGGGGTGAAAGGGCGGGCAGAGCCCCACCAGCGGCGTGACGCCACCATTTCAGCAAACGGTCAGACCTTACCGAGCCGCTCGAGGACCCCGCGGACCAAGAGCGGCCACGCGACCGTCGCGTCGGCGTAGACCTCTGCGTAGCGGCCGCCTTCGCTCGGGGGCACGAACTTCCCCCAGCTGACACCTTCTGTGTACGTGCAGCCGGAGAGCCCGCCCCAGTGCGCGGGCTCGGGACAGATGCGGACGCCGTACGAGAAGCGCGGCGCAGGAAGCTCGACATCGAGGCGGTGCGCCGCGATGTCGTAGAACGGCGCGACCTGCTGGGCCCAGTTGCGCGGGACGCCGCCGCCGATCGTGAAGATGCCGATCTTCTTTTTCGTCGAGACGAGCTTGGCGTACGAGAGGAGATCGACGAAGGGGTTGTACGGCGGCACCGTCTCTTGAAACAGCTCGGCCGGAGTGGGTGACTTTCCGACCGTCTTCAGCCGCTGCCGCAAGAAGAAGGTCGCGACGTCGAGGCCGAGCTCGCTGTCGGTGAACGCCGGCACGTACACCGGCACGTTGCGGAGGAACGCGCTGCGGAGGATGCCGGGCGACTCCCCCTGCTCGGCCAGGGCTTTGCCGAGCGCGCGGCAGATGCTCGCGCTCGACCACGGCTCGTTCGTCGGCAGCGTGGCGAGGACCTGCGAGACGAAGCGCTCGATCGTGTTGAGGTTCACCTCGAGCTCGAGCGTGTCGTAGACGCGGTTGTAGCCCTTCTCGAAGAGCACCTCATCCGAGACCGTGGGGTCGTGCTTGAAGTGGGTGAGACCGACCGCTTCGCTCAGGCCGTGCGCCATGAGCGCGCCCGTCGACACGATGCAGTCGATCATCCCCGCTTCGATCATCCGGACGATGATCTTGCCCATCTTGGCGACGGTCATCGCGCCCGAGAACGTCGCCACGACCAGGCAGTCGGGGTCGAGCGTCATCTCGGTCAGGATGTCCGCCGCTTCGCCGAGAGAGCGCCCGCTGAACGCCGTCTTCGACATGGCGCGCAGAAGGTCGTCGAAGCTCTTCGCCTCGAGCGGATCGAGGGAGGTGAGCGGGACGAGCTTGTCCTCTGCCCCGTCGTCGAGCTTGCGCCCGCCGGCGCGCCTCTCGTGCTTATCCGTCATGACGTCTCAATTGCACTCGGTCTGGATGCAGCGACCGCTGAGGATCTCGAAGTTGCGGAACGTCTCGTAGGTCCGGCGGCACTCCTTGATGCACTCTTCGCGGTTGGCCGCCTTCTTCTGCGCGTCCTCGGCCTTCTTCAGACCCTCGCGCGCCTTCTCCGACGCCTTCATCGCGTCCTTGCCCTCGGCGACGTGCGCGCCCGTCGGATACTTCGCGATGTACTCCTCGACGCCCTTGCAGTCGTAGGACTTCGTCGGCTTCTTGCACTGGTCGACCGCAGCGGCCTTCCAGAGGTCCTCTTCCTTGAGCGCTGCTGCTGCTGCCTCGCCGTCCTGCATCGCCTGGCGTCCCTCGGCGGTGTACTTGCCGCTCGGGTACTCCTTCAAGTAGGCCTTCACGCCGTCGCACGCGGTCGGGGACGTGGGCTTCTTGCAGCCCTCGACGTTCGCAGCCTTCCACAGGTCGTCTTCCTTCGCCTGGACCTTCGCCTTGACCGAGTGGGTCCACGCGGTGAGCTTGCCGGTCTTGCCGAAGTGGAAGAGCAGCTTGTCGATCGCCTTTTGGTCGACCGCGCCGTCCTTGCCGGTGAACTCGCTCGTGGTCTGGTCGATCACGCTCGATTCGGCGGCCGAGACGAAGGACGCGTTGATCGTGACCTTGTAGCTCGCCTGGACCTGGCCGTTGACCTGGACCTGGAAGAACGACTGCTCCTGGACCGCGTTCACGGTGACCTTGGCGATGACGTCGGGCTTGCCCTCTTCGGACTCCACGAGCTTGTAGCCGGCACCGCTCATCGAGCTCGTCAGCTGCGTCTTCACGTTCGCGAGGAAGGGCTCGGCCTCACCGCTGCCGGCGGTGACCTTGACGAACACCGTCGCGTCCGGAGCCGGCGCCAACTGGGACATGTCGACCTGCTCTTCTTTCGTGTTCTGCGAGCCGCCGCCGCCACAGGCGGAGACTGCAAGGACCGAAGCGAACACGAGAGCGGAAGCGAGAGAGCGGGTGGAAAGCATACGAAACAGAACCTCCTGCAGAGCGCGAGACGCGAACGAACTACGCTTTACGGGCGTCGGCCTTCCCCCGTCAAGCCGGCGAATCGGCTCAGCGGGCGAGCGCGATCACCACGATTCCCAGGATGATTCGGTAGACCCCGAAGGGGATCAGACCGATCCGCTTCAGGTACTTGAGAAACGCCGCAATGACCGCGATCGAGACCACGAACGCCGAGACCAGGCCGACCCCCAGGGCCACCGCGGCGTCGGGTTGTCCGAGCAGCACGTCACGGCTCTTGATGAGGTCATAGACCGTCGCGGCCCCGAGGACGGGAATCGACAAAAGGAACGAAAACTCGGCCGCCGTGGCCGTCTTCATCCCGACGAGCTGCCCGCCGAGGATGGTGGTCATCGAGCGGGACATGCCCGGCCAGAGGGCGAAGCACTGCGCGAGGCCGACGGCGAACGCTTGTCCGAGACGCACGCCGAGGACGCCTTCGTCCTCGCGCGCCTTCCGGCCCTTCAAAATCACTTCGCTCCCGATCATGACCAAGCCTCCGAGGATCGCGGCGATGGCGACCGGGATCGGCTTGAGGAGGCGATCCTTGATGAAGTCGCCGAACGCCAGACCCACGGCGGCTGCAGGGACGAACGCGATCAGGAGCGCCACGACGAGGCGTCGCTTGTCGGGCTCGCCGCGGAAGAAACCTTTGACGAGGGAGAGGAGGAGCGCGCGGTAGTACACGATGACCGCGACGACGGCCCCGAGCTGGATCACGATCGAGAGCGACTTCGCTGCGTCGTCCTCGTGGCCGAGACCCTTGCCGAGCAGCACCAGGTGCCCGGTCGACGAAACGGGAAGGAACTCCGTCAGCCCCTCGAGGATTCCGAGGAGGAGTGCTTCGAGCGCCGTCATGGTCGACGGTCTTTAGCGCACTTGGCTTACGGAAGGAGCGTGAAGTCGATGTTGTACGGCCCGGCGTCGCCCATCCATCCGTCGACGACGAACCAGACGACGTCACCCGCGTCGACGTTCACCTCGAGGAGCTCGAGGTCGCCCGCGAGACCCACGTCGGCACAGCCGAGCTGGCTCGCCTGGCTCGTGCACGTCGAGCGCGCGTAGAGAGATGCATCGAACGTCGGATCGAGCGCGGCCACGATCTTGCCCGAGTCCGGCGCCTCGACCCGGTAGATGACGTCCGGCGTGTTGGCGGACGAGCACACGCCCGTGCCCGAGAGGTCGGCCTGTGCGTTCGAGGTGTTTCCCGACGTCGTGTAGGTCTGGTTGTATCCGGCGAGAGGGATGTTCACGCCGGGGCACTGATCGCCGGGCACGCCTGCCAGGATCGACGCGCCGATGAGGAACTCGCCGCTCGAGCCGTCCCAGCCGTCGGCGAACACGTAGTACGTCGAGCCGGCGATGACCGGGAGCTGCGTCGACTCGTAGCCGCCGAGGAACGTGGTGTCGGCGCAGGCTGCTTCGCTGCCGGGGTTGTCGCACTGGCTGCGGACGTGAAGGACCGGATCCAGGTCGTTGTTCACCGCGATCATGTCGAGGAAGAGGATGCCGTCGTCCTCTGCCGTGATCGCGTAGACGACCTCGGGCGCGCCCACGCCGCCGCAGCTGCCCTGGTAGGTGTCGGCGGAATCGGCGGTGTTGCCGCCCAGCGTGATGTCCGAGCCTGCTGCCACCGTGGCCGCGGTCCCCGGACAGGTGAAGGTCTGGATCGGGTTGAGGACGCAGTCGTTGTTGCACGCGTCGTCGTCGACCGTGTTGCCGTCGTCGCACTCTTCGACGCCGGGGAGCGGCTTGCCGTCGCCGCAGAAGGCGACGGTGCAGTCGGTGGTGCACTCGTCGTCGTCGAACGCGTTGCCGTCGTCGCACTCTTCGCCCGCTTCGGGAATGCCGTTGCCGCACCCCATGCCCGCGGCGCACGTCCCGCTGCACGCGTCGCCGTCTTCTTCGTTGCCGTCATCGCACGACTCGACGCCGGTCTGAACGAAGCCGTCGCCGCAGTACGCGAAGAGGCACGTCGAGAGACAGTCGTCGGTGTCGTCGGTGTTCTGGTCGTCGCACTCTTCGATGTCGGTGAGCACCGCGCCGTCGCCGCAGCGCGGCTTGGTGCAGTCGTTCCGGCACTCGTCGTCGTCTACGTCGTTGCCGTCGTCGCACTCTTCGTCGAGATCGGGATCGACGAACGTGTCGCCGCAGAAGATCTGGGCTTCCCCGCCTTGCCCGCCGCCGCCTGTCCCTGCGTCATCTCCGCAGGCGGCGGCCGCCGCTACGAGTCCGATGAGCGAGCAAGCGACCAAAACGTGGGACGTTCTCAAGACAAGCCTCCACGAAAATCAGGCATCGCAATCGGGCGACGAGATGCAGCAACCGGGGACGCTGCCGTCGGACGAGCAGTCCGAGTTGGGGCAGTCGATGTCCTCGTAACAGCCCTTGGTGCACTCGCCGAAGATGCAGACGTTCTCGACGCCGGCGAGCCCCAGGTGACAGAATGCTTGGACCGTTTGGGGGTTGTTCGGATCGCCGACCAACATCGTGTTGTCGGTCGGGTCGCAGAGCGTCCCGAGGGGCATCCCTTGGGGAGGCTCGAACGGGCCGCAGGCCGCGAAGATGTACGCGGGATCCTCGACGCCGCTGCAGACGACCTCGGTGAAGCCGCTGCACTCTTCTTGGGAGAAACAATACGGCGCGCAATGACGCGTCCCGCCGCCATTGAAATCGACGCAGTCGCCGAAGAGCTCGTCGGTCTCGACGCAGCCCATGTAGTCCTGGCACTCGCGGGTGCAGAACCCGCGGCAGATGCCGGAGAGACACTCGTTGTCCGAGGTGCAGGGCTGGAAGAACTCGAGCGTTCCGGCTGCAGCGCACTCGCCGCCGCTCACCAGACAAGGCCCGAAGCCGCTGCCGTCCGACTCGCACGTGGTCTCGCCCATCGTCGTGCCGTCGTCGCAGGTGCACGGCTGGACGTCGTCGGGCTCACACTCGGTCGGGTCGCCGCTCGACGTCGAGCTGTTCTCGACCTCTTGGCACTCGCCGTCCGGCCCGACGCAGGGTCCGAAGGACATCCCGTCCTCGGCGCAGGTCTTGGTGCCGGGATCGCGCGTGCCCTGGCAGTTGCAGTAGATCTCCTCGGCCGCGGTGCAGAGCGTCTCGGTCTCGCCCTCGCAGGCGGCGAACGAGAGCGCGGTCGTTATCGCAAGCAAAGACAGCCCGAGCGCATGCCGCATCATCGTCGTCGTCTCCAGAGCCCGCGGCGACCCGCAGCTCGCAAACCGGTGCCCAATGCCCAAACGAAGCCGAGTACGAATACGGCCGACGGCCCGCCGGCTTCCCTCGGTCGGGTGCCGGCACCGGCGACCGTGCAGCCTTCGTCTTCGCCCCCGTCCTCTTCCGGCTTCTCGGCCGCCTTGCCCCCGCACTCCGTCGCGAAGCCCCCGCGCGGCTCGGTGTTGCAGGTGACGGCCCGCTCCGGCGGGTAGACCGCGCAGGCGGCGAGGATGTCGTCTTCCTCGAGGGTGCGCTGCTCCGTCGTCCCCGGCTCGTAGCCGGCGAACATCGTCGCCGAGAAGTCGGGCGAATGATCGAGGCCGATGAAGTGCCCGACCTCGTGCGTCAGCACGCTCTCGAGGTCGTACTCGACGAGGTCGTCGTTGATCGTGAACTGGTTGTACGCGTGGTTGATCTCGATGTCGGCGTCGAGGATTTCACCGGTGTCGTCGTCGAACGTGACGGTCGTCTTGGCGAGGGTGTTGTCGACGCCCGCGTAGTCCCACTTGTTGTCCTGAAACAGGATGATGTTCGCGTTCGCGCCGCCCGAGTTGTACTCGGTCTTCTTGCAGCTGACTTCATCGAGCTCGGCGAAGGACAAGGTCGAGATCCCGCTGTCGCATTCCAGCTCGGTCCACGCGAGAAACGATCGCTGCGCGACCTGACGGAAGTACTTCATCGGGATGTGGACGCTCGAGTCCTCTTGCAAAGAGAACCCGACGCAGCCGCCGGCCCAGAAGAGTTGTTTGCCGGTCGTCTTGCAGTCGTTCTCGTCGCGCGGGCATTCACCGGTGCACGTGGTGCTCCGGCAGAAGGCCATCGCGTCGGACGCCGGGGCGAGCGCAGCCAAGAAGGCGAGCCAAGCAAGAGCGCGAGTGCGCATGGTCATCGAACTTAGCACACAAAGCCCTACCCGGTCTTTGGCCAGCGCGTCCGGCGTGCTACCAGAGCCGCGTGTTCGACGAAGGCGCCGACCTCGCGGGTGAGGACGAAG